>JAXDRN010000065.1:0-30131 GCA_034090985.1 Rothia sp. (in: high G+C Gram-positive bacteria) | reverse complement strand
CCGCTGACCGCAGCACCTGCACCCATTACTGCCCAGCAGCGCAAGGAAGCAGGAGTTGACTTTAAGCCCAAGAAGGACGGCGAGAAGTAAGCGACCTTCCCGCTAGTTGCTCTATGAAGAGAGATGCCCACCGTCTTGGTGGGTATCTCTGTTTTAAGGTCTACTGTTTTTAAAGGTCTAGTGGGGGAGTTGATAGGCTAGAGGGCAGATACTTAGGCTGATAGAAGGTAGGAATCCAGATGCGAGCAGTTCTTCAACGGGTAAGCTCAGCTGCTGTTACTGTTGACGGCACAACTGTAGGGGCCATCGACCGGCCCGGCCTGCTGGTTCTGCTGGGTATAAGCCATGAGGATGGCCCAGCCCAGGTAGCCAAACTGGCAGATAAAACCGCTAACCTGCGCCTCTTAGAAGGGGAACGCTCTGTCTTAGATGAGGCTGCCCCGGTGCTGGCGGTCAGCCAATTTACCCTCTACGGGGACGCAAAGAAGGGCCGCCGCCCCTCCTGGTCTGCAGCGGCCCCCGCCCCGGTCAGCGAACCCCTTTTTAACGCCTATGTGCAGGCCCTGCGTGAGCTGGGCCTAGAGGTAGCCACTGGCCGTTTTGGGGCCAAGATGCAGGTGAGCCTGACCAATGACGGACCTGTGACCCTACTCCTTGATACCGACACCCTCTAGGCTGGCCGCTGTGGAACCTTCCCTTTTCTACCTTGACGATTCAAGCTCTGAAGCTGATGAGCAGCAGCCCCGCCGGCTGGAGCGGGCCCCTTTAGCTGTTCGTATGCGCCCCAGGTCCCTCGATGAGGTCCTGGGCCAAGACCACCTCTTAGCCCCTGGTTCGCCCCTGCGGGTTCTTGCCGGAGGGAGCCAGGGGCCTGCAGGCCCTTCATCCCTGATTCTTTGGGGCCCTCCAGGTAGCGGAAAGACAACCCTGGCCCAGGCCCTGGGTCGGGCTCCTGGCCGAAAGTTTGTTGAACTTTCAGCCCTCAGGGCCGGGGTCAAGGAGGTTCGGGAGGTCATGGATCAGGCCCTGCTGGACCGGGACCTGCGGGGGTTAAGGACCATCCTCTTTCTGGATGAGATTCACCGCTTTAGCCGGGCCCAGCAGGATTCCCTTTTGCCGGGGGTTGAAAACGGCTGGGTGCTGCTGGTTGCAGCGACAACAGAAAACCCCCACATTTCGATTATTTCCCCCCTGCTTTCTCGTTCTATTCTGCTCACTCTCAATCCCCTGACCGAGCAGAGCCTGGGGCAGCTGGTGGATCAGGCCCTGGTCTCTGAGCGGGGTTTAGGGGGGCAGGTTGAGTTGAGCCCTGAAGCGAGGAATTACCTGCTGACCCTCGCTGCCGGTGATGCCCGCAGGGCGTTGACGGCCCTTGAGGCAGCTGCTGCCCAGGTGCTGGCCCGCCAGGATCAGGAGCAGGGGGAGGGTCCGGCCCTTCTTGACCTGCCTGAGGTTCAGCAGGCCCTCAACTCTGCGGTAACCCGCTATGACCGCAGCGGGGATCAGCATTATGATGTGACGAGTGCTTTTATTAAATCAATCAGGGGCTCTGATGTTGATGCTGCCTTACATTATTTAGCCAGAATGATTGAAGGCGGTGAAGATCCCCGTTTTATTGCCCGCCGTCTGATTGCTCTTGCTAGTGAGGATATTGGTTTAGCTGATCCAACTGCCTTAACAGCTGCCATTAATGCGGCCCAGGCTGTGGCCTTAGTGGGCCTGCCAGAGGCTAGATTAAACCTGGCACAGGCAACCATTCATCTTTCCCTGGCCCCAAAATCAAATGCCACCTACCTGGCAATTGACCAGGCCCTAGCTGATGTTAGGGCTGGTAAGGCTGGGCCTGTTCCCTTGCACCTGCGCGATAGTCACTACCCTGGTGCCCAGTCCCTAGGGCACGGCATCGGCTACCTCTACCCCCATGACCAGCCCCAGGGGGTTGCCCGGCAGACCTACGCCCCCCAGGGCTTGGAAACAGTGAGCTACTATCAGCCCAGTAGCATTGGGCAGGAGGCCCAGCTGGGGCAGCGGCTAGCTAGAATCAAGGCTCTGCTCAGAAGCCCAGGAGCTGAGGGCAGGTAGGTAAAGGGTAGACAGAATCCGACATGCCATTAAGTTTTATCAGTCACATCTTTGAGCTTTTATCTGCACAGTCGGCGCTTCGTGGAAGTGTCTAAAATAAATAGAGGCGGCACTTTGATAAGCCAGAATGAAAACCGGCAGTAGGTATCATTCATTCATCCTGCCTAAAGCACCCTTGGAGTAGCAGGCTTTAAAGGACACCTGTTATAGGTTGGTTTACCCACTTCAGTCTACCTACAGTGTTGATGTGAATATAATAATCTGAGTTTCATTCGATCAACACTGTTACTGGCATAAATCAATAGCAGGTTTATCCTGAAACCCCCTGTCTTTTTTCACTCTAACTTTGAGGTTTACTCTATGTCTCAAAATATCTCACGCCGCTCCCTGGCTAAGGGCGCTGCCTGGGCTGCACCTGCTGTTGCAGCTACCGCAGTTGTTCCAGCCTATGCGGCCTCTGAAACCCCCGTATCCCCCTGTTTGGCAAAGATTGACGCCGCCTTTGAGCGGGCTGCCCAGGAGATGGCCTCAACCTTCTACTGCAACGGCGCCCCCGCTAAGTTGGAGCTCAACATTTACCAGCCCCTGGGTATCGGTAACGGTTACGCAACCACCATTCAGGTCAACGTTAAGAACATTTCAGGCTGCGCCCTGACCTTCACCCCCGACTTCCCCCTGCAGCTGCAGGTAGATGTTCGGAACGCTAACGTTCTCAACGATGACTCCCGCTCCCTGGCCTGGCCCTCAACTTCAATGGGTACTATCAAGTACGAAAAGTTCGGGGAAATGAACAACAAGCCCGTTGGTACTGTTAACCAGACCATCACCTGGGACTTTGTTGGCACCATCCGCGCCAACAAAGAAAAGGACCTGGCTCAGGGCTTCATGGACGGCCTGGCAACTGAGGGTCGCTGGAATAACTACATCACCATTCTGCCCATGGTTTCTTCAGGTGCTCCTACCTTTGCAGCTACCGGTGCAGATGACACCCCTGAATGCCGGGACTACTACAACCAGAAGCTCTCTACCTGGATCAGCCCCATTCAGTGGTACACCCGCGGTCCTCTCTCTTCACCTGTTACCCAGCCTCTGGCAACCGGTGCAGTTGCAGACTCCCGCACCTTCGGTAACTACTCCTCAAGCCTGCTTTCCCACAGCCGCGACGGCGTCTGGTAGCAGGGCCTGCTCAGGCTAAGGCCTGGGCCTAGTTTCCTTCATACCGAGCCCCCTTGCCCAGCTTCTAGATCAGAGCTGGGGGAGGGGGCTTAGTTCTTGAGCCCTTGAGCCTGCTCCCTGACCTGGGTGGGGGCCTAAGGTGACTGATGGCATAGGTTGGCAGCTAGTCTCTTTCTAGCCTGAAACCCCCCTGAGCCTGTAGACTTGTCTACCAGCTGGCAGACTACCAGAAACGCACCGGCCCTGAGCCAGGTGATCACGTGGTAGGCCGTAGTGATATGAGTGCGGCTGCTCATCACTCTCCGCCACCCAAAACCGTGGGTGGTTTACCTTGGAGGCCAGTGAAACAGATTGCGGCAGAGGTTTCACGCAAAACCCTGCCCACCGCTAAAGATAAGGAATACGACCTGTGGCAAACCACAACCGTACCCGCCGTACTGTGCGCCAGTCCCGCGCCCTGGGCATTGCCCTGACCCCTAAGGCAGAGAAGTACCTAGAGCGCCGTCCTTACGGCCCCGGCCAGCACGGCCGTAGCCGCAAGAAGGCTGATTCCAACTACGCAGTTCAGCTGCGCGAAAAGCAGCGTCTACGCGCTCAGTACAACATTCGTGAAGCTCAGATGCGCCGGGCCTACCTAGAAGCTAAGCGCGTTGAAGGCCAGACCGGTAAGAACCTGGTTGAAATCCTCGAAACCCGCCTTGACGCCCTAGTCCTGCGCTCCGGTTTCGCCCGGACCATCGCCCAGGCTCGTCAGCTCGTTGTTCACCGTCACATCATGGTTGATGGTGTTCGTGTTGACCGCCCCTCCTTCCGCGTCAAGCCCGGTCAGCTCATCCACGTTCACCCCAAGAGCGAAAAGATGGCTCCCTTCCAGGTTGCCGCCACCGGTGCTCACAAGGATGTCCTGCCCGACACCCCTGCTTACCTGAACGTTGAGATTGAAAAGCTCCACGCAAAGCTCGAGCGGGCCCCCAAGCGTGAAGAAATCCCCGTCATCTGCGAAGAGCAGCTGGTTGTTGAATACTACTCACGCCTGGCCTAAGGCCTGAGCCTCACCAGCCCGCCCCTTCCAGCCCCCTGGGCCGGTGGGGGTGGGCTGGCCCCTTTAAGGGAGCAGATTGGCAGCTGAACCTACTGCCGTCGAATCAGCCCCCAGAGCTTTCGCAGGGGCAGGATGAATGTGACAGGCTTGACGGCTAAAACCTTCCTGCCACCTTCTGGAGCTCAGGTAGGTAAAGTAAGATTGTTATCGATTCGTGTTCTTTACCGCGCCGGCGCAAACCGGCAGAAAGCAGGTGGCTGTGACTGGCGCTGATATTGCAGGGCTAATTGCAGCAGGTGTCTTTGCCATTCTGGTAGCCCTGCTGGCCCTCCCCATTATTAAGCTGGGCAGGGTTTTTGATGAACTTACCCTGACCATCCGCTCCCTCAACCAGGAAACTACCCCCCTGATTGAAGAAGTCACTAAGACCGTTGCCAGTACCAACGCCCAGATTGAAAAGGTCGATTCAATTACCAGCAACGTCTCTGACGCTTCAGCCAATGTATCAGCCCTGTCCTCTTTGGTCACTTCAACCGTTGGTCAGCCCCTCATTAAGGTAGCTGCCTTCTCTCACGGTATCCGTAAGGCCGTCAAGGCCCAGGGCTCAGAGGCGGCAGCTGACCAGGCTGACCCTGAAGGTCGGGGGCTCTAGTGGCTCTATTGAAAAACCTGCTCCTGCTCACCGGTGGAGCAGCCCTGGGGGTAATAGCTTCTAGGGCCAGGCCCCAGGTCAAGAGGGCAGGGGACCTTCAGGTCCGAAAGGATAGCCCCAGGCACCTGGCCCCGGGTTCAGAAAGGCGGAGTGAAGCCCTGGCAACTTTTTTTGATTCCCCCTACGGTAGCCCCTTCAAGAAGGGGGCCTTGAGGGCCCTGAGTTTTGCTGCAACCGTCAAGGCCGGTATGCAGGAGAAGGAAGAAGAACTTAAAGAACGGTTCGAGGAGCAAACGAAGGACCTCCGTCCCGGCTCCTTAGATACCTGGGGCCCTGGTCCCTCAAGCAGACTTGAGAACCAACCAGACCTGCCACCCCTAGAAAACCGATAAGCAAGCTCGCTTTTAGCTTCATAGCTGACCAACTTTTAACCTAACCGAAGGAAGATTAGCCTCCATGCTCTCACAGGAAATCTCACAGCGCTGGATCGACTTTTTCGAAAAGCGCGGGCACACTGTTGTCCCCTCAGCTTCACTGGTCTCCAACGAGCCCGGCGCCATGTTCACCATCGCTGGTATGGTTCCCTTCATCCCCTACTTCCTGGGCCGTGAAACCCCTCAGTTCTCCCGGGCAGTGAGCGTTCAAAAGTGCATCCGCACCCTAGACATTGATGAGGTCGGCAAGACCGCCCGTCACGGCACCTTCTTCCAGATGGCCGGTAACTTCTCCTTCGGCGACTACTTCAAGAAGGAAGTTATTCCCTGGGCCTACGAACTGCTCACTTCATCCCTTGAAGAGGGCGGCTACGGCCTGGACCCCGAGCGCCTGTGGGTTACCGTCTACGAGGGTGACGATGAGGCCTACGACATTTGGGTCAATGACGTAAAGTTCCCCGCCGAGCTTATTCAGAAGATGGGCATGGCTGAAAACTACTGGTCCACCGGCCAGCCCGGCCCTGCCGGCCCCGACTCCGAAATCTTCTACGACCGGGGCCCCGAATACGGTAAGGAAGGCGGCCCTGCAGCTGACGATGACCGTTACATTGAAATCTGGAACCTGGTCTTCATGCAGTACCAGCGCGGTGAGGGCACCGGCAAGGACAGCTTCGAAATCCTAGGCGATCTGCCCAAGAAGAATATTGACACAGGTCTAGGCGTTGAGCGTCTGGCCATGCTCCTGCAGGGGGTAGAGAACTTCTACGAAACTGACCAGGTGCGCCCCGTCCTCGATGCAGCAGCTAAGCTCTCCGGTAAGAAGTACCACGGTTCAGAAAACGCTGAAGATGCAGGCTACGAAGATGACGTTCGTATGCGGGTGGTTGCCGACCACATCCGCTCCTCACTGATGCTCATTGCCGACGGTGTAACCCCCTCAAATGAAGGCCGGGGTTACATTCTGCGCCGCCTCATGCGCCGGGCTATCCGCGCCATGCGCCTACTGGGCGTGACCGAGCCCTGCCTACCCGTTCTCTTCCCTGCCTCTAAGGACGCCATGGCAGGTGCCTACCCTTACGTTGCTGAGGACTTCGAGCGGATTTCCCGAATTGCCTACGCAGAAGAAAAGGCCTTCCTCAAGACCATTGAGTCTGGTACCAGCCGCCTAGAAGAGGCTGTAGCCTCAGCTAAGGCCGCCGGTAAGGACCAGGTTTCAGGTGCAGATGCCTTCGCCCTGCACGACACCTACGGTTTCCCCATTGACCTGACCCTTGAAATGGCTGAAGAAGCCGGCGTAAAGGTGGATGAAGCCCAGTTTAGGGCCCTGATGGAAGAGCAGCGCCAGCGGGCCCAGGCCGATGCTAAGGCCAAGAAGGGCGGTATGGCCGATCTTTCTGTTTTCCGTGAACTGGCCGATGAGCGCGGCTCAATCTTTACCGGCTACGACGAGCTGCGCACCGAAACCACCCTACGGGCCATCCTGGTTGACGGTGTTTCTGTACCCGCCGCCTCAGCCGGTCAGCAGGTTGAAATCGTGCTCGATGAAACCCCCTTCTACGCAGAAGCCGGTGGCCAGGCAGCCGATACCGGCATCATTAGCGGCAATGGCTTTAGCATTGAAGTTTCAGACGTGCAGCAGCCGGTCAAGGGCCTGTCTGTTCACCGCGCCCTGGTCCGTGAAGGCGAGGTTCTTGCAAACAGCCCCGTCCTTGCCCAGGTTGATGTGCAGCGCCGTCAGGACGGGGAAAAGGCCCACTCCGGTACCCACATTATTCACGCAGCCCTGCACCAGGTTCTCGGTAAGGAAGCAACCCAGCGCGGCTCCTTCAACAAGGAGGGCTACCTGCGCTTTGACTTCGCCTGGGGCGAGGGCCTTTCAGAGGCCGCCAAGCAGGAGGTCGAAGAGGTCGCTAACGTAGCGATCCGCGATAACTTCCAGACCATCACCCGCGAAATGCCCCTAGAGGAAGCCAAGAAACTTGGTGCCATGAGCCTCTTTGGTGAAAAGTACGGTGATACTGTGCGCGTGGTTGAAATGGGCGGGGACTTCTCCCGCGAACTCTGCGGCGGCACCCACGTTGCTTCAACCGCTCAGATTGGCTCCCTGACCCTGCTCACTGAGGCCTCTGTTGGTTCTGGCAACCGCCGGGTTGAGGCCCTCGTAGGCCTGGATTCCTTCAACCACCTGGCCGCTGAGCGTACCCTAGTCAACCAGCTGACTGGTCTGATGAAGGTACAGTCCTCAAGCGAACTGCCCGAGAAGATTAACCTGACCCTGGCTAAGCTCAAGGAAGCTGAGAAGGAACTGGCCAAGCTCCGCAAGGAAAAGTTACAGGCTGAGGCCGGTAAGCTGACCGAATCAGCCCAGATGGTTGG
Source organism: Rothia sp. (in: high G+C Gram-positive bacteria) (assembly GCA_034090985.1). Lineage (GTDB taxonomy): Bacteria > Actinomycetota > Actinomycetes > Actinomycetales > Micrococcaceae > Rothia. The sequence continues at coordinate 22,369 of JAXDRN010000065.1, read as the reverse complement.
TGCAGTTCGTACCCTGCTGCACATGGCCGGTGAGCTCGATGCTAATGCTGTCCGTGAGCTAGCCCTTGATCTGCGCTCACGACTGGGCGAAGAGGCCGCAACTGTTGCTGTTGCTGCTGTCAATAACGGCCGCCCCGTCATTCTGGTTGCCACCAACCAGGCTGCCCGTGAGGCCGGTGTGAAGGCTGGGGCCCTGGTCCGCCTGGCAGCTGGCATCCTAGGCGGCGGTGGCGGCGGTAAGGATGACGTCGCCCAGGGCGGCGGCCAGGACGCTTCTAAGATTGAAGAGGCCTTCACCGCTATCCGTTCATCCATTTCAGAGCTGGGAGCCTAACCCAGTGACCTTCACCAGAGGCCGTCGCATGGGGGTTGACGTGGGCATGGCCCGCGTCGGCCTGGCCCTGTGCGACCCTGACGGCATTCTTGCTAGCCCTCTCAAAACCCTTCGCCGGGACCTGAAGAAGAACTCAGACCGGCGGGTTTTGCTCAAACTCCTTGAGGTCAATGAGGTAACTGAAGTCTTCGTTGGTCTTCCCAAGACCCTGCGGGGAACTGATAGCCCCTCAACACAGATGGCCATTGACTATGCCCAGGCCCTGGTGAAGGACCTTCAGGCTGCTGGTTTAGACCTGCCAGTCTGGCTTATTGATGAAAGACTAACTACCGTCAGCGCCCACCGGTCCCTTCACGAGGCCGGTGTATCGAGTAGGGATTTTCGATCGGTCGTTGATCAGGTAGCTGCCGTCAATATTTTGCAACACACACTCGACACCATTAAGGCCGGACAGGTCCTAGCTGGCTACCAGGTACAATTGCCTAGGGATCTTGTCACCACCGAAACTTGCACCCCCACAGATGAAAGAGAGAACCCGGATGTCTAATTCCTCGAGTTCTACTCCCCGACACCGCCGCACCCGAAACCAGCAAACTGACCTTGACGGCCTTCTGGGGGCAACCCAGGATGGAGCCATGGGAGGCTTCTTCAGCGCCGCTGAAGAAGAGACCCAGACAGAAGCTGACCGGGTGAGGACCCGCCGCCGGAGCCGTAACTTTGTTGTCTCGGCCGGTCTCGTCTTCACTGTCGCCCTGGTCCTAGTTCTTTCTATTGTCAGCAGCCGCCTGGGCTGGTTTGAACGGAAGGACTACGCCGGGGAAGGAAACGGAACAGAAGTTACCTTCACTATCCCTGAAGGGGCATCAGCCATTGGCATTGCCCAGTCCCTAGAGGAACAGGGCATCGTTGCCAACGCTGAACAGTTCTTGAAGGTCTACGGGGAAACCGCCTCTGGCCAGTACTTCCAGCCCGGTGAATACCAGCTCCAGGAAGAGATGTCTAGCTCTGTAGCCCTCGGTAAGCTCCTGCGCTTTGATGAGGCTAACACCTACTATGTAGCTGTTGACCAGACCTGGCGAATGGACGAAACCTTTACCGCCCTCTCAGAAGGCACAGGTATTAGTGTTCAGGACTTCAAGGCCCTTTCCTCTCAGACTGAGTCCTTTGGTATCCCTTCAAAGTTCCCCACCATTGAGGGCTTCCTCTACCCCGGTGAGTACCGCTTCCCCAAGGATGCTGATGCCAAGGAAATCCTGCAGATGATGGTGGATAATACCCTCAATACCCTCAAGGAGGTGGGGGTTGAAGGCGATGAGGAGATCTTCCACGTTGTCACTGTAGCCTCCATCCTAGAATTTGAAGGCCTGCCCAAGGACTACGCCCCTATTGCTGGTGCTATTGAGAACCGTCTGAACAACCCCAATGGTGAAACCAGCGGCTTCCTACAGTCAGATGCGACCGTAGCCTACGGTCTAGGGATCAAGAGCTACCATATCTCTAACGAGCAGAAGGCTGACGCATCGAACAAGTACAACACCTTCTACTACACCGGTCTACCGGTTGGCCCCATTGGTTCCCCGGCCAAGGATGCCATTACGGCTGCCGCTAACCCGGAGAAGAACAACTACTACTTCTGGGTAACTGTTGACCTCTTTACCGGTGAAACCCTCTTTGCCACCACCTACCAGCAGCATTTGAAGAATGTGGCTGTTTACGAGCAGTTCTGTGAAACACATGAAGGGGTCTGCGCCTAAATGCTAGCCCTTCAGGATCAGTGCCCCAAGGCTTATGTCTTGGGGCACCCTATTAAGCACAGTAAGTCCCCCCTTTTGCACCTGACAGCCTACCGGGCTCTGGGATTAGAGATTGACTATCAGCGGCTAGATACCCGCGAAGATCAGCTGGCAGACGTTTTTGCAGCCTACGGGCCTGAGCAGGGAACCTGCGGCTTTTCGGTAACTATGCCCCTGAAGCTGGCGGTCATAGACCAGCTCGATCAGCTAACCCCCTTTGCCCAGGCTGTAGGGGTAGTCAATACCGTCTACTGGCGGCAGAATGCGGCTGGCCAGCTGACCTCTTGGGGGGATAATACCGATGTTTCAGGTATCGTCAATGCCCTGCGCCAGGCTGGCCTTCAGGGCCCGGTAAAAGAGGCTGCCATCCTTGGGGGCGGGGGCACAGCAACAGCAGCCCTAGCAGCCCTGAAGCTGATGGGGGCTCAGACCTTGAGCGTCTTTGTCCGTAACCCAAGCCGGGCCCAGGGTCTTGCCCAGGCTGCCAGCCGACTGGGGCTTAGCCTGGATTTTCAGCCCCTGAGCGCCTTTGCCAGCTCCTATGCAGACTTTGAGGTAACCATCTCAACCCTGCCTGCTGGGGCAGCTGATGGCCTGCTAGAGGGGGTAGGCGACCAGCTGCCCGCCCGCTACCTGCTCGATGTCTCCTATGATCCCTGGCCTTCAGTCCTCGCCAGCGGTTGGGAAGCTAGGGGAGGGAAGGTCACGAGCGGCCTTGAGATGCTCATGTACCAGGCTGTTGATCAGGTTAAACTCTTTACCGGCCGGGGCAGGGATGAGAGCCTGCCTGAGCAGAAGCAGGTCTTAGCAGCTATGCGTGAGGCTGTGGGCCTTCCGCCCACAGGCTTTGAACCTGATCCGGTGAACGAGGCCCTGCTGCTGACCGGCAGCCAGTAGCTGTACCGAATCGTGAAGAAGCGGTTTGCTATCGGCCGCTATTTTTGGAAATCTTAGAAGACAGAACCTACAGGTAAATGTAAAGAAGGTTAGAGATGCTGCGTTGGCTAACCGCCGGTGAATCCCATGGCGAAGCCCTGGTTGGAATTATTGAAGGCGTACCTGCGGGGGTAGAACTGACCAGTGAAATGGTTCGTGACGCCCTGGCCCGCCGCCGACTAGGCTATGGTCGCGGTGCCCGTATGAAGTTTGAGGAAGATAGGGTCCGTATTCTAGGTGGGGTCCGCCACGGTAAGACCCAGGGGGGCCCTGTTGCCCTTGAAATTGCCAACACTGAATGGCCCAAGTGGGTTGATGTGATGTCAGCAGACCCAGTTGACCCTGCCCTGATTGAGGGTAGGGCCCGCAATGCTGCCCTGACCCGCCCCCGCCCAGGGCACGCCGACTTTGCCGGTATGCAAAAATACGGTTTCGACGAGTCCCGCCCCGTCCTTGAGCGGGCCAGCGCCCGTGAAACAGCAACCCGGGTTGCCCTGGGTGTTGTTGCCGCCCAGATCCTCAAGGCCCTGGGTGTTGAACTGGTCAGCCACACTACCGCTATCGCAGAAGTAGCAGCCCCTGCTGATGCTGCCCGCCCCAGGCCTCAGGATGTAGCCTACCTGGATGCTGACCCCCTGCGCTGCTTTGATTCAGCAACGTCAGAGGCCATGGTGGCAACCATTGATAAGGCCCACAAGGACGGCGAAACCCTAGGCGGCGTCGTTGAGGTTCTTGCCTACGGCCTACCCCCCGGACTAGGCTCTTACGTTCACTGGGATCGCCGTCTTGATGCCCGCCTAGCTGCTGCCCTGATGGGTATTCAGGCCATTAAGGGTGTTGAGGTCGGTGACGGCTTTGAAACCGCCAAGCGCCCAGGAACCGCCGCTCACGACGAAATCGTTCCCGGCCCTGAGGGAGTCCAGCGGGTATCTAACCGGGCCGGTGGTATTGAAGGTGGCATGAGCATTGGTGACCTTCTGCGGGTGCGGGCAGCTATGAAGCCTATTGCAACCGTACCGAAGGCCCTAGCGACCATTGACACCTCTACCGGTGAGGTTGCCCGGGCCCACCATCAGCGCTCTGATGTTTGTGCTGTACCGGCTGCCGGTGTGGTTGCCGAAGCCATGGTTGCCCTGGTTCTAGCTGATGCAGCCCTAGAGAAGTTCGGTGGCGACTCCATCGGCGAGACCCGCCGAAACATGGATTCCTACCTGGCTGCTATTGATCCCTCCCTGGCCTGGGAATCTAACGTAGCAGGTTGGAACCAGTAAATGATGGAGCAAAGGTCTCGTCAGCAGCCAATCGATATGACTGAGGCTCTTGCCCCCCATCAGGTCAAGGAGATCCAAGAAAGCTACCGGGATAAGGACAGGCCCATCTTAATGATTGGCCCCATGGCTGCCGGTAAATCCTATATCGGCAGCCACCTGGCCCGCCTCTACGGCTATGAATTTCTTGACTCGGATCAGCTGATTGTTGACCAGTACGGTGATGTGACCCAAATTTTCTCTGACCTGGGTGAGGGAGCCTTCCGGCAGATCGAAGCCCAGGTGATAGAAGACATTCTTGCCTCACCGACCCGCAGGAACCTGATTTTCTCCCTGGGTGGGGGAGCGCCCATGACCGACCGGGTGGCCCAGGCCCTGGCTGAAGAAACAGTCATCTATATCAGGGTTGATGCCTCAACGGTGGCCCCCAGGATCCTCAACAGCAAGACCCGCCCCCTCCTGCAGGAGGACCCCATAGGCCGCTGGCAGCAGATTTTTGACCAGCGGCGGGCCCGCTACGAATCCCTAGCCACCTACACCCTAGATGCTAGGGGCGGGCGGGATATTGCTGATATGGCTGCTGAACTACAAGACTTTATTCTCAACCAGAGGAAGGGACAGGCATGAGCGCTACCCCAAACACCCTGATTCAGGTCACGGGCTCAGCCCCAGCTGACAACTACACGGTGCAGGTAGGCCACGATCTGCTCAGCCAGATTCCTGGAATTCTGGGAGCAAGCTGCCAGCGGATCCTGGTGATTCACCCTAGGGCCCTGCGTTCAACCGGCGAGCTGGTCTTGGAGCAGATGAAAAAGGCCGGCTACCAGGCGGTGAGTGCTGAGATTCCTGATGCTGAAGAGGGCAAGCACATTCAGGTGGCCTCCTTCTGCTGGCAGGTGCTGGGCCAGAACGACTTTACCCGCAGTGATGCCATTATTGCTGTGGGTGGGGGAGCGGTCACAGATCTTGCTGGCTTTGTGGCAGCCACCTGGCTGAGGGGGGTGCGGGTTATTCATATTCCCACCACCCTCCTGGCTATGGTTGATGCTGCTGTTGGTGGTAAGACCGGTATTAACACTGCTGAGGGGAAGAACCTGGTAGGGGCCTTCCACCCCCCAGCTGCGGTTCTCTGTGAGCTAGGGGTGCTCAGAACCCTGCCCCAGCAGGAACTGCTGACCGGCATGGCTGAGGTTATTAAGTGCGGCTTTATTGCTGACCCCGTTATTCTTGACCTGATTGAGAAGAACCCCTCAGAGGTCAGGGACTCCCAGTCAGCGGTTGTTCGGGAACTGATTGAACGGGCTATCCGGGTGAAGGCCGAGGTTGTTTCTGAGGATCTGAAGGAAAGCGGCCGCCGGGAATTTTTGAACTACGGCCACACCCTGGGCCATGCTATTGAACATGCTGAGCGCTACCAGTGGAGGCACGGGGCTGCGGTGGCAGTCGGTATGGTCTTTGCTGCTGAGCTTTCTCTAGCAGCTGGCTACCTTGATGAGGCCAGCCTTGAACGCACCCGTTCAATCTGCCAGTCCCTGGGCCTGCCCACCAGCTATCCGGCTGACCGCTGGCCCCGCCTGCTAGAGGCCATGCGTCGGGATAAGAAGGCCAGGGGAAACCTGCTGCGCTTTGTAGTCCTTGAAGAGGTAGGTAAGCCTAGGATCTATGAGGTCCCTGATGACTCAATCCTCTACATGACCTACCAGGAGATTGCCCCATCCTAGGGGGCAACCCCTGCTCACAGAGGCCTATCCCTGGGGTGGGAGCAGGCTCAGCCTTCCTCTGGGTCTGCTCTACTGCCCAGAGGGATAGGCCTGACTGTGAATCTCGCTAACTAATGGGGCAATAGGTCTAGAGAGCCGGTAGACTGGTCTACGGTTTACCCCGCATTGCTTATTGACAATTGATGATATGAGGAGAGTCTCTTGGCTACTACCGCAGATATTAAGAACGGTGTCGTTCTCAAGATTGATGGCAACCTATGGTCTGTCATTGAATTCCAGCATGTAAAGCCTGGCAAGGGTGGTGCCTTTGTTCGCACTAAGCTGCGGAACGTTACTTCAGGCAAGGTCGTTGATAAGACCTTCAACGCCGGTGCAAAGGTTGAAACCGCAACCGTTGACCGCTCTGACTACCAGTACCTCTACCAGGACGGCACTGACTACGTCTTCATGGACCTGAAGACCTACGATCAGATCAACGTTTCTGAGGCTACTGTTGGCGACGCTGCCCGCTACATGCTAGAGAACCAGACTGCAACTATTGCTATGCACGAAGGCTCCCCCCTCTACATTGAGCTTCCTGCCTCAGTTGTTCTTGAAATCACCTACACTGAGCCTGGCCTGCAGGGCGACCGCTCCACCGGTGGCACTAAGCCTGCAACCGTTGAAACCGGCGCTGAGATTCAGGTTCCCCTCTTCCTAGAAACTGGCACCAAGGTAAAGGTTGACACCCGCACCGGTGACTACCTGGGCCGGGTTAACGACTAAGCATCGTGAATTCAAGAACTAAAGCTAGACTTCGGGCCCTTGAGGTCCTTTTTGAGGCTGACCAGCGCGGTGACGACCTGCTTGAGGTTCTCAGCCGCCGCCGTCTTTACACCTCCGCCCAGATTTCCCTCTATTCTGAACAGATTGTTCGTGGAGTGAGGGACCGGGCTGAAGAGATCCGGGAACTGCTTGAAACCTATTCCCAGGGCTGGACCCTGGAAAGGATGCCAGCGGTTGACCGGGTAGCCCTCCAGCTGGGGGCCTGGGAGCTTCTCTACAATGATGAGATTCCTGACCCTGTAGCTATTTCAGAGGCTACCGGCCTGGTTCGCCTTCTCTCAACTGACGACTCACCTAAGTTTGTGAACGGTTTGTTAGACCGGCTTCGGCAGGTTAAGCCCAGCCTGCTGGCCTAAACTTTCTGTTCTGAGCTTTGCCCCTACCAGCCATGGGCTGGTGGGGGCCTTTTTGTGGACAGACCCCCCTGGCTGGCTCGAAATGGCCAGGCTGAACGTGATAGATTGAGAGGTAACAGCAACCTTTAAATCCGTCCTGTGAGGCGGGGAAGGAGGCCGGCCCATGACAGATACCAGCAGTGTATCTTCAGCCGAGACCCACGTCAGCCAGCGGGTGATCCTAGAGGCAGCCGATATTGATCGGGCCCTGACCCGTATCGCCCACGAAATTCTTGAAGCAAATAAGGGCAGTCAGAACCTGGTCTTATTGGGCATTCCCCGTCGGGGCTTTCCCCTTGCCCAAAGGCTGGCAGAGAAGATAGCTCAGACTGACCCCTCCTTCCTAGCAGCCCACAGCCTGGGCCAGCTTGATATCACCATGTACCGGGATGATTTGCTCTCCAAGCCCGGCCGCACCCCAGAGCCTACCCGCCTACCGGCAGCCGGTATTGAGGGGAAAACCGTGGTGCTTGTCGATGATGTTCTTTTCTCTGGCCGAACCATCCGCTCCGCCCTAGACGCCCTCAAGGACTACGGCCGCCCCCAGGCTGTTCGCCTAGCTGTCCTTGTTGATCGGGGCCACCGGCAGCTTCCCATTAGGGCCGACCATGTGGGCAAGAACCTGCCCACCAGCATCCATGAATCGGTCAAGGTTCTACTCTCGTCCATCGATGGGCAGGAGGACCAGGTACTTATTTCTCAGCCCAGCCAATTCCCTGACCAGGAAGGAGGGCTGTAGCCCTGCGACACTTACTTGACACCCAAGGTTTAAGCCTTGATCAGGCCTTGAATATCCTTGATACAGCAGATTACATGGGGGAGGTCGGCCAGCGGGAGGTCAAGAAACTACCCGTCCTTCAGGGCCGCACCGTAGTTAACCTCTTCTTTGAAGACTCCACCCGAACCCGTCTCTCCTTTGAAGCTGCCGAAAAACGCCTCTCAGCAGACATCATTAACTTCTCAGCCAAGGGCTCCTCAGTTTCAAAGGGTGAATCCCTCAAGGATACAGCCCAGACCCTCGCTGCAATCAACGCTGATGCGGTGGTCATTCGCCATAGCGCCTCTGGAGCCCCCCAGCGTCTGGCTGAGGCTGGCTGGATTGATGTACCCGTTCTCAACGCCGGGGATGGGACCCACGCCCACCCCACCCAGGCCCTTTTAGATGCTATGACCCTGCGCCAGTTCAAGGCCCAGGTTGAGGGCCGGTCCACCCGGGGCCTGACCCTAGACGGCCTGCGGGTAGCAATCGTTGGCGATATCCTGCACTCCAGGGTGGCCCGGTCAAACCTTTGGCTGCTGAGCACCCTAGGGGCCAAGGTCAAGTTCGTTGCCCCTCCAACCCTGCTGCCTGTTGATATTGAAGACTGGCCGGCTGAGATTTACTACAACCTTGATGACGCCATTGACTCAGGTGTTGATGCTGTCATGATGCTCAGGATCCAGAAGGAGCGCATGAACGCGGCCTTCTTCCCCTCCTCTGAAGAGTACTCCCGCCTCTGGGGTCTGACCCCTGAGCGTTACGCCCGGCTGGATGCAGCTGACCACGAAACAGCGATCTTGCACCCAGGGCCCATGAACCGGGGCCTAGAGATTTGCGCTGAAGCTGCTGATTCCCACCGCTCCTGGGTACTGCGGCAGGTCACCAACGGCGTTTCTGTGCGCATGGCTGTTCTCTACCTGCTCATGACCGGCGGTTCAGCTGGCGACTTCTACCCGGCCTCTTAGTTCCCTGGAAGGAAAAACAATGACTGACTCGCTCTACCTGATTAAGGACGTCTCAATCCTGGGTGAAAAGCCCTCAGACCTTCTGATTCGTGATGGTCTGATTGCTCAGATTGGCCCCGGCCTAGAAGAGGCCCAGGCCACCGTCATCGACGGTTCAGGCCTGATTGCCCTACCCGGTCTTGTTGATCTTCACACTCACCTGCGGGAACCTGGCCTAGAGGATGCCGAAACCGTTGAAACCGGTTCCAGGGCAGCTGCCCTAGGTGGCTACACAGCCGTCTTTGCCATGGCCAACTCAAACCCTGTTGCTGATACCGCCGGTGTGGTTGAGCAGGTCTATGAGCTGGGTAAGAACTCCGGCTGGGTCAAGGTTCAGCCTATCGGTGCTGTCACCGTTGGCCTGGCAGGGGAGAGGCTCTCAGATATTGGGGCCATGGCTGAGTCCCGCGCCCAGGTGCGGGTCTTTTCTGACGACGGAATGTGCGTTTGGGACCCAGCCCTGATGCGCCGGGCCCTTGAATACGTCAAAACCTTTAACGGTGTTATTGCCCAGCACGCCCAGGAGCCCCGCCTCACTGAGGGGGCCCAGATGAACGAGGGTAAGGTGTCAGCCGAGCTGGGCCTGGCAGGTTGGCCGGCTGTTGCTGAGGAATCCATCATTGCCCGGGACGTACTGCTGGCTGAACATGTTGGCTCCCGCCTGCATATCTGCCACCTGTCAACCAAGGGCTCGGTTGAAATTGTTCGCTGGGCTAAGGAGCGGGGCATTAAGGTGACAGCAGAAGTGACCCCCCACCACCTGCTCCTGACCGATGAGCTGGTTCGCACCTACGACCCGGTCTATAAGGTCAATCCGCCCCTGCGCACCGAAGAGGACGTTCTGGCCCTACGGCAGGCTGTAGCTGATGGGATTATCGACATTATTGGCACCGACCATGCCCCCCACCCGGCTGAATCCAAGGACTGCGAATGGGCCTGTGCCGCTAACGGTATGACCGGCCTGGAGCAGGCCCTCTCCATCATTCAGATGACCCTGGTTGATACCGGTTACATTAGCTGGGCTGATGTGGCCCGAATTATGAGCTACAAGCCGGCAGAGATTGGTTTGGCTGAAGATCAGGGCCGCCCCCTTGAAGTGGGGGAGCCAGCTAACCTGCTCCTTCTAGACCCCAAGGCCCGCCGGGTCATTGACCCAGCCCAGCAGGCCACCAAGGGCAAGAACAACCCCTACCGCTCCCTTGAAGTACCTGGGGCTGTACGGGCCACCTTCTTGGCCGGTCACCCAACGGTCCTCAACGGTCAGCTCAATAGCCCCGTACCCTCAAGCCTCTAAGGAAGGCCCCGCCTGTGTCTGAGAAAGTCCTGCCCACAATCCTCCTTGCCCTTCTAGCCCTGCTCATCTTTTGGGCTATGTGGAAGGGCTGGCAGGGGCGTAAGGGCAGGCAGCTTTCAGAAACAGCTAACCTGCCAGAGGTTCCAGCCAGCTTTGACAACAGAGAGGCCCTGCTGGCAGTAGAGGGTATCTACGTTTCGACAACCAGCCAGGGCGACTGGCTGGACCGGATCGCTGCCCACGGCCTGGGCCTAAAATCCCAGGCCAGCTGCCTGGTCTACGAGCAGGGGCTGATTCTGGTCCGCCAGGGAGCAGCTGACCTGTGGATTCCAGCCCAGGACTTCTTAGGAGTTCGAACCGAATCAGGTATGGCCGGTAAGTTCGTTGAAAAAGATGGCCTGCTGGTGATCTCCTGGTCCCTTGAGGGCAAGGCCCTTGATACCGGCTTTAGGACCCGCTATGCAGCAGATCAGCAACCCCTCCTTGAGGCTCTGAGCTCCTTCTGCCAGCCCCGGCAGCAGGGTTTTGAGCCTGCACCCTAATCGTCTTTCTACCTTGCCCTGTCTTTTACAGGTCACTTGATCCACCAACAGGAAGTGTGTGAATGTCCCACCCAGTAAGCACCCCACATGAGGCTATCCTCGTCCTAGAGGATGGCACCTTCTACCGCGGCCAATCCTACGGAGCTCAGGGCCAGGCCCTGGGCGAAGCGGTCTTTTCAACCGGCATGACCGGCTACCAGGAGACCCTCACAGACCCCTCCTACGCTGGTCAGATCGTAGTTCAGACTGCTCCCCATATCGGCAACACCGGTGTTAACACTGAAGATGCTGAATCCCGCAAGATCTGGGTTGCTGGCTACGCTGTGCGAGATGCCGCCCGCCGCCCCTCTAACTGGCGGTCTGAACGTTCCCTCGATGAGGAACTGGTTGAGCAGGGCATCGTGGGTATTGAGGGCATTGATACCCGGGCCCTGACCCGCCACCTGCGCAGTGCCGGGGCCATGCGGGCCGGTATCTTCACCGGCCCAGATGCTGCCCTGCCCCTGGCAGATTTGCTGGCTCGGGTTCAGGCCTCAGCCCAGATGAAGGGCCAGAAGCTAGCTGATACTGTCTCCATTGAAAAGGCCTACACGGTTGAACCGGCCGACCAGGGCTGGCAGGGGCAGGTCAAGGCCACCCTGGTTGCCCTAGACCTAGGTATTAAGGCTATGACCCCTAAGCGGTTTGCTGAGCGGGGGGTTCGGGTTCATGTTCTACCTGCCAGCGCCAGCCTTGACGATATTAACGCCCTGAACCCTGATGGGGTTTTCTTCTCCAACGGCCCAGGTGACCCCTCTACAGCAGATGATCAGGTTCAGCTGCTGCAGTCCATCCTGCGCACAGGCACCCCCTTCTTTGGGATTTGCTTCGGTAACCAGCTGCTGGGCCGGGCCCTGGGCTTTGGAACCTACAAACTACCCTTTGGCCACCGGGGCATTAACCAGCCCGTTATGGATAGGACCACTGGCAAGGTAGAAATTACCGCCCAGAATCACGGCTTTGCTGTTGATGCCCCCCTCGATGGGGTGGTGCAGGCCCCCCAGGCTGAGTTTGGCCGGGTTGAGGTTTCCCATGTGGGCCTGAATGACCAGGTGGTTGAAGGTCTGCGCTGCCTTGATATTCCTGCCTTCTCGGTTCAATACCACCCAGAAGCTGCCGCCGGCCCCCACGACTCGGCCTACCTCTTTGACCGTTTTATCGACCTCATGCTTGAGAAGAAGAACTAAGGAAGACTGACCCATGCCAAAGCGTAAGGATCTTAACTCAATTCTGGTGATCGGCTCTGGCCCGATCGTTATTGGTCAGGCTGCAGAGTTTGACTACTCAGGTACCCAGGCCCTTCGGGTGCTCAAGGAAGAAGGGGTTCGGGTTATCCTGGTCAACTCCAACCCGGCTACCATCATGACCGACCCGGAATTTGCCGATGCCACCTACATTGAGCCCATTACCCCTGAGGTCATTGAAAAGATTATTGCCAAGGAAAAGCCCGACGCTATTCTGCCTACCCTGGGCGGGCAGACAGCCCTCAACGCTGCTATTGCCCTCGATGAAAAGGGCATCCTAGCTAAGTACGGGGTGGAGCTAATTGGCGCCAACATTGAGGCCATTAACCTGGGTGAAGACCGGGAGGCCTTCAAGGGTGTCGTTGAGCGGGCCGGCGGCGAATCAGCCCGGTCCCTGATTGTTCACACCATGGAGGAAGCTCTTGAGGCTGCTCAGGTGCTGGGCTACCCCATGGTGGTCCGCCCCTCCTTCACGATGGGTGGGCTGGGCTCAGGTATGGCCTACACCGAAGAAGATCTGCACCGGATTGCCGGAGCCGGTATCCAGTACAGCCCCACCAGCGAAGTCCTGCTCGAAGAGTCCATCCTGGGGTGGAAGGAATACGAGCTGGAGATGATGCGGGATAAGAACGATAACGTGGTTGTCGTCTGCTCCATCGAAAACTTTGACCCTGTTGGGGTTCACACCGGTGACTCCATTACTGTAGCTCCTGCCCTGACCCTGACCGACCGGGAATTCCAGAAGCTGCGGGATATTGCGATTAACGTGATCCGTGAGGTTGGCGTTGATACCGGCGGCTGTAACATCCAGTTCGCTATTGACCCGGTGAGCGGCCGTATCATTGTTATTGAGATGAACCCCCGGGTTTCCCGTTCATCAGCTCTGGCCTCTAAGGCAACCGGTTTCCCCATTGCCAAGATCGCTACCAAGCTCTCCTTGGGTTACACCCTTGATGAGATCCCCAACGACATTACCCAAAAGACCCCGGCCTCCTTCGAGCCGACCCTGGACTATGTTGTTGTGAAGGTTCCCCGTTTTGCCTTTGAGAAGTTCCCGGCAGCTGACCCCACCTTGACGACCACCATGAAGTCAGTGGGCGAGGCTATGGCCCTGGGTCGTAACTTCACCGAAGCCCTGCAGAAGGCCATGCGTTCTATGGAGCAGAAGGGCTCAAGCTTCAGCTTTGTTCAGCCTGAGCTGACCGCAGAGGAACTTGCTCAGCTGATTGAACAGACTAGAACAGCAACCACTGAAAGGATCTTCCAGGTTCAGCAGGCCCTGCTAGCCGGTGCTAGCGTGGAGCAGATGTATGAGGCAACCGCCATTGACCCCTGGTTCCTAGACCAGCTGGTCCTGCTCAACGAGGTTGCCTCTCAGATTGCTGCAGCCGGTGTCCTCAACGACCAGACTCTCCGCCTTGCTAAGAGGCACGGCTTCTCTGATGCCCAGATTGGTCAGATTCTGGGTATGGATGAGGCCGTTGTTCGGGGTATTCGCCACGGGCTAGGTATCCGCCCTGTCTATAAGACTGTTGATACCTGTGCAGCTGAGTTTGAGGCCTTCACCCCCTACCACTACTCCTCCTACGACCTAGAGGATGAAATCGCCCACCACGAGAAGCCCTCGATTATGATTCTGGGCTCCGGGCCGAACAGGATTGGTCAGGGCATTGAGTTTGACTACTCCTGTGTCCATGCCTCCATGGTCCTACGGGAAGCTGGCTACGAGACCGTGATGGTTAACTGCAACCCTGAGACGGTCTCAACTGACTATGACATTTCTACCCGCCTCTACTTTGAGCCCCTGACCCTAGAGGACGTGCTTGAAATCGTTGAAGCTGAGCGGCGTACCGGCGGTCTGCTGGGTGTCTTTGTTCAGCTCGGCGGCCAGACTCCCCTTAAGCTGGCCCAGGAGCTGAAGGCAGCCGGTATCCCCATTTTGGGTACCTCACCTGAGGCTATTGATTTGGCTGAAGACCGTGGTGAATTCTCACGAGTTCTTGAAGAGGCCGGGCTGATTTCCCCCAAGAACGGCACCGCCTACACCTTTGAGAACGCTAAGAAGATCGCTGACGAGATCGGCTACCCGGTACTGGTACGCCCCTCCTACGTTCTGGGTGGGCGCGGTATGGAAATTGTTTACTCTGAGCAGCAGCTAGCCCGCTATCTTGAGAATGCAACTGAAGTGTCGCCCTCTCAGCCTGCCCTGATTGATAAGTTCCTTGAGGACGCTGTAGAAATTGACGTTGATGCCCTCTACGACGGTAAGGACCTTTACCTGGGCGGGGTCATGGAGCACATCGAAGAGGCCGGTATTCACTCCGGTGACTCAGCCTGCACCCTGCCCCCCATCACCCTGGGCCCTGACGTGATTGAGCAGGTCAAGGAGGCAACCTTCAAGATTGCAGCAGGTGTGGGCGTGCGCGGTCTGATTAACATTCAGTTCGCTGTTGCCTCAGAAATTCTCTACGTGATTGAGGCTAACCCCCGGGCTTCACGGACCGTACCCTTCGTGTCGAAGGCAACCGGTGTGCAGATGGCTAAGGCCGCTGCCCTGATTGGTACCGGCAAGAGCATTGCAGAGCTCAAGGCTGAAGGTTACCTTCCCTCAACCATGGATGGGGCCAGCCTGCCTGCTCAGACTGCAATTGCTGTGAAGGAAGCTGTTCTACCCTTTAGCCGCTTTAGGACCCCTGAGGGGATTGTTGTTGACTCCCTGCTGGGGCCTGAAATGCGCTCTACCGGTGAGGTCATGGGCCTTGACCCCTACTTTGATACGGCCTTCGCTAAGGCTGAGGCCTCTGCTGGTTCCCAGCTGCCGACCAGCGGTAAGGTCTTTGTCTCTGTGGCTAACCGGGATAAGCGTAACTCCATTATTTACGTCAAGATGCTCCAGCAGCTAGGCTTTGAGATTGTTTCAACCGGTGGTACTGCTGAGGTTCTGCGCCGCAACGGGGTGGAGTCTCAGGTGGTAGCAAAGATCGCTGAGACTCCAGAAGGTGAAGAGTCAATCGTTGATATGATCCGAGACGGTCAGATTAACCTGATTTTCAACACCCCCTCTGGCGGCCAGGCCCGTGGGGATGGCTACGAGATTCGGGCCGCTGCTACCTCTGTAGGTTGCCCGGTGATGACGACTGTCTCTGAGTTTGGGGCAGCTGTGCAGGGTATTAACGCCCTGCGTGAGTACAGCTGGAATATTTTGAGTCTGCAGGAGCACGGGGCTCAGATTGCTGCTGCCCTCAAGGAGCGAGAGGTCTAATGTCTACCCTAGGTTTTGGTGACCGCCTAGCTCAGGCTATGGAGCAGAAGGGCCCCCTCTGTGTGGGAATTGACCCCCACCCGGCCCTGCTGAGGGACTGGGGTTTGGCTGATAGGCCTGAATCCCTGCTGACCTTTGGCCAGGCTGTCCTAGAGGCCTGCGGGCCCCTAGCTGCTACCCTCAAGCCCCAGGTGGCTCTCTTTGAGCGGCATGGTTCTGCTGGTTTAGCTGCCCTTGAGCAGCTTCAGCGGCAGGCTGCTGAGGCCGGGGTGCTGCTGATTGCTGATGCTAAGCGGGGCGATATTGGTTCAACCATGGCAGCCTACGCCGATGCCTGGCTGGGGGAGGGGCGCCCCCTGGCAACCGATGCGGTGACTCTGAGCCCCTATTTGGGTTTTGAGTCCCTTCGTCCGGCCCTGGATCTAGCTCAGGCTACTGGTAGGGGAACCTTTGTTCTTGCCCTCACCTCTAACCCTGAAGGTCAGACTGTTCAGCATGTGGGTGGGGATCAGTCAGTTGCTGGCGCTATTATTGCTGCGGCCCAGGCTGAAAACTCCAGCCAAACCTGGTCTGAAATGGGCTCTTGTGGTTTAGTGGTGGGTGCTACTGTTGGTCAGGCTTTGAATAAACTAAAGATTGATCTGACTGGTTTCAATGGCCCGATACTTTCACCGGGCTTTGGGGCTCAGGGGGCTAGTGCTGCTGATTTATACCGGGTTTTTGCCGGTCTTGAATCCCAGGTGCTGGTCAATTCTAGCCGGGGAATCTTGGCTGCTGGCCCTGATCTTTCAGCCCTGAGGCAGGCGGCCAAAGAGGCTCGGGACCAGTTGTTAGCAGCTAGACGGGTCTAGTTTTATAGGCCGGGATGGCGGGGATTTAAGTAATTCCCGCCATCTTTTTCCATATTTTTTGATTACTGGGTAGTAACTTGGCGTATCGACAGTATCTGACGTGCTATTTTATTAATTGTTGGGTCGCAAATAGTTGATTACCCCCTACGAGCCCACGCTCAAACGATCACCTATTCCAACACCTAAAACCCCCTGCCTTGATTCAAGGCACCTCGCACAGAAGGAAATTAGAATACATGCCTCTTCAGCCCCTGACCGAAGAACAGCGCGCAGCCGCCCGGGAAAAGGCCAAGAAAGCTCGCGTCACTCGAGCAGAAATCAAGGACGCAGTCAAGAACAAGAAAATTAGCATCGCAGAGGTCCTCAAGCGGGCCGAAACCGATGAGGCAGTCGCTAGACTGAAGGTAACGGACCTGCTGACCTCCCTACCAGGGGTTGGCGAAGTTCGGACCGAAAACATTTTGAAAGATCTGAATATTGCTGCGTCCCGCCGCCTGCGTGGCCTAGGAATCCACCAGCGGAAGGCACTCATCAATCTTCTCGACCGATAGGTAGACAGATGGCTGACCAGAAAAGCACACCCACTTTGACCGTCCTCGCAGGCCCTACAGCCGTAGGGAAGGGAACAGTCTCAGCCTATATTCGGGAACACTACCCCCAGGTCTGGTTTTCTGTCTCAGCCACTACCCGCGATCCTCGCCCCGGTGAAGAAGACGGAGTTCACTACTATTTTGTCTCTGACGAAGAGTTTGACTCCATGGTTGAAAACCGGCAGATGCTCGAATGGGCAACCGTTCACAATGCCTACAGGTACGGCACCATCCGTTCCATGGTTCAGCAGAAACTAGATGCCGGTCAGCCGGTTCTTCTAGAAATTGATCTGCAGGGAGCACGGCAGGTGCGCAACGCCATGCCCGAAGCCCAGCTGATCTTCCTGGCTCCACCCAGCTGGGACGAACTGGTAAACCGCCTGGTTGGCAGGGGAACAGAGTCAGCCCAGGAGCAGGAAGCCCGCCTGGAAACAGCAAAAATTGAACTAGCTGCCGAACCTGAATTCGACCACACCGTCGTCAATGAAACTGTGGCAGAAGCAGCAGAAGAAATCATTGCCCTGATGGGATTCAAGGAGGCTTATTCATAAGGGTAGGTGAAGCAGGTTCACAGCGAAGCTGCTGGCTCGGTGGCTGGCGTGAATCGCCTTGTGAGCGAAGCGAACCAGGCGAGAGGGTCGGCAGCGAGCGTGAGCCTGCAGAACCCCTTATGAATAAGCTTCAAGCCAGCAGAAGCCTAGGTTAGCTGAGGCGGCGGAAAGAGGAGTGTAATAGCCCTCTTTCCGCCGCCTTTTGCGTGACAAAAAAAGAGTTGACCGGTAGGATAGTAGAGTTTTATGCCGTTTCTTCATTCACGGCAGTTGACTAGCACATGAGATGGAGTCTTAAGTGGCACATGCACACAACGATGAAGGTATCATCAACCCCAGCGCTGACGCTCTGATTCAGAAGGCTGAATCCAAGTACGGGCTGGTCATTTTTGGTGCTCGCCGGGCCCGGCAGATCAACGCCTACTACTCCCAGCTCCACGAGAACCTCTACGACTTCGTTGGCCCCCTGGTGGACTCAGAGCCCAATGAAAAGTCCCTCTCGGTTGCTATGCGTGAAATCAACGAGGGCCTGATTGAAGCCCGTCACATTGTAGATGGCAAGTTCGATGCAAACG
The DNA here is from genome assembly GCA_034090985.1 of Rothia sp. (in: high G+C Gram-positive bacteria). Lineage (GTDB taxonomy): Bacteria > Actinomycetota > Actinomycetes > Actinomycetales > Micrococcaceae > Rothia. The sequence continues at coordinate 4,385 of JAXDRN010000065.1, read as the reverse complement.
GCAGCCTCTTGCACGACGAAGAGCCCAGCGCCTTCCTAGCCAGCAACGACTTTTACCTGGACGAGCCCTTTGTAGAGTACGTAGACGCCGATTCAGCAGACCAGGCCTAAACCGAACCGATGCGCGTCATAATCGGCATTGGAGGGGGCATTGCAGCCTATAAGGCGGCAATGCTCCTTCGTCTTTTCAGTAAAGCAGGCCACCAGGTTGTGCCCATGCCAACCCAGGCGGCCCTCCAGTTTATCGGCCAGCCCACCCTTGAAGCCCTCAGTGGCCAGCCGGTCTCAGTGGACGTCTTTGAGCGAATCCCAGAGGTCAATCACGTCAGGCAGGCAGAAGAGGCTGATGCCCTCATCATTGCCCCAGCTACAGCTGACCTGCTAGCCCGCCTAGCAGAGGGTCGGGCCAATGATCTGCTGACCGCAACCGTTCTGACCACCAAGGCCCCGGTGATTCTGGCCCCAGCCATGCACACCCAAATGTGGGAGCACCCGGCAACCCAGGCCAACCTTGCCACCCTCAGGTCTTACGGCTACCAGATCATTGAGCCAGTTGTGGGCCGGCTGACCGGCCCTGATACCGGTATGGGCCGCCTGCCCGAACCTGAAGAGATCTACCAGCAGGCCACCGCCCTTCTAGGCTGGGACCAGCCCCAGCAGGCAAGCCAGGATCAGCCCCTGGCTGGCCAGCGGGTGCTGATTACTGCCGGTGGCACCAGGGAAGCCCTTGATCCGGTCCGCTACCTAGGCAACCGCTCCTCTGGCAAGCAGGGCCTGGCCCTGGCTCTAGCAGCCCAGCAGCTCGGGGCTCAGGTTCACCTGCTGGCAGCCCACCTAGAGATAGAGATCCCTGAAGAGATCCGCAGCTTCAGCCAGGTATCTAGCGCCCAGCAGCTAGAGGCAGCCGTCCTGGATCTACTGCCGCAGACCGATCTTCTGATCATGGCAGCAGCAGTAGCTGACTTTAGGCCAGCTAGCTACGCAGATACCAAGATCAAAAAGACAGATGACCCCGGCCAGGATCCCATCATCCGCCTGGTGCGCAACCCGGATATTTTGCAGGCTGCTGTCCGCTACAGGCAGCAGAATCCCCAGCAGGCCCCCCACACCATCCTTGGTTTTGCTGCTGAAACCGGGGATCAGACCTCAAGCCCGCTCGACTACGGAAGGGCTAAGCTGGCCCGCAAGGGCTGTGACTTTCTGGCCGTTAACCAGGTGAGTTCCAGCCTAGGCTTTGGGGCCGATAGCAACAGCATCACCCTGCTGTCAGCTTCAGGGGAAGACCCCGTTCGCTTTGAAGGTCAGAAGCTCAGCCTCTCGTTTGACCTGCTGCGTCATCTTGCCCAAAAACTTAATCCTTCTTCATCCAACCAGGCTCCAGAGCCAAGGGAAGTAGACTAATGACCGTGACTCAAAATAACCATCTTCACCTCTTCACCAGTGAATCTGTTACTGAAGGACACCCAGATAAGATCTGTGACCAGATCTCTGACTCGATTCTTGATGCCCTTCTGACCGTTGATCCCCTCTCTAACGTTGCAGTTGAAACCCTGGTCACCACCGGCCAGGTTCATATTGCCGGTGAGGTCAAAACCAACGGCTATGTAGACATTCCCAGCATTGTTCGTAAAACAATCCTCAACATTGGCTACAACTCCTCAACCCACGGCTTTGACGGCGAGTTCTGTGGCGTTTCTGTCTCGATCGGTGAGCAGTCCCCAGATATTAACTCTGGTGTCTACAACTCCCTAGAAGCCCGCCAGGGCAGGGCAGCTGATGACCTTGACCTGCAAGGGGCAGGGGACCAGGGGATTATGTTCGGCTATGCCTGCAACGAAACTGATGTGCTCATGCCAGCCCCCATCTACGTGGCCCACCGCCTCGCTGAACAGCTCACTAAGGTCCGCAAGGACGGCACCCTACCGAACCTGCGGCCAGATGGTAAAACCCAGGTCACTATGGGCTACGACCAGAATAATCAGCCGGTGACGATCGACACCGTAGTTGTCTCAACCCAGCACACGGCTGACTATGACCTGACCCAGCTGGCTGCTGACATCACCACCTACGTGATTGAGCCTGTACTCGCCAGCTTCGACTTTGACACTTCAGAAGCTAAGTTCATTATCAACCCAGCTGGCCGCTTCGTTCAGGGCGGGCCAGTAGGCGATGCTGGCCTCACCGGCCGGAAGATCATTGTAGACACCTACGGGGGCATGGCCCGCCACGGTGGTGGAGCCTTCTCTGGCAAGGACCCATCAAAGGTAGACCGGTCCGCTGCCTACGCCATGCGCTGGGTGGCTAAGAACATTGTGGCAGCTGGCCTAGCTGACCGGGCCGAGGTGCAGGTAGCCTACGCTATTGGTCAGGCGGCTCCGGTAGGTATCTATGTTGAAACCTTCGGTACTGAAAAGGTTGAGACCTACAAGATTGAACAAGCCATCCGCCAGGTCTTTGACCTGCGCCCCTTGGCCATTATCCGGGACCTTGAGCTGCGCCGCCCCATCTACGCTAAGACAGCGGCCAACGGCCACTTCGGCCACGAAGACCGTGAATTCACCTGGGAACGGACCAACCGGGTCAACGAGCTCAAGGCGGCTGTTGGCCTCTAGCCTATAGAATGGTCCTATGACACCGACAGCCTTTGACGAATCCCTGCAAGAAGACCTCTTGCAGGGATTTGACCTACCCGACCCCCATCTACTGGGGTCAACCGAGGCTGCCGACGCCCAGGTTCAGCTGCCGGTAGCCCGGGTCTACATCGACTCCCACCTGCCCCAGGTGGACAGGCTCTTTGACTACCGGGTACCTGCCGCCCTAGACCAGCAGGCCCAACCTGGGGTTAGGGTACGGGTAAAGTTCAATGGCCAAGAGCTTTCAGGCTGGCTCAAAGAACGCTGCCAGAGCTCTGATTCCCCCCAGCGCCTGCTCCCCCTAGAAGAGGTACTTTCAGAGCTGACCCTGCTTACCCCTGAAATCTTCGCCCTGGCAGAAACCCTAGCCGACCGCTACGCCGCCCTGATTTCTGATATTCTGCGCAAGGCCCTTCCAGCCCGGGTTGTCGGTGTGGAAAAACCCTACCTAGAGGCCCAGCAATCAGCTACAGCAGACCAGTTTTCCCCAGAAGAGCTAGAAGAGACTGAAGCTGACCTTTCAGCCTTCAACTCCTATCTGCAGGGCCCGGAATTCTGTGAAGACCTCTTAGCTGGTGAGCCAGCCCGGGCTGTACTGACCCTGCTACCGGCCCCAGCCTCTCACCCCTGGGAAGAGGTTGTAGCTCAGGCCCTCATAGCCACCGCCTCCCGGGGCAGAAGCGCCCTGGCTCTAGTGCCTGACTACAAGAAACTTGACTCCCTCACCTCAACCCTAGAAAGGCTGGCCCCAGGTGCTTACGCCCGCCTGACCGGGGCTGATAGGGCCTCTGACCGCTACCGGAACTTCCTGGATGTGCGCTTTGGCCGCAAGAAAATCCTGATTGGAACCCGTTCAGCAGCCTATGCCCCCCTAGAGAACCTAGGCCTACTGGTCTGCTTTGACGACGGAGATTCCTCTTACCTGGAACCTTCTGCCCCCTACTGTCATGCCCGGGACATCCTGCTCCTGAGGGCCAGGGACCAGAAGGCAGCGGCCCTCTTTCTGGGCTACTCGGTCTCAAGCGAGTCAGCTAGGCTAGTTCGAACCGGCTGGGCAAGCCTGCTAAGACCAGAAAGGCAGCTGCTGAGGGCCTCGACCCCCCGGGTTCTTACAACAGGTGACGACTACCAGCTGGCTCAAGATCCCCTAGCGGCCATAGCCCGTATCCCTCACCTAGCCTTCCAGGTAGCCCAAGAGGCCCTCGAAAGGGGACCTGTTCTCATTCAGGTTGCCCGGGCTGGTTACCTACCTGCCCTCAGCTGCCAGCGCTGCTATATGCCAGCCCGCTGTCAGAACTGCCAGGGACCTATCGGTTTCCCAGCAGGCTCATCAGCCCCCCAGTGCTCCTGGTGCGGCAAACTAGCTCAGCCCTTCCGCTGCCAGGACTGCGGCTACCAGGCCTGGCGCAACGGGCTACCCGGAGCACTCAGAACCGCTGAGGAGCTAGGTCGGGCCTTCCCTGAGAGGACCGTCATTACCTCCAGCGGAGAAAATATTAAAACCACACTGGGCCCAGAACCAGCCCTGGTGGTTGCCACCCCCGGCGCTGAACCGGCTGTTGAGGGCGGCTACAGTGCAGCCCTGCTCCTGGATGCCGATCGGATGCTACACTTTGACTCCCTGCGGGCCCCAGAGGCGGCCCTGCGCCGCTGGCTGAACGCAGCTTCTCTGGTGCGCCCCTACCACCAGGGAGGGAGGGTGGTGACAACGGCTTCCCCCTCAGCCCCCCTGGAAGCCCTCATCCGCTGGGAC
>JAXDRN010000064.1:0-5694 GCA_034090985.1 Rothia sp. (in: high G+C Gram-positive bacteria) | reverse complement strand
ATGGTACTGCACTGGCAATGGTGTGGGAGAGTAGGTCATCGCCGAATTAAATTTACTGAGGAACCCCTGGTCGAAAGACTGGGGGTTCCTTTTTGTGTATCTGCTATCTTCTGGTGAGCGTGCGTGATATCGCTGAAAGTGTGCCTGTCGTGCGCACGCTCGGCGATAGGATGCACGTTCGACGATAGGGCGCACGCTCGGCGATAGGGCGCACGTTCACTGGAGTGATGCCCGCAGCAGGCGGTAGGTAGCAGGCAGTAGGTAGAAAAAACTCCCGGCCCCTTTCAGGGCTTCTTTCTTCTGTATCCCTGCTGGCTTCCCTTGCCTACTCCGGATCTTGTTTTTAGGCTGATCTTCTACCTCTGGGGGGGATTCTCCCTTCTTCTTTTGCTCTAAGGGTCTGCTGCAGGGGTGAAATCTTAAGTGTAGATTGAACCTTTAATGCTAGGGATGGGCAAATCCACAGAAGTTTAAGATGAACAGTTGGTAAACAAAATGAGCCCCCTGCTTGGGTGTAGGTTCATATTAGACAGCTGTGGTTTCATAAAGCCACAAAAACCCACAGTAACCCCTTTAGGTTTGAGGTAAAAAATATGCTCTGACTAGGGATTATATTCCACTAGTGTAAAAGTGGGGACAAGTTTAGGGCGGGTGTAAATGTTGGTTTTGTGGGTTTGAAAACTCTTAAACAATGGTTAATTTAAAGCTAACTCTCTGCTTGTCATCTGTTTCCCAAAATATGCTGGGGGCACAAGAATAGAAAACGTGACTACAGAACTCATCATTCTGGTGATCGTTGTGCTGACAGCGCTAGCCTTCGACTTCACCAACGGCTTTCATGACACGGCCAATGCTATGGCCTCATCTATCGCAACAGGCGCCCTTAAACCTAAGGCTGCAGTAGCCCTATCGGCTATCCTCAACCTCATTGGCGCCTTCCTCTCCATCGAAGTAGCAAAGACCGTAGGGTCTGGGCTCATTGACCTCAAGACTGTAGACAACGGGCCTAGCCTGATGCTCATCGTCTTTACAGGCTTGGTTGGCGCAATCCTCTGGAACGTCTTTACCTGGCTCCTGGGTCTGCCCTCTAGCTCCTCCCATGCCCTCTTTGGTGGCCTCATCGGTGCCACCCTAGCCTCTCTGGGAACAAACGGCGTTCTGTGGAACGGTGTTCTAATGAAGATCCTGATTCCCGCTCTGATGGCTCCCCTGATTGCAGGTGTTGTTGCAGGTGTTGGAACCGCCTTCATCTACCGGCTCACCGCCCGGGTTTCAGAAGATCAGAAGAAGAAGAACTTCCGCTTCGGCCAGATCTCTGCTGCCTCCCTGATGTCTCTGGCCCACGGCACCAACGATGCCCAGAAGACCATGGGCGTTATCTTCCTAGCCCTGGTTGCAGCTAACGAAATCAACCCCGAATCAGACATTCCCTTCTGGGTTCGCTTCGTCTGTGCAGTTGCTATCGCCCTAGGCACCTACCTAGGTGGCTGGCGCATCATCAAGACCATGGGTAAGGGCATTGTCGATATCGACGGCCCCCAGGGCTTCGCTGCCGACGGCTCATCAGCCGCTATTATCCTGACCTCATCCCACTTCGGTATGGCCCTATCAACCACCCACGTAGCAACCGGTTCAATCATCGGTTCAGGTGTTGGCCGCCGGGCCAAGGTCAGCTGGGGTACCGCCCGCCGCATGGTGATTGCCTGGATCATTACCCTGCCTGCAGCAGGCTCCGTAGGTGCTATTACCTGGTTTATTGGTAACGGCATCAACTCTGTGACCAATAGTGCCTGGCTGGGCGAAGCTACCGTCTTCCTGATTCTGATTGGCTTCTGTGGCTGGATGTGGTCACACTCCCGCAAGAATGTGGTGAGCCACCTGGATATGCACTCCGGTCAGACCCATAAGGGTCAGAATGTGCACACTGAATCTATCCCTACCGTTGAGAAGGCAGGTGCCTAATGCTTCTGGTTGATATCTTCCACAAGATTTACCCTGTCTTTCTCGCAGGCCTAGCCTTTGGCGCTGGCCTCCCTATACTCTACGCGCTGGCAGTCCGTCTGATGAGCGGCACTGCTGTAGAGACTGCTGATGGTCTGATCTCAACTGAGCCTGCCCCAGCAGCCCGTGCCCTAGCGTACATCCTCTTTGCCATCTTGGTACTTGCTGTAGTCACCGGCATTCTCTGGATTGCTAAGGATTTCATCTACGCTTACACGGGAATCAACTTCTTGGGTGCAGCAGGCTAAATAAAACTGCACCTTCTTGAAGGGGCGGGAGTGCTACCTATCTACAGGTAGCACTCCCGCTATTTTTACAAGGTTCGAGTCCCCTCGCCTCCACTCTTCGGTGATGATAGTAAGAGGCAAAACGCCCGGTTCTCATCCCGAACCCGGAAGTTAAGGCTCTTAGGGCCGATGGTACGGCAGTTCGCTGGCCAGCGTTTCAAGTGACCTTGCAAGATCACCCGGGATAAGAAGGGAGCGATCTGCAATCTGTGAGGGAGCCTGGGCCTCGAAGCCAAGGGCCGCATAGAGGGCCTGGGGGTTGGCTTCAGTGAGTCTCCAGAAGGGGTATTTGATAATGCCCGGGGTGTTGGCCCCAACCCCCAGTTCAAGGTAGAGAATCCTGCCCCCTGCATGGGTGGCTATGAAATTCTGGTAGCGGGCAGAAGCTTCTTCCCACCCGGCGTCCTGCACAAAGCGGTGGTCAATGCGCAGGTTGGTATCCATAGGGGCACCGCACCTGGGGCAGCTGGGAATCAGCTGGCTGGGAACCTCACGGCCTACCTGCTGCTTAATCATCTGGCGGATAGTCTCTTCATTGTCGTAGGTGCCCTGGTGGCAGGGAAGAGAACACTGGAAGAGGCCGAAGTCCCCTTGCATATAGTAGAGGCGGTCCTTATCGAAGCCAGCCCTTTGAAAGCAGTGATCAACATTGGTGGTGACAACAAAATAGTTTTTATCTGCAAGCAGTGAGAGTAGGTCGCGGTAGGTCTGGCCCGGTTGCTGGTCATAGCGGTTAAGGTAAATGAGGCGGCTCCAAAAACCCCATTTTTCTTCTAGGGTGGGGAAGGGGTAGAAGCCTGCACTGTAGGCGTCGGTGAGCCCGTAGGTGGTAGCGAAGTCTCCGAAATGTTCGCTAAACCAGCTGCCGCCGTACTGGTAGCCGTCGGCTGCTGACAGCCCGGCCCCTGCCCCGACGACGATGGCGTCAACTTCCTGGATAGCCTGAGCTAGGGTCTGGAACTTATGCTGTGAGAAGGGCTCTGTAGATGTCATGGTCTCTTTCTGAAAATACGTTGAAAATAATGGTGAAGTTTTCATGGGCAGGTAGCTGCTTGAGGAAGCGCTGGGCCTCTTTCACCGCCACCTGGGCGGCCTCTTCCTGGGGGTAGCCGAAGACCCCCGTTGAAATGCAGCAGAGGGCTATGGAACTTAGCCCTGAGTTCCGGGCCAAGCTAAGGCAGGAGCGGTAGCTTGAGGCCAGTTTTTCTTGCTGAGTGGCTGTGGGGGAGCGGTGGCCAACAATAGGGCCTACCGTGTGAATAACCGCCTCAGCCGGCAGATTATAGGCCGGGGTGAGGACAGCTGAGCCTGTGGGCTCGGCGTAGCCCGGCCCCTGCTGGTGCATGTAGTCTGCACAGGCTAGGCGCAGCTGCAGGCCTGCTGCTGAGTGGATGGCGTTGTCAATGCACTGGTGCCCCGGGGCGAAGCAGCCAAGGAGGGCGCTGTTGGCGGCATTGACAATTGCCCCTACCTGCAGGCGGGTAATATCGCCGCGCCAGAGGCGCAGCCTCTGATCCTGGGGGCTTGCCGGTAGGCTCTCTAACTCCACTACCCCTTGACGGGCCCTGAGGGCCTGCAGGGTGGCGTCCTGAATCTGCCAAAAGTCGGCGGGAAGTTCACCTGGCTGCCAGGTATTCATAAGGGCCCGGAGCAGGGCCAGTAGGTCGGTCTCGGTGAGCTGCCCGAGCTGAGCTTCAGTCAGGGTGGGCAGCTCCACCCTGCTGTCTGCTGCTAGGGTAGCTTGGGCGCTCGCCAGGGTTCTTATTAGGTAGGTAAGTTGCTTGGGGGCTAGGGCTGACTCCAGAGGGGCCTCCTTGGAAGGGGTGGGGCTAACTGTTCTATTAGTATCTGAAAGATACTTTAGTACATTAAAGATATTAGTTACCTAATGGTAACTGTCTATCTCTTGTATGTGTGGAACTGATCAGGGAAAACAGTGGGCAGTAGTAAGCAGAAAGTCGAAGTGACCCGCTGGGCCCCTGCGGTAGGGGGAGCTCAAAAAGAAAATAGATGGAATCTCTCCCCCCACGCTGCTGACCCAGACCCTGCGCGGTCTTGAAGAGGACGGGCTGGTGCAGAAGTTGAACGCTGGGCTACAACCTATAGGGGTCGTATTCTCGATGCTCGAAATTCTGAGTAAACAAGTATGAAGCAGGTTTCTATAATGGCGAGGTATGACCCCTTTAATGTCTCAAGCACCGAGTAAGCACCCTGCTGGTGGGTCGGCGCTCCTGGCTGTTCTAGCTGTCACCATCACCTCGATCCTGTGGGGGACGACTGGAACCGTGGCAGCCTATGCTCCAGATCTGAGTTCCCTAGCTGTAGGAGCGGCTGCGCTTGGGCTTGCCGGCTTGCTTCTGGCATTAGTTGCCCTGCCCCGCATAAAGAGTGAAAGGCTCATAAGGGAGTCAGTGGGGCAGCATGAGCATTAATGACCTTCCCCTCCGCAGTATCACCGCCCGTAGCGACTTCGAGCCGCTCACGGGCGTCCGCGCACAGGCCTGGCCCTACCGCCTGGCTGTGACTCGTGCGGCGCTCGCCGGCCTCAGCTTCGGGCAGCTCACGGTTATCGTGGGAGAAAACGGGGCTGGCAAGTCTTCCCTGGTTGAATCCATCGCAGAAGCCTATGGCCTGCCACTTGGCGGTGGAGATAACCGGGTTGCCCGTCCCACCTTTGAGCAGGCATCCGCTTTTGGGGCCGACCTGCAGGTAGTGCGGGGCGCGGCAGGACGCCGGGCAGGGCTCTTCCTGCGGGCTGAAGGAATGCTGGGTCACCTAGAATACATGGCTAGTCTCCAATCGAAACAGGCAACGGATATTCTGCGCCTCTCCCACGGGGAGGGCACCCAGCGTTTGCTTGAAGAATCCTTCGAAGATTACGGCCTCTGGATCCTTGATGAACCAGAATCGGGCCTATCTTTCTCGGGGCAACTAGAGCTGTGCGCCCGCGTCCTTGCCTTTCTTGAACGGGGCGGGCAGGTAGTGCTCTGCACCCACAGCCCCCTGCTTGCAGCCCTCGCCGCCCACCGCAACGAGCTGGTGTGGGAGATAGGGGAGTGGGGCGTGCGCCAGCTGGCCTGGGCTGAACTTGATATGACCGTTCACTGGCGCAATATGCTCGATGACCCCGAGATGTACCTGCACCACCTGGGGTAAACCGGGGTGGAGGGCCTGTTTTTCAGGTTTTTTATCTAAAATCTGTGGCGGAGCTAACCGTGCATTTGGTAGAATTGGTTTGCGCGTGCAAAAAACCTGTAGTAAGGTAGAAGCATAACACCACGGGGGCGTGGCGCAATTGGTAGCGCACCTGCTTTGCAAGCAGGGGGTTAGGGGTTCGAGTCCCCTCGCCTCCACTCTTCGGTGATTATAGCAAGAGGGAAACACCCGGTCCCATCCCGAACCCGGA
>JAXDRN010000063.1:0-2011 GCA_034090985.1 Rothia sp. (in: high G+C Gram-positive bacteria) | reverse complement strand
AGGGACTGGTTTTCACCAATCGCAATCTGAGCGTCGAAGAGCCACCGCAAGAGATCCATAAAAAACTCCCAAAGCTAGTGGCTCCGGGAGAACAAATCGAGAGTACCCGGTCTATGCGAGCCCCTGGGTGGCGTCAGTGAGGACGCCGGGTGGGCCGGGCAAGCGGGTACGGCAGGTACCGGTAGGGGTACCTTACGGTTTGCTCGTGCTACCTTCCATCCAGACTGTACTGTCTGCCAAGGAATTTCACCTTGCAGGTATCAGGCACTGATGTGTGCCGTCAATTAGCGGGCTGTCACCGCAGGTTCGGATTTTCACCGGGTCCCGGAGCACGATTTTTTAGTTGCATATCAAGGTATAGCACATATGCCGGGGCAGCACGTCATATTGTGTCTTTTTGGGACGAAATTTCTCTTTCTTAGTTCCCACCCCCTACAGTTGATAAAGTCATCTTGACCCTAAGACTGTGAAGTACCCACTCCCATGAAGACAGAAACTAACTCCCCCACAACCGCACCGACTGCACAAGCCGCCGCGCCCCCGACCACCCCCGACCACCGACTCGACACCATGCCCCTCACCCGCCGCCACGGAAAAATCCTGGGCATTACAGGCATCGGCTGGGCCCTGGACGCCATGGATATCGGCCTCATCTCCTTCGTCATGGCAGCCCTGATCGCCCACTGGGGTATCACCCCGGGCCAGGCCTCCCTATTAGGCTCCATCGGCTTCCTGGGCATGGCCATCGGGGCCGTTGCGGGCGGCCGACTCTCAGACCGCTTCGGCAGGCGGGCCCTCTTCACCCTCACCCTCCTCATCTACGGCGCAGCCACCGGCCTCTCAGCCCTGGCCACCACCTTCACAGCCCTCCTGGCCCTGCGCTTCATTGTCGGCCTAGGCCTTGGCGCAGAACTGCCCGTCGCCTCCACCTACATCTCAGAATTCTCCCCCAAGCATTTGAGAGGACGCATGGTGGTCGTTCTCGAAGCCTTCTGGGCAGTCGGGTGGATCCTGGCAGCCCTCATCGGCACCTTCATCGTAGCTACCTCCCCCGACGGCTGGCGCTGGGGCCTGGCCCTGGGTTGCCTACCTGCCCTCTACGCCCTCATCGTCCGCCTAGGCCTGCCCGAATCCGTCCGCTACCTCCAAGTCCGCGGCGAAAACCACAAGGCCGAAGCCATCGTCCGCAGTCTCGAAGAATCCCCCCGTCTCTTTAGCCGGGCAGAAAAAGAAACCAAAGGACGGCCCCATCTCCCCCAACCTCAAGCGGGAACCGACCCCACACCCCACCAGGGAGGGCTCTGGGGCAGGCAGCTTCGCCGCCGCACAGCCGCCCTCTGGATCATCTGGTTCTGCATTAACCTGGCCTACTATGGGGCCTTTATCTGGATTCCCTCTCTGCTCGTGCAGCAGGGCTTTAGCCTGGTAACCTCCTTTTCCTTTACCCTGATCATGACCCTAGCCCAGTTGCCCGGGTATGCGGTCAGTGCCTGGCTGATTGAGGCCTGGGGCAGGCGCTCAACCCTAGCTACCTTCCTAATCGGTTCAGCCCTAGCTGCAGTAGCCTACGGCCAATCCCAGCAGGTCTGGGCCCTGGTAGCTAGCGGCTGCCTGCTCTCCTTCTTCAATCTTGGTGCCTGGGGTGCACTCTACGCCCTTGGCCCTGAGCTTTACCCGGGCCGCTTGCGCGGTTCTGGAACCGGTGCTGCGGCCGGGTTCGGGCGGCTAGCGTCAATTAGCGCTCCCCTGCTCGTACCTGCCCTGATCCCTCTGGTAGGTGTTACGGGGCTCTTTGTGCTATTTGCTCTAGCCTTCTGCACCGCGGCTGCCGCCACCTTCCTACTGCCTGAAACCCGGGGCAGGCAGCTACTGAACGATTCAAGAAAAATGTGCTGAATCTAGGAAGGTACCTTCTGCACTTCTGGTGCAATAAGGAAGCTTATTCATAAGGGGTTCCGCAGGCTCACACCTTCGCAAGCTCAGGTGATTCCGCTCGCTCTTGAGTGCTGAC
>JAXDRN010000062.1:0-34814 GCA_034090985.1 Rothia sp. (in: high G+C Gram-positive bacteria) | reverse complement strand
CACCAATCAGGAAATTGCTGATGACCTGAAGTATTCGCTGTCTAACATCAAGAACACGCTCACCCGCATCTACCAGAAGATGGGCGTGACTACCCGCACCCAGCTGCTGGTACACGCAGGGCATCACAACTTCCCGGTGCTGGACGACAAAGAAAATCTCACATTTTTCAAAAGTCAAGTCATTCCAGCAGGTACAGCACCTTTGTACAGCATAAAAAGTACTTAAGTACTGAATGCTCTAGCCCCCCTTGCTCTCGCCACGATGGATAAATACCATATAGAGTAAGACAAACAAATAAATCCATCAATATTTAGACTGGAGAATAACATGTTTTACCTTACTTATAAAGGGGCTTGCTCCCCATGCTCTGGCGTCTCACGGTCCGTGGAGCTCGAGAGTGATGGAGCAATAGAAGCAATCACAATTGAATCTTTCAAGAATAAATTTAAAACAGAAGTCAGCCTTTCGAAACCTTCTCTTGTCGAAGTTCAAGGTACCTCTGTGATAGGTGTATGCACTGGGCCAGCAATGTCCCTCAAGATTCTTAAACTTGTTGGCCCTCAGAAGGCAATGAGAATTTTCTCCACTCTTGCTTCTGAGATGAACACCCCATCACTAAGCAGACGAAGCACACTTGCCGGATTCGCAACCGCAGCTGGCCTTGCCCTTACTGGAGCTTCATGGTCTCCTGCAGTTGCAGATGATTCGCATATCACGGCAAGCGAAAAAGTAGAAATCTACGCCAGTGTAACAAGACACCCTCATTTCCTATCTGCCTCTCGCCAGGCCACTAAGGATAATTACTCACAACAGAAGTCTGAATATGTAGTGATTCGACATAATAAAGGTTATCTGTTCTTCTACTTCATGGAGCATAACCAGCAACCCAAGACAGACGCAGCAGTGATTTCCTGTTTCATTGAACATAACACATATGATTTTTCACTTGAATACCTATCAGGTTCTGTGAATGAAGTTATATCCGCAAACAGTGTTGGATCTGCATTGAAAATTACTCGTCCTTCTGGCTACGAAGCTTTGCCTATGGGGCCGGCAGAATATTTTAGCTGTATAGCTTTCTGTGTTGGTGCCAACTGTGGAGTTCAGGCCACACGATGCAGAGTACTGATTCATATGGCTGCGGTTCTAGCATGCATGACAGCAATCTGTGGAAGTAAAGTTAAGACCTGCCACAACATTTGTCGACAAACATGGTGATAGTATGAAAAATTATCTCGTTAGCACCACCCAAAAAACACCCAGCATTACATCAATATCTAATGCGCACATTACAATTGATTGGAAAAGAGAAGAGTTCGTTGAAAATAGCACAACTTCCCTAGATGGCGGAGTCTCTTTTTCTAGCGCTCTATCGTTCCAAAATCAAGCCTTACGCCTAGATGGCGATCCTATCTCTAGCAACGCAGAGTTTTGGCTCAACCAATCATCACACCTTATGGGTCTTTCTGCCTTAGCGCATTATCAGACTAAGACTGCTCCTTACACCCCGGAATGTAATTATTCCGGATCAGTACAGCAGCTCAACCGCATCTGCGAAAATCAGCTAAATATTTCTGAGCTGGGGCAAGACTCAACATACACCCTAAAAATATCACTAGATGCTGAAGGGGCCAAAAAAGTTTCACTCACCATCACCAACTCTCGCAGTGATATCATTTTTGAACAAATAACAACTCTGCAGGAAGATTCAACAGTTTCCTCCTAGCTTAGAGGAGCGCATACCCTATCAAGATAAGAGAAACCTTCAGCAACGTGACGTAACCACATATCGCTGAAGGTTTCTCTTACACCGGAAGAAAGGGCAGGCTAGGCCTTACGCCCCAGCGACTCTAGACGCACCAGCACCGACTTATAGACCGGGGTATTCGAGCGCTTAGCCGCCGAATCCAAGGGAACCAGCACATTACCCTCCGGCAGGTAGACGGTGCAGCAACCGCGGGCATGGTCATACTCCACCACACGGAAGTTAGGGGCACGGCGCTCACCATCCTCCCAAACCGACACAATATCCACCAAAGAGCCATCCTCCAGCCCCAGGGCAGCAATATCGTCCCTGTGCATAAAGACCACCCGGCGGCCACCACGCACACCCCGGTAGCGGTCATCCAGCCCATAAATCGTCGAGTTGAACTGGTCATGCGAGCGCACGGTTGACAGCAGCAGATGCCCCTCGGGAACCTCAAGCACGTTAGTCTCGTTCACCGTCAGCCGGGCCTTACCGGTTTCGGTGTTGAAGACACGCTCACGCGGCCCGTTGGGCAGATAGAAGCCGCCGGGCCTCTCAATGCGCTCGTTATAGCGCTCAAAGCCAGGCAGAGTGCCCTCAATAGCCTCACGAATCAGGCCATAATCATCAATCATGGGCTGCCAGAAGTCATCACCAAAGGTTTCACGGCCCACCGAGCAGATAATATCTACCTCTGACTTAAGATCTAGATCATCGTTAGCTGTGCGCTTGCCAATAGAAGCAGAAACAATGCCAAAGGAGTTCTCTACCGTGATCTTCTGCGGGCCAGAAGCCTGCACATCGCGGTCAGTACGGGCCAAAACGGGCAGAATCAGGGCCTTCTGACCAGGGTAGGCATGCGAGCCGTTGGGCTTGGTCGAAAGATGAACCGTCATCTCCTGGCTGCTCATGGCTTTTTCGCAGGCGGTGGTATCTGAGGCAACCCGCACCAGGTTACCGCCCAGGGACATAAAGAACTGGTTCTTCCCATCGCGCATCTGCCGCAGAGCATCCACAGTATCCAACCCCTCTTCGCGGGGCACAGGGAAGCCAAAGTAATCTTCCACAGCAGCTAAGAAAGACTCCGGCATTTTCTCCCAGATACCCACAGTGCGGTTACCCTGCACATTGGAGTGGCCACGGAAAGGGGCTGAACCAGCCCCGGGCTTACCCATGTTGCCGGTCAAGAAAAGGAAGTTCATTATCTCCCGCAAGGTGCCCACCGACTCACGGTGCTGGGTAACGCCCAGGGTCCAAGAAACAATAGCGCTCTCAGCTGCCTCTACCAGATCAGCTACCCGCCCCACCTGGGCAGCTGAAATACCAGAACCGCGTTCCAGCTCAGCATCGTCCAGGCCCAAAAGGTGCTCGCGCAGGGCCTCAAAACCGTCCGTAAACTTTTCAATAAAGACATGATCAATAGCATCACGGATCAGCAGCTCCTTGTTGAGCTGCTGGAAGAAGGCCCGGTCACCGTCCAAGCGCACCTGCAGGTACTCGTCAGCCAGCTTCTCGGGCACAAACATGCCCACCGGCGACTGGGGCTCCCGAAAAGCCATCAGGCCGGTCTCAGGCATGGGATTGAGCACCACCATCTTCCCGCCGTTTTCCTTCATCTTCTTAAAACTGGTCAGCGAGCGCGGGTGATTAGTGCCCGGGTTCTGACCTACAGAGATGAGCAGGTCGGTAGTTTCAAGGTCACTCATGGTAATTGAGCCCTTACCCAGGCCAGCGACCTCTTTGAGGGCGACACCGGTGGACTCATGGCAGAGGTTGCCGCAGTCAGGCAGGTTATTGGTTCCCAGGCGGCGGGCCAAAAGCTGAAAGACGTAGGCAGCCTCATTAGAGGCCCGGCCCGAGGTGTAGAAAACAGCCTTCTTGGGGTCAGTTTTCTTGAGCTGATCGGCAATCAGCTTGAAAGCCTGTTCCCAGGTGACAGGACGGTAGTGGTCGTCCCCGCTAGAGCGGTCGTAGAGCAGGGGCTGGGTGATGCGCCCCTGCTTGCCCAGCCAGAAATCAGTTTTATCACGCAGCTCTGTTACAGAGTAGCGGGCCCAAAAACCAAGCCCAGCCCGGTCAGGGGTGGTCTCTTCAGCAATAGCCTTAGCCCCGTTTTCGCAGAACTCTACTAGGTTGATGTCCTTCTGATGAGGTTCAGGCCAGGCGCAGCCAGGGCAGTCCACTCCCCCGTGCTGGTTCATTGTGATCAGAGGCAGCAGGCCCCGGGCAGGAATAGCGTGGGCCATGGCGTGAACTACCCCGCCCGGTCCGGCTGCTACCTTAGTGCGGTGGCCAATCTTTGGCTGGTCGTAGGCGGTGGCTTCTTCGCTTACGCGGCTAACAACAGGGACTTCTTTGTTCTTGCTTACCGTGCTCATACATCCCAGTCTAGCCTGCTGTGCCCCAGGTTACTGGACCAATTGACCTGTGTAGAGGTTGAAACGCCTCTCCCGGGTAAAGGCAATCAGGGTAAGACCGGCCTCTTGTGCCAGATCAACAGCCAAAGATGAGGGAGCCGAAACGGCCACCAGGGCAGCAAAGCCAGCCAAGATTGCCTTCTGCACCAGCTCAAAGGAGGCCCGGGAGCTCACCACCAGCGTCAGCCCCCCTAGGCCGGGGGCTGGGGGCTCTAGGCCGCCCTTCATCAGCAGGTGGCCAACTACCTTGTCTACGGCGTTGTGGCGGCCAATGTCCTCACGGGCAACCAGCAGCTGGCCGCTGGGGTCAAAGGCGGCAGCTGCATGAATACCGCCGGTCTTCTTAAAAATGACCTGCTGATCGCGCAAGCGGGCGGGTAGTTCTAGCACCTGGGCGGGGGTAAGGGCAGTCGGTGGAATAGGGCGGGTAGCCTTGCCCATGATCGAGTCAATAGAGGCCGAACCGCAAACCCCGCAGGCCGAGTTAGTCAGGGTCAGACGCAGGGGTGCAACCTTCTCAAGGAGGGGCGAAGGGCCGCCCGGCGAGCCAGGCTGGGGGGCTAGAGGGACTGCGCGGCTCAGGTCAAGCACGTTATAGGTGTTAGCGCCATCGGGCCCGGTGGCCCCAGCACAGTAGCGGGCGCTAGAGATTTCATCTGCGCTTTTAATGAGCCCCTCAGCGTGAAGGAAGCCGTGGGCCAGTTCAATATCATGGCCGGGGGTGCGCATGGTGGTGGTCAGAATCTGGCCGTTGAGCCTGATTTCAAGGGGTTCTTCGGCGGTGAGGGTATCGGCCCGGCGGTCTACCGAAAAGCTGCCGTCTTCTTGCAGCACATAGCGGGTGGCCGGGGCGGTACGGTTGAGCCTACCCATCGGCCCGCTCTTTATACTCGCTCACCAGGCTTTCAACCTGGGCGAGGGCCGAGCGGACGCGCTCCACCTGCTCATCAGCCTCCTGCCCGGGAAGCTGACCGGCAGCGTACCCTACCAGGAAGGCAGCTAGGGGGGCTGCTGGGCGCACCACCTGGTGGGCCACCTGCTTGGTCATGCCCAGGAGGTGGGGCATAGCGTGCTCCATCAGGGCTGGGTCAAGGTTCAGGCGGGTAGATAGGTCCTCTAGGAAGTCGCGGGCAAGCTCAAGGTCGCGGGGGCTTTTCTGACTCATTAAGGCTCCAGGGGTGCAGCAGGTACGGTCTTTCTGTTTCAAACATACACCCCCCTGCCCTGCGGAAGCCTAGAGGGCCGTGAAAGTGACGGTCAGCCCCTCCTTCTGGCCAAAGCGTTCCAGGTGGCGGCCCAGGACGCCTTCTAGGCGTTCGCGCCCCTGGGGGCTTGCTGCGTAGGTGAGCAGGATCAGCCGGTCACTGCCATCCACCTCTTGGACCAGTAGATCGCCGTAGCCGCCAAAGTTACCGTCACGGTTGAAGGTCAGGCGGTAGCCGTCTTGGATTTCTTCACTGAGGATCTTGTGCCCAAAGTGGCTGGCTAGCTGCTTGGCGTAGCGGGCGGGGCGGTCGGTGAGGACGACGGCGCGGGAGCGGGCGGTGAGGGTTTCGATGGCGGGGTAGGAGGAAGTTTCCACGGTCAGCCTTTCTTGCTAGTTAGGTTCACCTAACAGCATACTCGAACCCTCCTGCCCCACCCTCCCTCCGCCCTCCGCCACCCTCCGCCAAAAATGCGGATGTACCAGCTGGCTCTGTAAGTCCTCGGATTCTCTGCGGATTTTCAGAGCTGGCTGGTACATAGGGGGAGGGGGGTGAGAAGGTGGGAAAAAATCTGTCCACTGAAAGGTTGGCAAAAACTAGCCCTGCCAGGCAGGCAGCCCACAAACAGACCCGCCCCCACCTGGAAAAACATTTATTAGGTCGGCAACAGCAGGCCCCCCAGGGGCCCCAAAACCCCAACCTGCCCACATAAATATGGACAAGCACTCTAGGGCAAGCAGTTTTATACTTGCAGACACAAACATTCGACTCCCCCACACTCCCCCTCTTGCAAATTCACTCACCTCACAGCAGGAAGGCACCATGCCCAACCCTCAACTCACTCGCGCCCAAGTCCTAGCCCTAACCGCAGCAGGACTCATCACAGCTAGCAGCAATCCGGCCCAGGGAGCCGAAACCCCAGCAACAGACTTTCCCGTCATTGGCGGAATCCGCGAACTATGGATTACCGACCCCAGCCGCTTCGGCCAGCCCCTAGCAGCCGAAGAAGCCCTCGGCGCCTACTCCGTCTACCAGACCTTCAGCAAGGGCGTCATCATCTGGAACGACCGGGCAGGCTCCAGCTTCTTCCCCGGCGAACCCGGCACCTACCTACGCACCGGCCCGGGCAACAAGCTCAGAAAAAACCAGTTCCTAGGCCCCCAGGACGCCCTCATCATTGGCGACTCCCAGGTAGGCGAGCCAGATATCGCCCCCAGCTTCTGGGTTGGCCGCGGCTTCACCCAGGCCGGCTACACCCCCCACTACTACAGCTGGGGCGGAATCGGTGTTAACCCCTACTTTCCCGGTCACCCCTCCTACTTCGACAGCATCGTCAACAACGCCACCCCCATGCCCCTAGGAGACCCAGGTATCGTCTACCTAGGCGGGGCAGGAGCAGACCTCACCTACGGGGTGCAAATTTCTGACATCTCCGGCGGCATGCGCGTGCTCACCCGGGCCCTGAAGGTGCTCTACCCCAACTCCCAGATTATCCTCAGCGAAATCATTGGCCGCCGCGAACCCCACCACGCTGAACGGCACGCCCTCTCAGAAGAACTCGCCCAGGTCGCCAAGGACGAAGGGGTTTTCATCCTGCCCAACCGTTACTGGTTTACAGACAAGAACCTGATCCACCTGATGCAAGATGACGTTCACCTCAACCCCGAAGGACACATCGCCCTAGCCCCCCACCTCACCAACTGGCTCCGCTGGGCCACCGGCAAGGGCTTTGCTGACATCACCCCCGAAAACAGCATCTTCCACCAGGAAATCGCCTGGATGCGAACAGCAGGAATCGCAACCGGCTGGGAAGACGGCACCTACCGGCCCGACCAGCCCATTGCCCGCGACGCCATGGCAGCCTTCTTCTACCGCTTTACCGGGGCCTACCAGAGCTACTACTCCCCCCCCAAGCTGCCCTTCACCGACGTCCCCTTCTACCACCCCTTCTACCACGCCATCGCCTGGATGTACGAAAGTGAAATCACCACAGGCTGGCCAGACGGCACCTACCGGCCCGACCAGCCAGTAACCCGCGACGCCATGGCAGCCTTCTTCTACCGGCTAGCAGGCAAGCCAGACTTCACCCCGCCAGCCCAGTCCCCCTTCCATGACGTTCCAACCGACCGGGCCTTCTACAAGGAAATCGCCTGGCTACGGCAGACCGGCATATCCACCGGCTGGCCAGACGGCACCTACCGGCCCGACCAGCCCATTGCCCGCGACGCCATGGCAGCCTTCCTCTACCGCTACAAGGATCTCTAAGCCCTCCGCTAGGCCCCCAGTCCCAGGCTGGGGGCCTAGTGCTTGCATCACACCGCCCCCCTCAGCAGATTTAGGCCAAGAAGCGTACACTATAGGAGTACATCACAGCGCCGCCGCACCCCAGCAGGTTCAGCGGCGCCCCTTCATTTCTGGGCACCCACCCACCCGAGTACCTACGGATTTTCACGAATGTCTTCTGAGAACACCGCGGCTCACAAACCCGCACCCGCGCCCACTGGCGCCCTCGACCGCTACTTCAAAATCACCGAACGTGGCTCCACCCTCTCAACCGAAATCCGCGGTGGCCTAGCGACCTTCTTCGCCATGGCCTACATCGTGGTTCTTAACCCCCTCATTCTGGGCCTAGGGCCCGACGGGGCAGGCAACACCCTAGGCGTTGAGCGGGTAGCAGCAGCAACCGCCCTCATTGCCGGTATCCTCACCATCATCATGGGCATCTGGGCCCGCCAGCCCTTCGCCATGGCCGCCGGCCTGGGCGTCAACGCCCTGCTGGCCTCTACCATTGCCACCAACCCCAACCTGACCTGGCCCCAAATCATGGGCCTGGTGGTCTGGGCCGGTATTGTCATGGGCATCCTGGTGCTCACCGGCTTCCGCCGGGCTGTTTTTGAGGCCGTCCCTGAATCCCTCAAAACCGCCATCGTGGTAGGCATTGGCCTCTTCATCTCCCTCATTGGCCTGGTCAATGCCGGCATCGTCCGCCGTATGCCAGATGCCGCAGGCACCACCGTCCCGGTCTCCTTCGGGGCTGGCGGCCACCTGCAGGGCTGGCCTATCTTGGTCTTCCTCTTTGGTCTTTTCCTCACCATCGCCCTCTTTATTCGCAACGTGCGCGGGGCCATTCTGATTGGGGTTGTTGCCTCAACCATCTTCGCTATCATCCTTGAAAAGCTGGTTCCCTCTGGCTCTTCCCTTGATTCAGCAACTGGCTGGTCACTGATGATTCCGGGCCTGCCCTCCCAGTGGGTTGGCAGCCCTGACCTTTCCCTGCTCGGTTCGGTAGACATGGTAGGTGCTTTCTCAGCTTCCTCCCTGGGAACCCTGGGGGCCTCCATGCTCATGTTCGCCATCCTGCTGGCTGTCTTCTTTGACGTGATGGGCACCTCTGTTGGTCTGGCCACTGAGGCTGGCACCATCGATGAGGAAGGCAAGATTGAGAACATTGATAAGGTTCTGCTCATTGACGCAGCTGGTTCAGTGCTCGGTGGCGGCTCTTCATCATCAGCCCACCAGATCTTCGTTGAATCAGCTACCGGCATTGGTGAAGGTGCCCGCACTGGCCTGGCTAATATCGTTACCGGCGCCCTCTTCCTGCTGGCTGTCTTTATCTCTCCCCTGGTCTCTATTGTGCCCTTTGAGGCTGTTGCCCCAGCCCTAGTGGTCGTTGGCTTCCTGATGGTCCGTCAGGCCATTCACATTGACTGGACCGACTGGGGCCTGGGTATTCCGGCCTTCCTGACCATCGTCATGATGCCCTTTACCTACTCCATTGCCCACGGCATTGGTGCCGGTTTCATCTCCTTTGCCTTCATTCGCCTGGTTCAGGGCAGGGGCAAGGAAGTCCACCCCATCATGTACCTGGTCTCCTTGGCCTTCCTGGTCTACTTTGGTATGACCATCATTGAGGGCTGGATGCACTAGGCCATCTACCCTTTACCCCCGCTTTTTCTCTCCTTCTTCCGGTCATAAACCCCGGGGGTAGAAGAGAAAGAGCGGGGGATTTTCTTTAAGCATGCGGTTAAAGTAGTAAACATGTATAAGCATGACGCTCGCTGCCCCTGCGGCAGCGGTGAAACCTACGGTGGCTGCTGCGGCCGCTACCACGCCCCCTTTGCCCAGACCGGCCAGCTAAAAGCCCCCAGCCCAGAGGCCCTGATGCGTTCGCGTTTTACTGCCTTTGCCCTAGGACTGGCTGACTACCTGCTAGCCAGCTGGCACCCTAGCACCCGGCCCGCCAGCCTAGAGCTTGATCAGCAGCTGCGCTGGTACCGGCTGGATATTCTCAGCAGGGCAGGCGGACCCTTTGACAGTGTAGGGGCTGTAGAATTTGCCGCCTACTACCGGTCTGTTCCGGGCCTGCCTGAGGATCAGCGGGTGCACGGGGTACAGACTGAGGTCTCCCGCTTCACTAAAGAAAAGGGCGTCTGGTACTACCTAGACGGTGAGGTCAGCTAAAAGCGGGCCGGAGGGCGGAGGCGGGCTGAGCCAAGGCGGGCTAGGCCAAGGCGAGCCGGGTGCGGCCTACGGACTAGGCAGAAGGACCCGAGCGGAGGCGGGCCGGGCTTATTGACCGGCGCGAAGCTGCGCGTCCAGCTGGGCCAGGTTGGCCTGGGGCTGGGCGTCGCGGCGGGGGCTAGCTGAGCGGGCGAAGTCCCGCACCCAGGCGTCATCCTTGTAGTGGGCAGGCACTCCACCAGCTAGCAGGCGTTTGCCGATAGCGGCAGCTGCCAGGTCGCCGCTCACCGGCAGGGGGGCCTGGGAGCCGGCAATAATAATATTTCCCTTCCGCCTACCCTTGAGCATGGCCGGGTCAGCCACAATGCAGGTGTGCTCAAAGACCTGGGCGATAGCGGCAGCCTCAGCCCTGGCCCCAGAGAGGGAGCGGTCATCGCCGCAGTTGATAATGTAAAGCCCGCCCGGGGTCAGGGAGCGCTCGGCTAGCTGGGTAAATTCCAGGGTAGTGAGCGGTTCTGGGGTGATGTAGCCGGCAAAGACATCGCGAATGATGATGTCGCGTGAGGCCGGGGCGAAGCCTTCAGTAACGGCCCTAGCCTCACCTACCCGGATTTTGAGGGTGGGGGCCTTGGGCAGGTCGAACCAGTCGCGCACATAGGCGGCCAGTTTTCCGTCCAGTTCAACAACAGTGTTGTGGCTAGCCGGGTAGACATCAGCCAGGTAGCGGGCCATGGAGCAGGCCCCGCCGCCCAGGTGGGTAATGCGCAGTTTCTTGGGGTCAAGCTGGCTGGCAACGAAGGTTTCAATGACGGCAGCTAGCCAGCGCATGTATTCGAAGTCCAGTTCGCGGGGCTGGCCCAGCACGATGTGGGAAGATTCCATGCCGTTGATTTCAAGCACCCAGCCGCCGGGGGTGTAGTCATCTTCAATGAGTTCGGCTATGCCGGTGTCTATGGGGTAGCGGCCTTCTAGAAGGGCTGCGGGTTTTTCTACCTGTTTTTTGGGGGTTCGTCTGCGTTGTGCCACCCCTCTAGCCTACTGGGTGGGCGGGCCCTGTGGGGCTTGCTAAAGTGAGAGGGCAGTGACAGGAAGGAAAGAAGGGGCGCAGATGGGTTTTGCAGCTGATGGCAGGTATGTGTTGGCGCCGGTGGGTGCTGAGGATGCTGAGAAGTATGTTGACCTGCAGCTGCGCTGCCTGGCAGAAACCTATAACGAGCTAGTGGATTCTGGCTTTGGGGCTAGGCAGGCAGCTAACCGAGAGGGCTGGCTGGATGAGTTTGCTGAGAATATTGCAGCACCCGGTGCCCGCGCCTTTTTTGCCTACAAGAACCCGGCCTGGACGCCCACTGCTGGCCTCTCGTGTGCTGTCGGCGGGGTGATTGACTGGGATGCCCCGGTTGGCTTTGGTCTCTGCCGCCCCGGCCCCTTGGCCTGGGAGCTAAACATCGGCCTGCCCCCGGTGGCTGAGGGCACCCGGGAGCTAACCCATCTTTATACTCTTGCCTCTACTCACGGGACGGGGCTGGGGCCTGCCCTTTTTGATGCCCTGCTTTACCCTGATGAGCCTGCCTACCTCTGGTACATAGTGGGTAATGAGCGGGCTCGGGAGTTTTACGGCCGCCGGGGCTTTAAGGACGAGGGGCGGCCAGTGGACTGCGGCGGGGCCTGGGCACCGGCTCAGACAGCTCGCATGTATCGCGGGTTTACTCTGCCATCTCAGTAGAGGAAAGGAGTAGGGAGCGGGTGCCAGCCAACCCTCAAGATACTTTACTTTGAAAGTATTTTCTGGGAAGGTTAACCCATGCAGACCAAAGATGAAACTGAACACTCAACCCTCGGCTCCTACGTACAGGCCGGCCAAGAATTCAAGCGCGATACCACCTACGTTGAAGACCGCATCGTTGCTGACCCTGCCTCTACCACCCCAAGCAGCCCCGACCAGCAGCTTTGGCCCGTCAAACCAGGGGCCTACCGACTCATAGCAGCCCGCGCCTGCCCCTGGGCTAACCGCACCATCATTGCTCGCCGCCTGCTGGGCCTTGAAAAGGCCATCTCACTCGGCCTACCCGGCCCCACCCATGACGCCCGCTCCTGGACCTTTGACCTTGACCAGGACGGCAAAGACCCAGTCTTAGGAATTGAGCGCCTTCAGCAGGCCTACTTTGCCCGCTTTCCCAACTACCCGCGAGGCATAACCGTACCGGCCATTGTGGACCTTGAGTCAGGCGGCCTTGTTACCAATGACTTCGCCCAGATCACTGAGGATTTCTCTAAGGAGTGGAAGGCCTACCAGCGTGAAGGGGCCCCTGACCTGTGGCCAGCTGAGCAGGAAGAAGAGATGCGCGCGGTAATGAAGCGGATCTACACCGAAGTCAATAACGGGGTTTACCGCTGCGGTTTTGCTGGCTCCCAGGCTGCCTACCAGGCCGCCTACCAGCGCCTGTGGACTGCCTTAGACTGGCTTGAGGAGCGGCTAGCTAGCCGCCGCTACCTGATGGGGGACCATATCACTGAGGCAGATATTCGCCTCTTTACTACCCTGGTTCGTTTTGACGCGGTCTACTACAGCCACTTTAAGTGCAACCGTCAGACCCTGGCCTCTATGCCCAACCTCTGGGGCTACGCCCGCGACCTCTTTCAGACCCCTGGTTTTGGTGACACCGTAGACTTTCAGCAGATCAAGGAACACTACTTCATTGTTCACCAGGACATCAACCCTACCCAGATTGTGCCGGCTGGGCCTGACCTAAGCGGCTG
Organism: Rothia sp. (in: high G+C Gram-positive bacteria); assembly: GCA_034090985.1. Classification (GTDB taxonomy): domain Bacteria; phylum Actinomycetota; class Actinomycetes; order Actinomycetales; family Micrococcaceae; genus Rothia. The sequence goes on along the minus strand of JAXDRN010000062.1, from coordinate 22,226 downwards.
GCTAAGCGCCCACGGCCGTGAAGCCCTGGGCGGATCACCCTTCAATCAGGCAGCTGGTGCTACTGCACCCGGCCCGGTAGCTGAGGGCGAGCGCCCCAGGGCCGGCCATAACCCTCTTTACCCCCTAGCCTAGGCTCGGCTCCTCAGAAGGATGGGCTTAGGCATGGGGATGGTCGGCTCAGGTAAGGGGAAGGTAGGGGTAGGTGGCGGTGGAACCGTAGGCGGTGGAACCGGCAGGGGCATTCTAGGGGGAGGTAGCGGACCTGGTGGAAGAGGAGCAGGAGCTGTAGGAGGCAACTCAGGAGCTGGAGGAGCCGGTGAGGGCCCAGGGGCCGGTGAGGGCTGCTGGGTTCTAGATTGAGATCCCGGTAAAAACCCCGGCCTCCAGGGCTGGCGCTGACCGGCAATAATGCGACTTTCTACCGGCTCAAAGCCCCTAAAGACCTGCTCTAGATCCTCCCTGCTCTCTTGGGCTCCCTGCTCCGTCTGGGCCATCTGCTGGTACTCCCTTGAGCCGTGAACCCCACCAGCGGGGGCAGGGGCGGTCAGAATATACCTGGCATCGGGGGCAGAGGAATCAAAGCTGGGTTGAAGGTGGGGAACAGGGTCGTCCTGGTGCTGGATATCTAGATGAACAACTTCTTCCCTCACCGGAACCGCCCCAACCGGGCTGCCCTGGGTAATGAGGGCCCGCACCTGGTAGCGGCTGCTAAAGGACCTATTAGCCGCCAGGTTAGCTGCCGCTAACCCTCCCTGGCTAAAACCGGCCAGAACCACCTGATCCCCGCTCTGAGCCCCGGCCTCTTCTAGGGCCTGGTCAGCCAGGCTCATCAGGGCGCTGTACTTTTCTGGGGGCAGATCTGGGTTGTAGCCAGCTGTCGCATTTTCAAGGGTGGTTGACCAGTTATTGGGCCCCCGGCCCAGGATAGAGGCATCTGAATCCGTTCCAGGGATAGTCAACAGGTAGAGGAAGTTACCGGTCTGAGGGTCGCGCAGAAGATCAACCCGAACATGGTCCCACTCCCCTGCGTCCTGCTGGGCGTGAACCTGATCGGCCCGCTGGGCCTGCTGACCTACGGCCTCAAAATGGTCGGTGAAGGCTTGAACACTGGTCGGTGCCCTATCGAGGGCTTCTTCCCTACCCCAGTTAGGCCCCAGCTGGCTGGTCATATCATAGCTCCTAGCCAGGGGCCGTATTAGCCCTAGAAAACGGCAGCGGCTGGCCGCCGCTAGGGTAGCGCCCAGCATGAAGACCTGCCCCGGCTGGGATTGGCTCGCACCCTTCAGACCCAAGAGGGGAAGGCGGGGCAGAAGGCTCTGGAGGGTCCGCACCACCACCTGCCCCCGCTGTAGTCTGATGCGAGCCTGCTCCTGCTGGTAGGCGAAGAAGGACAGGGCCCTGCCGGTAGCGACCCTGCCAGCAGTGAGGCTCTGGGTGTAGGTCTCAAAGAGGCTCCGGGCCAGAAGCTCAGCCTGCTCATACCTGTAGGCAGCTTGCAGAAGCTGCCAGCCTAAGAGGTCAGCCCGCTGGGCTAAATAGTCTAGCCTGAGGCTGGTTTCGGTCAGCTGGGCTAGGGCGCCTGCCCCCTGGCCGCTAGGGTCTAGGGCTGCCAGCAGGCTCAGCTGCTCCTTGTAGCCTGCCTCCTGCCTCTGAAGTAGACGGTAGCCGCCAGCCAGTCTCTCTAGCTGACCGGCAGCTAAGCGTAGCTGCCCGCTATCTACAGCCAGGGCCCCAGCCACCCCGTCGAGGGAGTTCATGGCCTTCGCTAGCTCCATCTCTAAATCACCGCCAAGATCAGAAGCTGGCGGGCTCCCTCTAGGAGGGCGGCCCCAAGAGCCTGGGTCAGCAGGTCCGGCTGGGCCTCAAGGCTTCTGCCCAGGGCTTCTAGGCGCTCTGCTAGGGCCTGGCCACCAGCAGCCGTCTGCTGGGCTGCTAGAAGCAGTTCATTCTGGGCCCCTCTCTGCCCCTGCCTCAGATCAAGGAGCTGATCCCGGTAGAAGCTGGCTGTTACTGACCTCCAGCTGCTACAGCTGGCCTCTTCTAGGGTTCCAGCCATAGCCTCTAGCTGCTGGGCCTGCTGCCCCAGGGAGCTAGCTAGGCTGGCAGACCAGTCCCTTACCTGCTGGGCCAGACTATAGGCGGTCGTAGCTGACAGGGTTTCCTTCATCTCTTCTTTCCTTCCTTCCCTACCTCAGCTGTGGGCGGGGGACGCTCACAGCCTAGAGCCCAAGGCGGAAGATCCCTGACTTCAGAGGAAGCTGTGGATAAGGGCGGGGGCCCCGAGGGCGCTACTTCAGGGCAAGTAGCTCTCAAAGTCCTGCAGGGATGACCTACTATGACAGGCTCTTTCCACAGCCCTCCTTCCGCTGGGTAAAAGCCCTGACCAGCAGCTATTGGCCTGCCTGCCCTAGCCGGTAGGGTTCTAGGGTGCAGGTAGGGGGCAAACATGAGAAACTAGAGGTATGTCTCATCGTGATAACTGCACCACCCTGCCCTCTGGCCGCCACTCCCTGACCGGGGCCGGCCTAGCCCTTGGCGCCCTGGACGGCCGCTACAAGGCCGCCACCGAGCCCCTGGTTGATTACCTTTCAGAAGCCGCCCTCAACCGCGACCGTATCCACGTTGAAGTTGAATGGTTCATTTACCTCTGTGACCAGCAGGTCCTACCTGGCCTTGAACCCCTCACTGACGAACAGCGGGCCGGTCTACGCGCCATCGTCACCGATTTCACCGAAGAATCCGCCGCTGAGCTGGCTGAGATTGAAGCCGTCACCGTCCATGATGTGAAGGCTGTTGAGTACTTCATTGCCCGCCGCCTTGAGCCCCTGGGCCTGGGGCACCTTAAGCCCCTGGTTCACTTTGGTTGCACCAGTGAAGACATCAACAACCTCTCCTACGCCCTGGGCATTAAGGACGCTGTCAGCAACGTCTGGTTGCCTGCCGCCCGCGGCCTAGTTGAGCAAATCATGAAGCTAGCTGAAGAGGCCCGCGACGTTCCCATGCTCTCTCGCACCCACGGCCAGCCTGCCACCCCCTCAACCCTGGGTAAGGAACTCGCTGTCTTCGCCTACCGCCTCAACCGCCAGATCAAACAGGTTGAAAAGGCCGAATTCCTGGGCAAGATTAACGGTGCAACCGGCACCTACTCTGCCCACCTGGTTGCTGTGCCCACCGCCGACTGGCAGAAGATTTCAGAGGAATTCGTCACCGGCCTGGGCCTGGACTGGAACCCGCTGACCACCCAGATTGAAAACCACGACTGGCAGGCAGAGCTCTACTCCTCTATCGCCCACTTCAACCAGGTGCTGCACAACCTCTGCACCGATGTGTGGAGCTACATCTCTATCCGTTTCTTCCGCCAGATTCCCGTTGCGGGCGCAACCGGTTCATCCACCATGCCCCACAAGGTTAACCCCATCCGCTTTGAGAACGCCGAAGCTAACCTTGAAATCTCTAACGCCCTGCTCAACACCCTGGCCTCAACCCTGGTGCAGTCCCGCTGGCAGCGAGACCTGACCGACTCCTCATCCCAGCGCAACATTGGTGTGGCCTTCGGCCACTCCCTGCTGGCTATCTCTAACGTGGTCAAGGGCCTAGAGCGCCTGGACATCGCTACCGACGTCATTGCCCAAGACCTCGATGAGAACTGGGAGGTGCTGGCTGAGGCTATCCAGATGGTTATGCGGGCCGAGGCCATTGCAGGAACCCCCGGCATGGAAGACCCCTACGAGCGCCTTAAGGAACTGACCCGCGGCCAGCGGGTGGATGCTGCCCGCCTCAAGGAATTCGTTGCTGAGCTTGGCCTGAGCAAGGAGGCCGAAGCCCGCCTCTCTGAGCTCACCCCGGCTACCTACATTGGCCTGGCACCTTCCCTGCTGGAACACGCTACCCGCTAAAACTGGCTCACCACAGATTACCTAAGAAAACCCCGTCATACCTGGCGGGGTTTTCTACTGCCCCGAGAGGTTTTCACTTTTAGGATAGAAGGTATGACCGAGAACCCCCACCCCGCAGACAGCCCTCCTGAGCAGGTTCCCCTGGCTGTGCGCCGCCTGCGCAAGCTCCGCGCCCGCTACCCAGAGGCCACCCCCGCTGACCTGGTAGAGCGCCTAGGCGGCATCTTTGTACGCGACTTTACCCTGGTGGGCTCAGCCCAGGCCGGTGTCCAGGAGCTGACCCCCAACCTGCTGGGCAGCGTTACCCGCAACCGGCGGGTAGCCGGCCTTACCCAGGCAGCAGCCCACCTGGGAGCCCTACAGCAGGGCATGGCTACCTACAGCCAGGCCGCCAATAAGGGCATTAACACCACCGCCCATGTAGGCAGTGCCCAGGCGGTCAAAACCTACCTACAGGGCATGGCCCTGCTCTACGGGCTAGAGTTTGACAGCGGTGACAAGGCCGCGGCAGCTATCTTGGGGCAGGACGTCAATGACCTGCTCACCCAGCTTGAAAACATGCCCAGCAGCGGGCTAGGCCAAGGGCAGCAGATGAACATTCTAGGGGCGGTAGCCGCAATCGGCCTGCGCAACCCCCAGACCCTGCTACTGGTCAAGGCCGGTGAGCAGCTGGTGAGGGCCGGGGGCGCTGTCTTTGCCAGCCAGAAGGTGCGCCGGGATTTCGCCCAGCAGCTCATTGCCCAGGTAGAGCAGAACCTAGGGGCAGCCCCCGCTCAGCTAGCTGCCAGCAGCCTTGCCCTCTTAGACAGCGGCCAGGAGGCCAGCTCCCCGGGCCCGGGGGCCGGGCAGGGCAGGAGAGAGTCGGCCCCTGACCCTGATGACCCTGACCTGCTTGAACTCTCTGCCGAAGAGGTAGGTGCCCTTGAAGAGCCGGCCCCTCCAGCCGGCGAAACCCGGGTACGGCCCAGCACCGAAGCAGAGCTGGCAGCAGCCGACGGGGCAAGTGCCCGGGGGGCCCGCCTCGCTGCCCGCGCCTTCGTCCGCGCCCGCTCCCGTTTCAAGGGTTAAAAGAAGGGACCAGATCCCTCCCGAATACCGTGTGGATGTTAGGTACTTTAGGAGGAATCTGGTCCCTACTGTAAAGAGACGGGTGCGGACACCTAGGGGCAGTCGCGCGCCCGGGCTAGAAGCTCCGCCTAGGAGTTAAAGGGCTGGGCGCAGGCTGCCATCGTGCCCTCGGTGTAGCCCTTCGTGAACCAGCTGACGCGCTGCTCTGAGGAGCCGTGGGTCCACAGGTCAGGGTTGACCTGCTGACCGGCCGAACGCTGAATTGCGTCATCACCAATAGCACGGGCAGTATCAATGGCCTGCTGAATCTGACTCTCAGTCAGGGGGTCTAGCAGGGCATTTTCACCCTTATCAGCCTGAGAAGCCCAGACACCGGCGTAGCAGTCGGCCTGAACCTCAACCTGCACAGCCCCTGAATCAGCGCCCGGGTCCTGGTAGTTGGAGTACTGCAAGGTGCCCATGGTCTGCTGAAGGTGGTGGGCGAACTCGTGGGCGGTTACATACATGACCGCAAAGTCCCCGTTAGACCCGCCCAGGGCCTTGAGCTGGTCAAAGAAGGGAACCGACATGTACACAGTCTGGTCAGCCGGGCAGTAGAAGGGACCGGTCTGCGAAATGTTAGCGCTACCGCAGCCGGTAGACAGCTGCCCCTCACCCAGCACCAAATCCGGTGGGCTGTAAGAGATACCGGCCTCAGCTGGCAGTTTCTCTTCCCAGACCATATCTAGGCTGACCCCGGTCGCCAAAATACGGCAGTCGTCGTAGCGGTTGGCATCCTCATAGGTTTGGCAGTGGTCAAAGTTTCCGCTAGTGCTGACCTGGTCTTGCTGGGCTTCGGTGCCGTAGATAGAGGTAGAACTACTACCACTTAGACTGCCTAGGCCGCCTGAGGCAAAGAAGAAGATGACACCAACAATGAGCACACCGGGAATACCGAATTTACGGCCCACACTGCTCATGAGCATCATCAGCAGCGGGTTCATGCCCCCACCATCGCTAGAGCCTCCCCTGCCGCCTGATGAGCCCCTCTGAGAATAGTTATTATCTAGATTTTCGTTAAAACCCATGGCTTGTTACGTTACCGCTCTAGCCGGCCAGGTTCACTGGGATCAGGTTTAGAAGAAGGGCTAGCGCCCTGCTGGTCGGCCACAAACTGGGGGGCTCGATCAAGGTTCAGCTCGGCGGGGAAGACTGCAGGAAGGGGCCCGAAGGTCTCTTCAACTGAGCGCACAATATTCTTGCCCAGGGCCAGGTTGGCACCACCACCTACCACAGCTCCCACCCCAAAGGGCAGGGCCCGGCCCAGGAAGGCCCCAGACTGGCGGGCCAAGAAACGCTTAACGAACATGTTCCGCAAGGTCCGTTCAACGCTGAAGATCTTGCCTGAATCCTTAGAGCCCATCATCATGCCCCACTTGCGCGAAACACTGCCGGTCTTACCGGTGTGGGCCAGGATAGAGTTCATGAGCACAGACCCGTCTTCGCCTAGCATGATCGCCATGACCATAAGCCGGGCCTTCTCTGGGTCTTCAACATGAACCCCGTGCAGTTCAGCCATGGCCTGAGCAAAGAGGGCAGTCCGTTCCAGGTAGCCGCCGACCGCCACTGTTGAGAGCCCCAGGGAGGCAGCTGTGCCCAGGCCGGGAACGAAGGCGGTAGCCCCTACGGCTCCGCCGCCAACGGTGACATCGCGCAGGTAGGCCCGTTCTAGGCGCTTACCGAGCTGGCTAGGGGTTTCCTGCGGGTACTTCTCCCGCATCTTTTTAAGCATAGAAACCACCAGAGGCCGCTGAACCTTAAGGACGGTATCCAGGGTGCGGGTAATAGCCGGCTTAGGCTGACCATTGGCATCAAAAGCGTTGGATGCGTTGAAGGTATCAAACATATCCATAGTTTACTGGCCCAGCCCCCAAAGGGGGAGATGTTCGCCCCTAGGTGAGCAACTCCAGGGGCTGAACCCGGCTGGCAACAATAGCAGGTAGGGCTCAGGGAAAGACCCTTGCGGCCTAGGTAGCAAGAGAGAATACGGGACCTGGAACAGGAACCCTTCGCATACAGTGCGACTACAAGATTCACTCGACTCTAGGTTGTTCATCAGCCAAACTAGGTAGAAACCTGCCAAACCCCACAGTGAAGGTAGATACCCGTGCCCACAGCGCCTCCTCCCTTAGCCGCCTCCCAGAAGACCACAGGGGTCCTTCTAGTCCTAGCCTCCTGCATCAGCCTGCAACTAGGGGCAGCCTTCGCCGTTCAACTCTTCCCCCAGCTAGGGGCCTGGGGAGTAACAAGCCTTCGCCTGGCCGTGGCCGCCCTGCTCATCTGCGCCATCAGTCGGCCCCATTTCTGGACCTGGAACCCGCAGCAGTGGAAGTCCGTCTTCCTTCTAGGCCTCTGTTTTGCTGGCATGAACGCAGCCTTCTACCACTCCATCGAACTTATCCCCCTAGGCCTGGCAGTAGCAGTAGAATTCCTTGGCCCCCTCCTACTAGCTGCCCTGCTCTCCCGCCGCCGCCTTGACGCCCTCTGGATTGGCCTAGCCAGCCTTGGCATGGCCCTCATCGGCCTAGAAAAGTTCGCTGGAGCAGAAAACATTTCCAGCCTAGGTCTCTTCTTCGCCCTGATCGCAGCCCTCTTCTGGGCCCTCTATATTCTGGCCTCAGCCCAGCTAGGAAAACTCATTGAAGGAGCTGGAGGCCTGGGGATGTCATTAGCCCTTGCCAGCTTAATGACCCTACCCTTCGGGGCAGCCGGGGCAGCCCAGGCCCTCAGCAGCCCCAGCCTTCTTGCCCTAGCTGTGGGTACAGGGGTCCTAGCCTCTGTCCTTCCCTACACCTTTGAACTAGCAGCCCTGCGCCGCCTACCTCAGCAGGTTTTTTCTGTCCTGCTGAGTCTAGAACCCGGCATTGCAGCCCTTGGCGGCTGGATCCTACTCTCCCAGGAAAGCGGTGCCCTGCGCTGGGCGGCTATTCTGCTCCTGACGGTAGCCTCTATAGGCATTACGATCAGCGCCCAGCCCAAGCAGCCCCACACAGGGGCGGCCTAGGCCAGCTTCTTCAGCAGCTCCAGCAGCTCATCAGTGCCCAGAACAGCAGCCGGGTGGGGGCCAGCCGCCAGCAGGGCAGCGGCAGTCTCTGGCTCCAGGGCCCGCTCAGAACCCACCAGAATCAGGTTCCCCGCAGAGCGGCCAGTGAGCATACCCGCCTCAGCCAGGCACCAAACATGGTTGAAAACCTCAAGCAGGGTCCGGGCCTGGGCTGAGAAAAAGGTCAGGCCCGCATCATCACCCACATTCACCGCCAGCAGGCCCCCTAAGCTAGAGGCGCTGGCTGGGGCCAGGGCGTCACGCAAGTCAGTGTAGAAGTCAGCGGTTGTCAGGTGGGGCGGGGCCTCCCAGCCCGAAAAAATATCCAGAACAACCAGGTCAAGCCCGCCGGGGGCAGCCAGCTCCTCCTTAAGGCGGGGAGCTGCCGCCGCAGCGTCCTCAATGAGCACCTTACAGTTCGTACCCGCCGGCAGGGGCAGCTGCTCCATCACAAAACCGGGCAGTTCCCGCTCAATATCAACAGCTAGCTGGGCTGAGCCGGGCCGGGTTGCCTGAAGGTAGCGCACCAGGGTCAGGGCCCCAGCCCCCAGGTGGGCAGCCCTCACCGCTTCACCGGCTGGGGCAAGCAGGTCAGCGAGGTTAGCAATCCGGCGCAGGTACTCATAAAAAATATAGTCAGGGTGGGCCAGATCAACATGGGACTGCTCAGCCCCACCAATTTCAAGGATCTGGCCGGTTTCAGAAAAACCATCAGGGGCAACGGAGGCGCTCAGGCCAGAGAAGGAGAGCTGAATAGTGCGTGACATACCCTCTAGCCTACCCCCCTGCTGGGGCGCTACCCCCTAGTGCAGCTGGCGCAGGTCCTCATCAGCAGCCAGCGAGCGCGGCTCCAACTGAAAGGTGGAATGTTTAATAGAGACCTCAAAATGGTCAGCGACGCAGCCTTGCAGCTCTTTGAGAATCTGCACGGAGTGCCCTGAGCTGAAGCATTCATCATCAAGGACGATGTGGGCGGTAAGGACCGGCAGGTCAGAGGAGATCTGGCTGGCGTGTAGGTCGTGGACGGCTAGAACATGGGGTTGGCCTTCTAGGTGGCGGCGGACTTCTTCAAGGTCAAGACCGGGCGGGGTTGATTCGAGCAGAACAGAGGCTGTTTCGCGGAAGAGTTTGACGGTGCGCGGAATAATGAGCAGGCCAATGAAGAGGGCTACTAGGGCATCTGCCGGGTAGAAGCCGGTTGCCCAGATAATTAGGGCTGAGGCGATAACAGCTACAGACCCTAGGGCGTCGTTGAGGACTTCTAGGAAGGCGGCGCGCAGGTTGAAGTTGCTGCGGTCGCCACCGAGCAGAAGCAGGATCATGAGGATATTGCCCACCAGGCCGATCAGGCCGAAGATCAGCACGTCGGCGCCCGGGATGGGGGACGGGTTTAGCAGGCGCTGTACCGCCTCGTAGAGCACAAACAGCCCTACTCCTAGAAGGACGGCTGCCTGGAACATGGCTGAGAGCACCTCAACCCGGCGAAAGCCCCAGGTGTGGCGGGGTGAGGCCGGCAGGCGGGCCAGGCGGGCTGCGGCTAGGGCTACGCTGACTCCCAGGGCGTCGGTGAAGACGTGGACCGTGTCAAAGAGCAGGGCCAGGGAGCCGGTTAGCCAGGCCCCGACCAGCTGGAAGGCCACTAGCAGCCAGGCTATAGCCACCACAAGGATCAGGCGGCCTTCATCTGCCCCGGCAGCGTGGGAGTGGGTATGGCTATGAGAGTGACTGTGCGAGTGGCCCATAGTGTGCCCTTCCTAGTAGATGCCGAATCGCTTATAGGAGCCAACTGGCTCGGTGATCTCAGAGTCGACCTGATCAACCCTGCCGGCGGTGTCACCGCCGGTTAGGTCGGCTAGGAGCTGCTGGCAGGCGGCCTGGCTACCTTGAGCCATGACTTCTACGGAGCCGTCGTCTAGGTTCTTGGCGTAGCCCACCAGCCCTAGGGGTTTTGCGGTGCCTGCTACCCACCAGCGGAAGCCCACGCCCTGCACATGCCCGTAGACGGTGGCCTTGAGCTGGGCTTCGGCCGGTTCGGTGGGGGTTTTACTGGTAAAAAGGTCAAAGAAACCCATGGTCAGAAGATTCTTTCTCTCGCATTCCTAGTAGCCTAGTTTGGCGTTGGCCAGAACAGGTAGGGCGGCCCGGGCCCGGTCTGCCTCAGCCAGGTCAAGGTCCACCAGCAGAAGCTCAGCTGCTTCACCGGCTTCAGCTAGGGTGGCCCCAAAGGGCGAGGTCACCCGTGAGTAGCCCACGCCGGTTGGCTGGGTGATGTCTGCCCGCGGGTCGGCGCTAGCTGGAGAGGCCTGGTCTACTGCCAGCACAAACATATTCGAGTCTAGGGCTCGGGCGCTGGTCAGAATCTGCCACTGTTCCACCTTGCCTTCGCCCCCGGCCCAAGAGGCGGCGAGGATGACCGCCTTGGCCCCGGCCCTGGAGTAGTCGGCAAAGAGCTTGGGGAAGCGCAGGTCATAGCAGGTGGCCAGGCCAATTTTGCTGCCGTCTACGTTAATGGTGACCAGCTGCTGGCCTGCTTTGACTCCTTCTGATTCCTTGAAGCCGAAGGCGTCGTAGAGGTGGATTTTGCTGTAGATGCTTTCTTGGCCGTTTTGGTCGTAGGCGTAGAGGTTGTTGTAGACCCTCAGGTTCCATTCGTCAGAGAGTTCTACGGGGGCAAAGCCGCCAGCGACCAGGGTCAGGTAGTTCTTGCGGGCGATTTCGGCTAGGGCGCTGCGGAAGGTGAATTCGTGCTGGGAGGCCTGGTCGTAGAGGGATCCGCCAAAGCAGAGCATGGCTGCTTCTGGGAAGATGAGCAGGCGGGCACCCTCTTTGGCTGCCTGAGCCGCGTAGTCTTCAATGGTTTTGATGTTGGCGGCAACGTCCTTGCTGCTGAGTATCTGGGCTAGGGCTACTTTCATACCTTCAACTCTAGAGGGCGCAGCGGGCGGTGACCAGGCGTCCGCCCCGCTGAATGTAATCGAAACCTTCATCTGCGCGTTCAAAGAACACGCACATGAAGGTTTCGGCTACCTACACGACTTCTTAGAGACCCGCCTGCGCTCCGTGCGGGCACAGACTGTCAGCAAGCGTCCGCCCCTCATGAGATACCACACAAAGACAGGGCTTACCGGGCTGAGAGGGTAGAGAAAGGAATAAACTCAAACAGTACAAGAAATGGCTTCGCAGCCGCCTAGCAGCCCTGCCAGGCTGGGGCCACTCTCACTCAGACACTGTCACAAGGATAAAGACCCACATGACCAACGGCATGTATATCTCAGCCATGAACCAGGGATCTGGTAAGTCCCTTATCGCCCTGGGCCTTATGGACTCCCTGCTCAAGGAGACTGACCGGGTAGGTTTCTTCCGGCCTGTTTTCACTGGTACTACCGACGCCCAAGACCCCCTCATTCACCTGCTTCGGAGCAAGTATGACCTTTCTGAAGATCAGGCCCGCGGCGGGGTTTCTTTGGAGCGCTGCCGGGAGCTGCTTGCAGATGGCAACCATGAGGAAATGTCATCTATTGCTGTTTCTGTCTACTCAGAAATGGCTAAGCACTGCGACGCCATTATTGTTGATGGCACCGACCTGCTCTCCCATAACGCCGCCACTGTTGAGTTTGATCTCAACGCCCAGTTCGCCAAGGACCTAGGCACCCCGGTCATTGCGGTAGTAGGAGCCCAGGAATCCTCTGTTGCTGACGTGGTTAATGCTGTTGATGTTGCCCGCACCGAACTGCACTCAGCTAAGGTTGACCTGCTGGCCATTATGGTGAACCGGGCCCGCCCTGAACTGCGGGATGAGGTTCTGCAGAAGGTTAAGCTCGGCCCCTCTAACCGGCCTGTCTATGTTCTGCCAGAGCTACCTGAGATTGCCCTGCCTACCGTCGCTGAAGTTGTCTATAACCTGGGTCTGAGCCATGAGGGTATGAGCCAGGACTTCCTGGACCGCGATATTCATGACATCAAGATCGCGGCCATGACTGTCTCTAACTTCCTCAACCAGTTCACCGATGGGGACTTCGTGATTGTTCCTGGTGACCGGGCCGATATTATGGTCGCTACCCTGGCCTCTGCCCTGGCCCCCACCTTCCCTGCCCCTTCGGGTATGCTGCTGACTGGCGGTCTTGCCAGTGAGCTGAAGGGGGATACCGCTATTGGTCACCTGGTTGAGAAGGCCCCCTTCCCTGTTTTCTCTACCCAGCTTGATACCTTCAAGGCTGGCCGGGCTGTTTCTCTGGTTCGGGGCCAGCTGGCTCTGGGGCAGCCCCGCAAGGTTGCAGCTGCCCTAGGTGAGTGGTTCCGCAACGTTGATGATAAGGAGCTCTTCGAGCGCCTGAACCTGGAGCGCCCTGCGACCATGACCCCCCTGCGTTTTCTGCATAACCTGATTGAGAAGGCCCGCAGTGACCGCCGGTCTATTGTTCTTCCTGAGGGCTACGATCCGCGGATCTTGCGGGCAGCGTCCATTATTGTTCGCCGGGACTTCTGCGACCTTACCCTTATTGGTAACCCTGAAAAGATCGCTGAAATTTGCCAGCGGGAAGCCATTGACCTGCCCCTGGCTGAGGAGGGCAAGCGCGGTGTTACCATCATTGACCTTGAGAACAATGAGTACTTTGAGGACTTCGCCCAGACCTACGCTGATCTGCGGGCCCATAAGGGCATGACCCTTGAAGGGGCCCAGAACCGTATGATGGATCCTTCCTACTTTGGCACCATGCTGGTTCATAAGGGCATTGTGGACGGCATGGTCTCTGGCGCCGTGAACACCACCGCTAACACCATTCGCCCCTCCCTGGAGTTCATTAAGACCAGGGACGGGGTTAAGGTTGTTTCCTCTGTCTTCCTGATGCTCATGGAAGATCGGGTTCTGGTCTTTGGTGACTGTGCCGTTAACCCCAACCCCAACGCTGACCAGCTGGCTGATATTGCTAAGGCTTCTGCTGAGACTGCCCGCCAGTTCGGTGTTGATCCCAAGGTTGCTATGCTCTCTTACTCCACCGGCACTTCTGGTTCCGGTGCAGACGTAGAGATCGTGGTTGAGGCTACCGAAAAGCTACGCGAGTCTAAGCCTGATTTCGCCTTCGAGGGCCCCATCCAGTTCGATGCGGCGTCTAACATGTCCATTGCTTCTTCTAAGCTCCCCGGCTCCCAGGTGGCCGGTCAGGCAACTGTCTTCATCTTCCCTGATCTGAACACCGGCAATAACACCTACAAGGCTGTTCAGCAGACCTCTGGCGCTGTGGCTGTTGGCCCGGTCCTGCAGGGCCTGCGTAAGCCGGTCAATGACCTCTCCCGCGGCGCTACTGTTGATGACATCATCAACACTGTAGCTATCACCGCGATCCAGGCCCAGACCCTCTAAATTAAAGGAAAACACTTTCATGCTCGTACTCGTTATTAACTGCGGTTCCTCATCTGTGAAGTACCAGGTGCGCGATACCGCCGCTACCGGTGAAGAGAACCAGGTTATCGCTAAGGGCCTGGTTGAGAACATCGGCTCCGCTGAGATTCCCACCCACACCGAAGCCCTGGACATCATGGCTCAGGCCCTGGTTGAGCCCCTGCACGGTAAGACCATTGACGCTATTGGTCACCGAGTAGTTCATGGCGGCGAGGTTTTCTCTGCCCCGGTTCTGATTGATGAAGAGGTTATCGCTAAGATTGATGAGCTCTCCCCCCTAGCTCCCCTGCACAACCCGGCCCATGTGCTCGGCATTAAGGCTGCCCAGGCCACCTACCCCGGTGTTCCTATGGTTGCTGTTTTTGATACTGCCTTCCACGGCAGCATGCCTGAGCATGTTTACCGCTACGCTGTTCCCGAGAGCTTCTACACTGACTACGGTGTGCGCCGCTACGGCTTCCACGGCACCAGCCACGACTACGTTACCGGTATTGCCGCTGACTTCCTGGGTGTTAAGCGTGAGGACTTTAACGGTATTGTTGCCCACCTGGGTAACGGTGCTTCTATCACCGCGATCCAGGGCGGCAAGTGCCTGGATACCTCTATGGGCTACACTCCCCTAGCTGGCCTGGTCATGGGTACCCGCTCTGGCGATATTGACCCCTCTGCCCTGACCTCTGTGATGCTGCAGAACCCTGAGATTGATGCCGCCCGCATGGACGCTATCCTCAATAAGGAATCCGGCCTGCTGGCTATTGCCGGTAATAACGATATGCGCTCTGTGGTTGAGGCTATGGAGTCTGGTGACGAGCGGGCCAAGCTGGCTTTGGACATGACCTCTTACCGCCTGGCTAAGTACATTGGCGGCTACCATGTTGCTGTGGGCGGTGCCCAGGCCCTGATTTTCACTGCCGGCATTGGCGAGAACTCCTACCAGTTCCGCACCCTGGTCGGTGAGCGTCTGGGCGCTCTGGGTATCAAGTTGGACCCTGAGGCTAACCTGGTACGCGGGGACGAGCCCCGTGTGATTTCTACTGAGGATTCGGCTATCCCCGTGCTGGTGGTGCCCACTAACGAGGAAAAGGCTATTGCTGAGGCTACTATGCAGGTGGTAGTTTCCGCCTAGGTCTTCTGGGTTCCTGCTGCTTAGGCTCTAGGACCTCTTGAGGGGCCGTAACCCAGTTGGCTGGGTTACGGCCCCTTCTTTAAGGCTTATTCATAAGGACTTCCGCAGGATCACATTCACTGCCACCCTCTCGACTAATTCGTTTCGCTCACTAGTCGATTCACGCCCTGCCTTGCGGCGGAAACCAGTGCGCATCCGCTCACTTCATCGAGCCAGCTAGGTTGCCGTGAGGCTACTTCACCCCAACTTTTTAAATAAGCCTCATTGTACTCTGCGTCATAGTTATGCTATCCTTTCTTATAAGGGCTTCCGCTCTTGATTCCCAAGTTTCAGGCAAAACTGCCTGGCCAAGCACTCAAGGAGTCTATGATGGAAAATCACCTGATGGCAAAACCGGTTCTTCTGAAAAAAATTTTCCTAAGTTTTCTTGTGGTGCTGATGTTTATTCTGAACACCAATGGGCAAACATTATTCGCTTACCTTGTTGCAGGCGTATTTCTGATAGTCCTCTTTCTTCCTGAAAAAAGGAAAGAACCTAGAGTAGAACTTCATTCCAAATAACCTAAAATCCCCGAGGAATTGGTATTGAGTCGGTTGCTCGGGGTATTTTGAGGTTTATTCAAAAGCCTGGGATGAAGCAGGCTCACAGCGAAGCGGCTGGCTCGGATGAGGTGAGTGGGTGCGAGCGTGAGCCTGCGGAACCCCTTATGAATAAGCCTCAATTATTATTTTTTCAGACAACCTCTTGAGATGGCCACCCCCATAGTGATAAGGTTATAGATACAAGAACACCTCTTGATCCCCAAGCCTCAGCCAAAGACGGCTGACCAAGCACTCAAGGAGTAAGCCATGAAACTTACATCATCTATTCGAGGCCTAGCAATGGCCATTATTACCGCCTACTACCATCATGCCGGAGGGCAGGTAAGGAATTAAGCTTTTCCCTTCACCTGTTATTTCTGTAGGTTGCTGGCACCAGCAACTCCTGCGCTACACCAAAGGGAGAAATTCAATGAAAACCATAAAAATTTTAACTATTATATTAGCAATCCTAACTATAGGATTCAGCATTGCTGGAATTCTTACAATTAACAGAGAAGTCTACTCTCCAGCATTAATAAACATAGGGACTATATTATCCATCCTCATGTCTACTGGATTAGTAGTAGTACTGTACACCGAAAGGAAAAAAGGCCAAGCATCCAAAACATGCAAGAACCATCAATGATGGTTCATCCAAAAGGTTGGGGGTGAAGCAGGCTCACAGCGAACCCACTGGGCTCCATCCAGCGTGAGTCTGCGTAACCCCTTATGAATAAGCCACAATTATTATTTTTTCAGACAACCTCTTAAAATGGCCACCCCATAGTGACAAGGTTATAGATACAAGAACACCTCTTGATCCCCAAGTCTCAGCCAAAGACGGCCGACCAAGCACTCAAGGAGAATTTTCATGAAAGATTCGAACCATATGCTCAGCGTAGCAGGCTTAACCGCTGCCCAACTCGCCCCATTGCGAGATGCACCACGGCCATGAGGTTAATTCAACACATTTTACTTAATCTTATTTATACATTCACAGCTCTGTCTATCATTTATGTATATTCATATATTTTTGATATCACTCTAATTGAAGGCCTGTCGAAACTTGGCATCCCAGCTCTTATTTCATGGATATTTTTTTATAAGTCGTACATAAAAATATTCCGAATAAAAAATTCGTAAAGAATTGTTCACGGGAAATAATCACTCCAAGTTCGCAAAATACAATAAGGAGCCACTCTTGACCCCCAAGTCTCAGCCAAAGACGGCTGACCAAGCACTCAAGGAGCACCCAATGAAACTCGCCTCAATATCAAAAGGGATAGTACTAGCTTTGTATCCGCGTAAATAGAAACGGAATAATCGCCACCTTGGGGCCATAATGTTTGAAATAACACCATTAGAAATTCTTAACAGCGGGCTATTGCTTCTACTAGTCTCTTCCATTACATATAGATTTATCCGCTCGCAACTAAACAAGAAATAATAAACCCAACGCATGCGCCACCGAGGAATACTCAGTAGCGCATGCGTTCCTTCACCTATCGCTTTCTTGCTACTGTGGAATCAGAAAGCATCACCTCAACAGCAGGGAACCCCATGAGTGAGAACAACCCCGGTACCACCCCGCCCTACCCGCAGCAGCCCGGCCCACAGGCCTCCCCACCCAGCAAGGAGCCCGGCCTCCACCAGCCCCTGCCCAACGACCTGAGCGCAGGCTGGCTACCTGAAGACAAGCGCCAGAGGCCCTTCTCACCCCTGCCCGCCCCCAAGCTCCTGGGCTTCCAGTCCCTGCTGCCCTTCAAATTTCTTAACGCCATTCGTCACCCGGCTGAACTCCCCCTGGTCATCGCAGCCTACGCTCTTACCCTCCTGATCTACATCGGCGGCGGAATCTACCTCATCTCCTCCTTCATCAGCCTCATCCTCAACGGGATCGACGGAGCCAGCATAGGCATCAGCAACCTGGTGGGCCAGCTCATCGCCATCGCCATCTACCTACCCCTAGCTGTCTTCTTTGTTCGCGGCTTCATGTACGCTCAGCTGCGCCTGAGCGGGGTGCGCATCAGCCCCACCCAGTTCCCCGAGGCCTACCAGATGGTAGTTGAAGCAGCCCAGGCGGCAGGCCTGCGCCGGGTTCCTGATGCCTACGTCGTACTCGGCAACGGCCAAATCAACGCCTTTGCCTCAGGCCACGGGCACCGCCGCTTTATCGCCATCTACTCCGACCTCTTCGAAATCGGCGGGGCAGCCCGCAACCCCGAAGCCCTGCGCTTCATCATCGGCCACGAAGTTGGGCATATCGCAGCTGGCCACACCAGCTACTTCCGTCTGATCTTCACCAGCTTCTTCATGCAGATCCCGATCCTGGGCAACCTGCTCTCCCGCACCCAGGAATACACCGCCGACAACTTCGGCTACCGCTACGCCCCCGATGGCGCAGAAACCACCACCACCGTACTTGCCGCCGGTAAGTATCTGATGAATGACGTGAACTTCCACGAACTGGCCAACCGGGCCGTCTACGAGCGGGGCTTCTTCACCTGGCTAGCCAACCTATCTACCACCCATCCGCCGGTCACCTGGCGGGCCCACGCCCTGCGTGACCGCACCGAACCCGGCCGCCTGATCTGGCGCCCCAAGAACAACCCGCCCTACCCGCTGTCCATGATTCCGGCGGCAGAGCCTGCCGAAGCCTGGGCCGATCCCCTGCAGGCCACCGACCACCTGGCCACCTACCCCGAGCGGGCCGACAACCAGCACTGGGGTTCAGTCAACACCAGCTACCGCCGCCCCGCCCAGTACCGGGACCGCACCGTAGGCGATATGCTCTACACCGGCTGGGTGCCCCCGCAGTACCGCCAGCCTGCCCCGCCCACCTGGGCAGCACCCGCCCCCGGCGGGCAGGATTCTCACGGGCAGGACGTTGCGCCCCAGCCTCCGACCTCCGCCCCTGGCAACCAGCCCACTGACCAGGGCTAAGAGTAGAATGGGCTAAATGGCCCTACCCCAGAAACTGCGCTCCTGGCGCCCAGACCCGCTCATCACCCTGATTCTGCTCGCCGTCGCCCTGGCGATAATCGCCCCGGCCCGCGGAGACTTCGCCGAGGGGTTCAGCGTAGCCACCAAAATCGCTATCGGCCTGCTCTTCTTCCTCTACGGCGCGAGGCTCTCACCCCAAGAAGCCCTGCAGGGTCTGAAAAACTGGCGGCTCCACAGCACCATTCTGGGCTTTACCTACCTCGTCTTCCCGCTCATCGGCCTAGCCCTCTACCCCCTTCAGGGTATTATCGGCCGGGAGCTCTACCTGGGCCTGCTCTTCATGACCCTGGTGCCCTCCACTGTACAGTCCTCGGTGGCTTTCACCTCGATCGCTAAGGGCAATGTGACCGGGGCAATTGTTAGCGCGAGTGCCTCAAATATCGTGGGCGTGGTCGCCACCCCCCTGCTGGTCATGCTGCTGATGCAGAGCGACCAGCTGACAATCTCTGGCTCGGTTTTTGCTGACATTGCCCTTCAGCTCCTGTTGCCCTTCATTCTGGGCCAGCTCCTGCGCCGCTGGGTGGGTGAGATTGCCAAGAACAAGCTGACCAAGCAGGTTGACCGGCTCTCCATCGCCATGGTGGTCTACGCGGCCTTTTCGGACGGCATCGTGCAGGGCATCTGGACCCGCATCAGCCCCTGGCAGATTCTGCTTCTAGTGCTACTGTCGCTTGCCCTGGTGGAGTTTCTGCTCTGGCTCAGCGGGGTTGTGGCCAAGAAGCTGGGCTTTAGCTACGGCGACCGGGTGGCGGTGCAGTTCTGCGGCTCGAAGAAGTCCCTGGCCACCGGCCTACCCATGGCAGCGGTCATTTTCGGGGGCGGAGCCGTAGGTGCCCTGATTCTGCCGCTCATGATCTTCCACCAGGTGCAGCTCATGATTTGCGCGGCCAAGGCCGCCCGCTGGGGCAGGAAAATCGAGGCTTCATAGCGAAAATCATGGTGACTATCATGGTGAAAATAGCCATCATGGTGAGCAATGATGTTGACTTTTCACCATGACAGCCCCATGCTTTAACCATGACCTGGACACCTGAACGCCTTACCGAAACTCTCAAACAGCTACGTCAGCGCCAAGGCGACACCACCACCATTGAAGTCAAAAAAGCCCAGGGAGGCATGCCGACCCGCCTAGGGGAAACCCTCTGCGCCTTTGCCAATATGCCTAGTGGCGGAACCATCATCCTAGGTGTCGATGAGAAGGCAGGGTTCAGCGTTACCGGAGTACCCCAGGTTGCCCAGCTTGAAGCAGCGATCGCTGCACATAACCGCAACGATGTTACCCCAGCCCCGTATCTAGAGTTCACCTCCCTCTCCCCAGAAGAGAATGAGCCCGCTACCGTACTCATTGTTGAAGTCCAGGGGCTCCCCATCACAGACAAGCCTGCCACCTACAAGGGCGTATCCTATCTTCGCCAGTCAGACGGTGACTACGCCATGAACCCCGTGGAGCTGCGCATGATTGAGATTGCTAAACTCCACACTTCTGAGCACATTCGCTATGATGCCCAGCCTGCCCCCAACTGCACCAGGGCAGATTTAAACCCCCAGCTCGTCAAGAGCTACCTGGAGCACACTCGGGCAAGCAGCAGGCGTATGCGGCAGCTAGAGGACGAAGATATTCTCAGGGCAACTGCTGTCTTAGACCCCCAGGGAACCCCCACTGTAGCGGGTTTATACGGACTAGGTTTTTACCCGCAGGGCCCTGAACCTGCGCTCGGGGTGACCGCCGCCGTCCTCACCACCCGCAACGGCAGGTCGAGAAGCCGCAATCTTGAACATTTCGATGGAGCAGTGCCTGACCTGCTTGCGGACCTCACGAACTGGGTGGAGGCCAACCTCCCCACCTACCAGGTCTACGAGGGCAGCGGGGATCTTTACGACCAAACGGTTCTCCCCATGACCGCAGTGCGTGAGGTCATTGCCAACGCCCTGGTTCACCGTGACCTGAGCCCCCTGACGCTCAGCACCGGCAAGTCTGTGCAGGTCCGCATCACAGAGCGCTGCCTCATTGTTGAGAGCCCCGGTGGGTTGCGGGGACTTTCTACCCACCAGCTCCTGAGCGAAGAACACGCCCAAGCAGCGGTCAATCAGAGGCTCTACCACCTGATGAAGAACAGTGAGACATCAGATGGGGCTCGGGTTATTGAGGGCGAAGGCGGAGGGATTCGTGAGGTCCAGCAGGCCCTCGAAGCAGCAGGAGCACCCGCCCCTATTTTTACCGATACCGGGGTCAAGTTTCGGGTGGTTCTCTGGTTTGCAGAGCACCCCCTGCCTGCCCGCCAGGAACAACCTGCACGCCCAGCCCCGGTAGCCACCCCGAGCGCTCAACCCCAAGCCCCTGCCCCGGTTCTACCCCAGGGGGTCGGCAAGAATACCCCTCTTATTGCGCAGGCGCTTGCGTCCGGGCAGGTACTTACACGCGCTCAGCTTGCCGATCAGACTGGGCTCAGCCCCGCCCAGGTTCGCTACGCTGTAGAGCAGCTCCTTGAGGCAGACCTAGTTGCGATGGTGGGTGAGCGAGGACGCAAGGGAACCGGCTACCGCTGGGTGGCTTAGGACGCCCCCGGGCAGTTCGAAGTGGCAGAGCCCGTCCAGCACCAGGTGGGGCACAATAGCAACTGCATAGCCCCCAAAGGCCGAGTGCAGCTGCCAGCTGAAACCGGTTGAGTCCATGGAATTGCACCGGGTTCGCTCCCTAGCTTACAGTGGTGCCCATGACCCTTACCCAGGCCCTGATCGGTTTCGCCGGCATCGCTTTTCTCATCACGATTATCCCGGCTACAGATACCGCCCTGGTGCTGCGCTCCCTCGTAGCCGGGGGTAAAAGAAGCGCCTACGCCTGCGTCTTTGGTATTACGGCTGGCCTGCTGATCTGGGGCGTCACCGCCGCCACCGGCCTGGCCCTGCTCATGGCAGCAGCCCCCCTCATCTTTGACCTGATTACTGTAGCGGGCGGCCTCTACCTGATTTACCTGGGTATTAAGTTTCTGCTCAACCTCAGGCGCTGGGGGCAGGTGACTGCCCTCAAAACAGAGCAGGCCGCCCTGGCCTCACTGCCTGCACCGGCGGCGCCCTTAGCCGGACCCAGCGGGAAGAAGGCCCCTGCCCCGGCAGGCAAGAAGGTGGGTAAGGACTTTCTGGCGGGCTTCATTGCCAATATTCTCAACCCTAAAATCGCGGTCTTCTACATTGCTAGCGTGCCGCCCTTTATGGTGGCCAGCGTCCAACCCTTCATCATGGGTAGCCTGCTAGCCCTGATTCACGGCGGCATTAATGTGCTCTGGTTTGCCCTGATTATTTCGCTGGCCTCTCTGGCTATGAAGTGGCTGCTACACCCGCGGGCCACCCTGGTCATTGACGGGGTGGCTGGGGCGGTACTGCTGGTCTTTGGCCTGCTGATCCTGGTAGAGGCGGCCCACAAGCTCCTCTAGAAGAAGCTGCTGCCGAAGGTAGTCCAAAACTTCATGGGCATGTTCTTCCTTCAGTCTTATGAAGTTTTAGATTACTTTCGAGGTCTCCCCCTCTTGAAAATATACCCCCAGGGGGTATATGTTTAAGGCATGAGCCAAGAAGACTGCACAAGCCACCCGGCCAGCCCGCACGAGGGGCACCAGCACGGCTACACTGCCGACAAGGACGCCTACCTCAAGCGCCTGCGCCGCATTGAAGGGCAGGTGCGCGGCATTCAGCGCATGGTTGATCAGGACGTCTACTGCATTGACATCCTTACCCAGATTTCTGCCATTAATAGGGCCCTGCAGGGTGTCTCTATCCAGCTGCTAGAAGACCATGTGCGCCACTGTGTTACTGAGGCCGCAACCCAGGCAGAGGCCAGTGGTAACAGCGCTGTGCTCGACGACAAAATCAGCGAAGCCATGGCGGCTATCAGCCGCCTGGTCAAAAGCTAAAAACCCCAAAAGCGGCGGGAGTCTACCGCTTCCCGCCAGATTAAGTAGGGGCATCTAAGCCCCTGACCGAAGGAGGAAACCCATGTCAACAACCATTGTTAAGGCAAGCGGCCTAACCTGCAACCACTGCGCTATGAGCGTGCGCGAAGAAATCGAAGA
>JAXDRN010000061.1:0-2764 GCA_034090985.1 Rothia sp. (in: high G+C Gram-positive bacteria) | reverse complement strand
ATCAGGTGCGCGGCGGGGTTGAGCTGGGCTGAGGCGAAAAAGTCGCGGAAGGACGTCCGCTCCTCAAGGTGGCGGGCCAGGTCAGCAGGGCTGTAACCGGTCAGCCAGCAGGTAACGGTCTCTACCAGGGCGGCGTCCTGGCCCTTGCGCTCTACCTTGGCCAGGTAGTGGGGCCATACTTCAGCTAGGGGCATGTCAAAGATTTTGTGGGTCATGATCCCAAGCTTAGTGCCCTGCCCCCACCTGCGGTAAACCTGTACAGTAGGTAGCGGTGATAAACCCTTTGCTGTCTATCTTCCATTCACTCTGAAAGGCCCCATGCGACCAGATTCTAAGCCCACCCCTCGGGCGCTCTTCCGTATTTTTGCTACCGCCGAGATGATCACCTGGGCTCTGCTGATCACGGCCCTGATTCTGCGGGCTACCGGTGTAACCAATCTCGTGCCCATTGCCGGTGGTATTCACGGCTTTGTTTTTCTCAGCTACTGCGTAGTGACGGTCTTTACCTGGGTCAACCAGCAGTGGAAGGCCCCCGTGGGTGTGGCCGGCCTGCTCCTATCTGTGATTCCCTTTGCAACGGTTCCCTTTGAGATTTTCCTGGAAAAGCGGGGCTTACTGGGCGGGGGCTGGCGTTTAGCTCCCGGCGGGGCAGCGCCCTCCAGCCTGTTCGAGAAAGCCCAGGCCTGGGTCCTGGCCAAGCCAGCGCTCGCGAGCGTCCTCCTGCTAGCCTTCGTGGTTCTACTCTTTGTGGTCCTCCTGCTGGCTGGCCCGCCCGTCCCCAAGAGCTAAATCCTTAGGCGCTAAGGCTAAAACCCAGACTAGCCCCTATCCCCCCGCCCTTTCTCTCCTAGGTCCGGTGATAAACCCCGGGTGCAGGAGAGAAAGGGCGGGGGTTCTTAAGCCCAGCCTGTGGCATAATGACCAGGTTAGACACACGAACTTTTCAAGGAGGCCCCCAGTGGGTGTTGAGAGCGAACGTTTTGCCCGGCTCAGGCTACTTTTTAAGGACGAAGGCCTAGAAAAACTACAGGGCGCTACTGTGATGGTTCTAGGTCTTGGCGGTGTTGGCTCAGCCTGCGCTGAAGCCCTGGCCCGCGGAGGGGTGGGCAACCTGATTGTGCTCGACCGAGACGTCGTGGAAGAAAGCAACATCAACCGCCAAGCCCTGGCCTTTACCTCCACCTTAGGCAAGGTCAAGGCTGAGGTCATGGAGGCCATGATCAAGGAGATCCAGCCTGACTGCACCGTCACCGCCGAGCGGGTCTTCCTCACCCCCGATAACCTGGCAGAAACTCTCGATAAGTTCCCGAGGCCCGACTACGTCATTGACTGTATCGACACCATCACCCAGAAGCTGGCCGTCTACCAGTGGGCCGCCCAGCGGGGCCTGAACCTGCTGGCCTCTATGGGGGCTGCCAACCGGCTTGACCCAACCATGCTGCAGTTCGCTAATATCCGCCGCACCTACAACTGCTCTATGTCTAAGGTGATTCGCTCCGAGTGCCGCAAGCGCCAGATCTACGGGCTTGAAGTGCTTTTCTCTACCGAGCTACCTTTCAAGGTGGAGAAGGCCCCGGGCGCTAAGGCTAAGGGTGAGACCCTGGGTTCCATGAGCTATATGCCCCCGATTATGGGTCAGATGCTGGCCGGTAAGGTCATCCGCCAGCTGGCCGGCATGGAAGAAATCCCGGCCCCTCCCTCCCTGGGTGGGCAGGAGGGCCAGCAGGAGGCTGCCGGTCAGCGAACCGCCTAACCCTGCCTATGCTACTTGATACCCACTTTCACTATGACTTTCTGGCCCCGCAGCTTCGGCCTGCCTTTGACCAGGCCCTGCGGGCCCAGGGCGTCCAGGTGGTTGCCCAGACCCTCCTGCCCTCAGCCTACCGGGAGCTGAGGCAGCTAATTGGCCTGGCTGGGCCCCTGCTCTCTCTCGGTTTTCACCCCTGGTGGATGACCTCACCGGCCCAGGTTGAGGCTGAGCTTGAGATTTTTGAGGCTGAGCTGAGTAGCACCCGGTTGATTGGTGAGATTGGGTTAGATTTTCTGCCCCGCCGCCTGGATGCCTCCCCTGCCGACCTGCAGTTAGGGGCCCTGGGCCGTATCCTGACTGCGGTGGGTGAGGCTGCCGCCGGGCAAAGGGAGCAGAAGCCCTATGTCCTGTCCCTGCACGCCGTCCGGGCAGTAACTCCGATGCTTGATCTTTTCGAGGAACTTGGCCTGCCCGGCTGCCCGCTGGTGCCGGTGATACACCGCTTTGGGGGCAGCAGTGATGAGCTGACCCGGCTGATGCGCTTGGGCGGCTGCATCTCCGTTCATCCGCAGATGCTTGAGTCTAAGCGGGGGCGGGCCTACATCCGCCAGGTGCCGGCAGACCGCCTGCTTTTAGAAACGGATCTGCCCGAGCAAGCTACTGACGACCTCGATGCCCAACAGTTTGCCCAAGAGGTGGGCGGACGCCTGCGCCAACTAACCGAGAGCATTTCAGTCCAGCGCGGCCAAGATTGTGCGCCGATTCTGCTAGAGAATCAGAGGCGGCTCTACGCCCTGTAAGCCCCTTCCTCTGACAGAAGTGGATGAGGGTATAAAAAAGGTCCCGGCAAGACTTGCTTGCCGGGACCTTCCCTGGTGGAGGTAAGGGGATTCGAACCCCTGACCTTCTGCATGCCATGCAGACGCGCTACCAACTGCGCCATACCCCCGTGGAGCTAAGGGGATTCGAACCCCTGACCTTCTGCATGCCATGCAGACGCGCTACCAACTGCGC
>JAXDRN010000060.1:0-21121 GCA_034090985.1 Rothia sp. (in: high G+C Gram-positive bacteria) | reverse complement strand
GATTGCCTACGCAACGAGGCTTTTTTCTTGCCTTCGGCGGGATAAGAACTGGAAGGAACACCATGGCACCACAGGCTAAGATTGCTGCCGTCGCAGAGATCAAGGAACTCCTTGAGACCTCTAACGGCGTAATTCTCACCGAGTACCGTGGTCTCACCGTTGCACAGATGAAGCAGCTTCGTCGTGCACTGGGTGCTGAGACCGAATACGCCGTGGTAAAGAACACTCTGACCGCTATTGCGGCCAAGGAAGTTGGCATCGACGCATTCGATGGCCAGCTCAACGGCCCCAGCGCAATCGCATTCATCAAGGGCGACTTCATTGATGCTGCGAAGGGTCTACGTGACTTTGCCAAGGCTAACCCCCAGCTGATCGTTAAGAGCGGTTACTTCGAGGGCGAAGCTCTCGACGAAGCTGGTATCAACAAGTTTGCAAACCTCGAATCACGCGAGGTTCTTCTGGCCAAGGTTGCAGGCGGCGCAAAGGGCGCAATCGCAAAGGTTGCTCGCACCGTTGACGCTCTGCGTATCAAGCTGGAAGAAGCTGAAGGCGCAGCACCCGAAGCCGAGTAATCGCTTCTGCTGCCCCTAGCGCACCAGACTTTGGCCCAAAGGGCCACCCCAATATTTCAGACTCGCAGGCCCAAACCGGGACTTGCAAGAAAAACAGAAGGAGCCAAATCTCATGGCTAAGCTCTCCATTGAAGAACTGATTGAAGCTTTCAAGGAACTCTCCCTGGTTGAGGTTTCCGAATTCGTTAAGGCTTTCGAAGAAGAGTTCGACGTAACCGCTGCTGCACCCGTTGCTGTTGCTGGTGCTGTTGCTGGCGATGCAGCTGCTGCTGAAGAGCAGACCGAATTCGACGTTATCCTCGAATCAGCTGGCGACAAGAAGATCGGCGTTATTAAGGAAGTTCGCGCCCTCACCTCACTGGGTCTGAAGGAAGCTAAGGACCTGGTTGACGGCGCTCCCAAGCCCGTTCTCGAAGGCGTTTCCAAGGAAGATGCAGAGAAGGCTAAGGAAGCTCTCGAAGGCGCTGGCGCAACCGTCACCCTCAAGTAAGTTTCTTACTTTTCTTATCTTTGGCGCAGGGGCGGCACCCGTTAAGGGTTGCCGCCCCTGCGGCTTTTAACAGCTTCTGAAACTTTTTTCAGCCCCCGGCCCCTTTTGCCCAAGGCCGGGCAAAAGCGGAAGCCTTGTAGGCTTGAACCTAGGGTAGAAGCAGAGGGCTTAGCTGAGCATCTAGTCTTTCTACTCCCAAGACCTGTGAGGGGGCCGGGTTCCTGTGAGCTAGAGGCCTCTAGAAGCGATAAGGAGCCCTAATGAACCAGCCCCATGAGCGTGCCGAAGAAATCCTGCACGATGCCCAGGCCTATGAGGCCAAGTATTCCCCCCTGGCTAAGGCCGACCCCTACTACCCGGCCCTGCACCTAGCCCCGCCGGTAGGCCGCCTCAATGACCCTAACGGCTTGATCTATAAGGACGGGGTCTACCACGCCTTCTACCAGTACGCCCCCACCCACCCGGCTCGGGATATCTTCTGGCGTCATGCCTCATCAACTGACCTTTTGCACTGGACTGACGGGCCTAACGCCATTGCCCCCATCTTTGGCTATGACCGCAACGGGGCCTACTCCGGTTCAGCCTTTGAAGCCGAAGACGGCAGTGTTGAACTTTTCTATTCTGGGAATGTTAAAAACCCTGACGGCAGCCGGGAAACCTACCAGAACCTGGTGACTACCCGGGACTTTGTCACCTTTGAACGCTTTGAGGGCAATCCCCTGATTTCTGGTACCCCTGAAGGCTACACCCCCCACTTTAGGGACCCTTCTGTCTACCAGCGGGAGGGTAAGTACTACGCCCTCATCGGCACCCAGCGGCAGGAACTAACTGGCGCTATTGTTCTCTACTCCTCTGAGGACCGGCGTCAGTGGACCTTTGAGGGGGAGCTGGAGTTCTCTGACCCGGCCATTGCCAAGTACGGTTACATGCTTGAGTGCCCCCAAATCTTTACCCTGACCGATCAGGTCACCGGCCAAGAGAAGGACGTTCTGATTTTCTGCCCCCAGGGCATGGAGCCGGTGGGGGAGAAGTACAACAATAAGTACCAGTCAGGCTACGTGGTTGGCCAGCTGAAGGGCACCTATTTTGAGGTTGAAACCCCCTTTACTGAGTTTGATGCCGGCTTTGAGTTTTATGCCCCCCAGGTTTTTCACAATACGGCTGATGGGCAGAAGGCCTTAATCACCGCCTGGTTTGGGATTTCAGATCAGGACGAGATGCCTAGCTGGGATCAGCAGTGGCTGCACCTGCTGACCCTGCCCCGCTGGCTGACCCTAGAGGCTGGCTACCTGCGCCAGAGCCCGGTAGCTGCCCTGGACCAGAGCCTGCCTCTTGTAGCCGGTGAGCCTGATGCAGAAGGCTACCTGCCCCAGCTGGAGGGGGCTAGGGTCTACCGGCTCTCTGCTTCTTTTGACCTGGCCCAGGGGCCGGTGCAGCTGGTCTGGGAAGATGAGCAAGGCCCTGCCCTGACTCTGAGTCTCTCAGCCGAGCAGGCTGTGCTGGACCGGTCTGGTTCCCTCTATACGGTTTGGGGGCCGGTGCGTACCCACAGCTTTGAGCAGCCGGCTCAGAAGAGGACCCTGGAGCTACTCTTTGATGCTTCTGCCCTTGAGATCTTTTTTGATGGAGGGAAGGTAAGCATGAGCGGTCGGGCCTTTATGCGCCCGGGTCTGCGCCGGCTGCGCCTGCTTGATGCTGCTGGCCGCCCGCTAGGTCAGCAGCTAGAGGAATTGAGCCT
This sequence comes from Rothia sp. (in: high G+C Gram-positive bacteria), assembly GCA_034090985.1. Lineage (GTDB taxonomy): Bacteria > Actinomycetota > Actinomycetes > Actinomycetales > Micrococcaceae > Rothia. Next base: position 18,321 of record JAXDRN010000060.1, on the reverse strand, counting down.
CTCCCGCCTGGAAGAGGAGGGCGCCCTCTAGGGCTGAGTCTGCCCTGGGTTTGGGCCTGCCCTAGGGCTGAGGGCCTTGACAGTTTGAGGGTCTACTTTCCCTGCTTCTTTACAGCGCCACCTAGGTGGGGCCAGGCTCACTGTGAGCTTGGCTCCTCTTTGCCCCAGGCCCTGGGGGTAGGGGTATGTCAAACGATTGATACATTAGACTGGTAGGGCCGCACCAAACCGATATCGTCTACCCGGTAGCAAGGGGACTAAGGAAGCACATGGACTACCTTCCATCACACTACAGCGTTGAAGAACTACTCCGGGAGGCTCAGCGTAAGGCTGAGGACTACTCCCACATCGCAGCGCAAGACCCAGACTACCCAGCCCTTCACCTGGCCCCTAAGGTAGGTCGGCTCAATGACCCTAACGGCCTGGTCTACAAGGACGGCATCTACCATGCCTTCTACCAGTACTCACCGGTTCACCCCATCCGGGCCGTCTTCTGGCGGCATGCAACCAGTAAGGATCTGACCTACTGGCAGGATCAGAAAACAGCTATTGCCCCCATCAAGTGGTACGACAAGAATGGCTGCTACTCCGGTTCTGGAATTGTTGCCCCCAACGGGGACTTGGAATTCTTCTACACCGGCAACGTTAAGGACGAAGAGGGCAAGCGGATTCCCTACCAGGCCCTCTTTAGCTCCTCTAATGACGGGCAGACCTTCCGCCGTCACCCCGATAACCCCCTGATTTCTGGCCCGGCAGCTGGCTACACTGCCCACTACCGGGACCCGCACGTCTTTGAGCGCGATGGCCTCTGGTGGGCTGTTATTGGGGCCCAGCGGGAAAACCTGACCGGAGCTATTGTGGTCTACACCTCAGAAGACCGCCGCCAGTGGGACTTTGCCGGGGAAATTTCCTTTAGTGACCCCAGCCTAGAAAACCTAGGCTACATGTACGAGTGCCCCAACCTCTTCTTCCAGACTGACCAGGTTACCGGCCAGGAAGTTGCCGTTCTGATCTTCAGCCCCCAGGGGATGGAAGCAGAAGGGGAAAAGTACCAGAATATCTTCCAAACCGGCTATGTTCTAGGCAGTCTTGAGGGCCTGAACTTTAAGGTCAGTACCCCCTTTACTGAGCTGGATGCGGGAACAGAATTCTATGCCCCCCAGATCTTCTCTAATAAGCGAACAGAAGCTGGGGAGTCTATCATGCTGGGCTGGTTTGGCAACGCTGATGAAGATGACCTGCCCAGCTGGGATAGGCACTGGGTTCATCAGATGACCTACCCTAGGGCCCTTGCCGTGAAGGAGGGAAAGATCTACCAGACTCCAGTTGCCCAGCTGGATACTGCCCTGCCCCTGCAAGCGGCCCAGCTGGCTGCTGACGGCTCCCTTGCCGACCTGAAGGACGCTAGGGTCTTCCGCCTGGCTGCTCAGGTAGATGTTAGCCAGGGGCCGGTTCAAATTCAGATTCAGGATGAGAAGGGCCTGGCCCTGACCCTGACCCTGAGCCGGGATTCAGCGGCCCTAGACCGCTCTGGCACCCGCTACCATGTTGGTGGAGACCTGCGAACCCGGACCCTTGAAGCGGCAGAGCGCCATAGTTTTGATCTGCTGATTGATGCTGCTGGCTGTGAGTTCTTTGTTGATGGGGGCGCTGAAGTATTCTCGTCCCGAACCTTTTTCCATGGCTCTAGCCGTAGGGTGAGCCTGCAGGGCCCTGCTGATCTTGACCAGCTCTGTACTGACCTGCGCCTAGCCCGCCTAGAGGCCTAAGGGCAGCCTAGAGGCCAGATCGCTCCAGGGGCTGAAAAAAATTTCACGTCCTGGAGCGCCCTGACAGGCTGGAGGAAAGCTACTGGGCCATTCTTGCTGGTAGGCTGAGGGCATGAGCCACCCCAGGGGTGGTTTCTGGGCTTACCCCTTGGGGCTCTGAGGGCTTTGTCCCTAGGACCACAAGGCCCCACGGGGTAAGCTCCTTGGTTTCTAAACGTCACAGTGAGGTGTTATTTTCATGGCAGGATTTTTCAAGAAGCTCTTTGGTGGTGCTGATCAGGCTGCTGAGGAAAACCCGGTTACAGAGGCTGCCGCTTCTGATACTTTTAGCCTGCTAGCTGCCCACATGCAGGGCCGAGTTCTTGAGTTGAGCCAGGTGAGCGACCCTATGTTTGCCTCTGGTGCCCTAGGGCCGGGTGCTGCTATTGAGCCGCTTACTGGTCAGGTTCTTGCTCCTGCCCGTGCAACTGTTACTGTGGCCTTTCCAACCGGTCACGCCTTTGGCCTGCGGACCGAAGATGGCCTAGAGCTACTGATTCACGTTGGTTTTGACACTGTGGAACTTGATGGCAAGTTCTTTGACGCCAAGGTTGAGAAGGGCCAACTCGTTGAGCAGGGCCAGGTGCTGGTTGATTTTGACCTAGAGCAGGTTAAGGCTGCCGGCTACCAGGTAACAACCCCCCTGGTGGTTACTAACGCTAAGAAGACCGTTGCTGACCTTTCTGTGCTGGGTCTAGATCAGCAGGTTCAGGCTGGGGATGACTTCTTGAAGGTTGATCGACTGGGCTAGTTTTGAGACTGTCTGGGGCGGGGAGGGATCTTCCCGCCCCCTTTTTTTCTTTCGGGCTGGGCTCAGGCGGGGAGGGACTAAGAGTGCCTATAACTTTTTGTGATTGCTGTGTTTTAGTGGTTTAGGGTGGGTTTTTCCCCTCAAAAAACCATAAAAAAACAACATAGACGCGGGATGAGACGGGGGGCTGTTTTAGCCCCTTTTTTGGTGCTAGTATGTCAAACGATTGGCATGTTTGCTGAATAGGAAAACAGCCAGCCTGATGCCATCTGACCCTAAGTAGCTCTAGGGGAAGGCCCACACACTAAGGAGAAGACATGGATCACAAATCCGTGGCTGAGCGAGTCCTCACCGCCGTCGGCGGGGTCGACAACATCGCAGCAGGCGCCCACTGCGCCACCCGCCTGCGACTGGTGCTCAAAGATATGAACGCAATTGACCAGGCAGCCCTGGACAACGACGAAGACCTCAAGGGTACCTTCAACAACTCTGGCCAGTTCCAGATCATCGTTGGTCCCGGCGACGTAGACGAAGTCTACAAGAACATGGCCGCCTCGGGCATGAAGCAGGTCTCAAAGGACGAACTAAAGAACGTCGCAGCAGACCAGGGTAACCTCTTTACCCGCTTCATCAAGGTCGTTTCAGAAATCTTCCTACCCATCATCCCCGTACTGGTAGGTTCCGGTCTGCTCATGGCACTGAACAACGTGCTCACCGCAACCGGGATTTTCGACTCTGAAAAGTCCCTTATTGAGCTCTACCCCGCCTGGGAAGGCTTCGCAAGCATCGTCAACCTGCTCTCAGCAGCAGCCTTCGCCTTCCTGCCCGTCCTCGTTGGTTTTACCGCTACCAAGGTCTTTGGCGGTAACCCCTACCTGGGCCTGACCATGGGTGCTGCCATGGTCTTCCCCTCCCTGGTCAACGGCTACAACGTAGCTGCCGCTCTTGAAGCCGGGGAAATGACCTACTGGGATGTCTTCGGCATTCAGGTAGCCCAGGCTGGCTACCAGGGTACCGTTCTGCCTATCATCCTGGTCTCCTTCATCCTGTCCCACATTGAGAAGTTCTTCCACAAGGTCCTCAAGGGTGTCATTGACTTCATGTTCACCCCCACCCTGACCCTGCTGATTACCGGCTTTGCCACCTTCATGCTGGTCGGCCCGCCCATGTTCAAGCTAGGTACCCTCCTGGGTGAAGGCATCAACTGGGTCTACGACACTGCCGGTCCCGTCGGTGGCTTCCTCTTCGGTCTGGTCTACTCACCGATCGTTATCACCGGTCTGCACCAGTCCTTCCCTCCCATCGAACTTCAGCTCATCGCAGCCGGTGGCTCCTTCATCTTCGCCACCGCCTCCATGGCCAACATCGCCCAGGGTGGTGCAGCCCTCGGTGTCTACCTGACCGCCAAGGACAAGAAGCTCAAGGCCCTGGCCGGCGCTACCGCCCCCTCAGCCTTCCTGGGCATTACTGAACCGGCTATCTTCGGTGTCAACCTGCGCCTGCGCTGGCCCTTCTACATTGCCATGGGCTCCTCAGCCATCGCCTCAGCCATGATCGCCCTCTTCGGCGTCAAGGCCTCAGGCCTGGGCGCGGCAGGTTTCTTGGGTATTCCCTCCATCGACAACAAGCTCGGCATGGGCTGGACCGGCTTCATCATTGCCGCCCTTACCTCAGCCCTCATCTCTACCGCCGCCTCCTTCATCTACGGTAAGAAGGCCTTCTCCGGCCAGGTCGCTGAAGAAGAGGCAGCCCCCGCAGCTGCCGCTGCTCCTGCAGCTGCTGCCGCTAGCGCCGCTGCCAGCCAGACCCTCGTGACCACCCTAGGCTACGAGCTGACCTCCCACCTCAAGGGCAGCGCCCTAGAGCTCTCAGCTGTCTCAGACCCCATGTTCGCCTCAGGCGCCCTGGGCCCCGGCGCAGCTGTAGAACCCACCGAAGGTAAGCTCTACGCCCCGGCCGACGGCAAGGTCACCGTTGCCTTCCCCACCGGCCACGCCGTAGGAATGCGCACCGAAAAGGGTGTAGAACTGCTCATGCACATCGGCTTTGACACTGTTGAACTCGAAGGCAAGCACTTCACCTCCCACGTCAGCAAGGGCCAAGAAGTCAAGCGCGGCGACCTGCTCGTTGAATTCGACATGGACGCCATCAAGGCCGCAGGCTACCCCCTGACCACCCCGCTGGTAATCACCAACGCCAAGAAGACTGTTGACGCAGTTGAACTTGCCGTTTTCGCAGGTAACCCCGTTACCCCAGAAACCCAGCTGCTGGCAGTAAGCGCCAAGAGCGCCCAGGTCTAAGAGCAGCCAGCACCTCTAAAAGCTAGAGAAAGAACCGCCGCCCCAGCCCTGCTGAGGCGGCGGTTCAGCTTTAAATCAGCTACCCTAAAAAGAGAAAAAACCTACCCCCAGGAGACCCCCATGCCATCCCCCCGCCACCTGGCCCAGGCTGACTCCAGCCAGCAGAGCAGGCCAGAAGCGCACAACATTCAGATCCGCCCAGCCCAAGAAGCCGACTACCCGGCAGTCATCGAAGCCCTAGCCCAGGCCTTCTCCCAGGACCCGGTCATGGGCAAGGCCTTAGGCGGGGTAGGCCAGCTTGAACGCACCCGGGCCCTCTTCGACTTCCAGATCAAAACCACCTACGGGCCCAAGGGAACCATCGACCTAGCGAGCAGCCCCGACGGAAAAATCCTAGGAGCTGCCCTCTGGCTCTCCCCCCAGGCCCAAAAGGGTAACCTCCTAGCAGATATAAGGGCCCTGCCGGACTACTACAAGGTTCTAGGCCGGGGCCTTGGCCGCGCCGCCCTGACTGAGCTGCGTCTGCTCGCAGCCAGGCCCAAATTTGACCACTGGTACCTCTACACCATTGGGGTCCACGAAGCCGCCCGCGGCCAGGGAGTCGGAGCCCAGCTGCTCGACTACCGCCGGGCCCAGCTAGGCCAGTACCCAGCCTACCTAGAAGCCTCCACCTACCGGTCAGCTGCCCTCTACGCCCGCCACGGCTTTATTGAGCTCTTCCCCTTCAAGAGTGGAAAACCCGTCCTCGGTATGCTTCACCCAGCCCCCCAAAGCCAGGTCTCCCTCAAGGCAGGAGCCTAGAACTCTTCAAGCCAGAGCTCTTCAAGCCAGAACTGAGAGCGGGTACTTGCCCCCGGATGCAGGCTCACCGGAAGAAGATCCTGGCCAGCTAGCTGCCCCTCAGCTCCCTCAATAGCATGAAGGAGCTGGGCAACTGCCCGCTGGGCAATAGCATCAATGGGCTGAACAACCGTTGTTAGCTCTGGCAGTAAGGACCGGCTGACCTCAGTCCCATCAAAACCAATAACCTGTAGGTCATCAGGCACCCGCCGCCCCAAAGAACGGGCCGCCTCAAGGGCAAAGGCGGCGTAGAGATCATTAGAAGCAAAAACCGCATCAACCTGCGGCCGCTGAGCCAGGTAGGAATAAATCTTCTGCCGCTTCTCAGCCTGGGGGCTGGTAAAACCCAGCTCCAAAATATCCCAATCGGCAGCAGCTCGATCCGCCGCCTGGCAGAAGCCCCGCTGGCGGTCATTAGCTGGCGAAAGGGTAGAGGTAATATGCACCAGGCATTTGGCCTGACCATCTAGGAGCAGGCTGGTAGCCCGGAAGGCGCCAGAAAAATTATCGCAGGAAATATTAGGCCCGCGCCCCGTCTGCTGCCGGTCAATAGTGACCAGGGGAGCCCCCCAATGGGGAAAATTAGCCACCACCTGAGAATGGGCACCGGTAATTACCCCATCGACCTGATTAGCAATGAGCATATCCAAATAGCGCTGCTCAGATTCTGGGTGATCATTACTATTACACAAAATAGTCTTATAACCAGCATCAGCCAGATGAGACTCCAAGCGGTAGGCCATCTCCCCATAAAAGGGGTAGGCCACAGAAGGAAAGACCAAGCCAATCAGCTGACTCTTCTGCCCCTGCAAGGAACGGGCAATGGCATTAGGCCTATAGCCTAGCTGCTGCATGGCCTCAAAAACCTTTTGCCGGGTTGCCTCAGAAAGATAGCCCCGATTATTGAGAACCCTAGAAACAGTAGTAGGGGAGACCCCTGCAAGGGCGGCAACATCGCCAAGTTTAGGTTTAGACACAGGACACTCCAGTCTCAACAGGTAGGGCTCAAACTCCTCCCAATTATAGGTCCTTCCCCCACCCCAGAGCCCCAGCCTAGAGCCCCAGCGCAGAAGCAGCCAGGGCAGAATCAAAGGCAGAAAGGCTTAGAAGGGTGCATCCAAGGGCAGGTAGGGCAGAAGCTGACCAGAAGAAGCCCCCGAAGCAGGGAGGAGGGCCAGGGCCTGGGCAGAAGCAAAGGAAGAAAGCATATGGGACTGGTGCCGGGGCAGCAGGGAGAGGGTCAGCCCCTCAGGGCCAGCCTCTAGGCTAGCTGGCTGAAGGCGCAGGTCAGAGCCCCGCCCCGGCCCTAGCGGGGTGAGCAGCCGCCCCCGGGGTAGGTCAGCCAGATCCAGGCCTAGCCGCCCCCTCAGATAGGCTGGCAGGTAGGAATAGAGGGCAGAAAAGGCAGCTAGGGGATTACCCGGCAGACCCAGGAGCAGGCGAGGGGCAGAAGAAGGCTGAGGCAGATAGGCAGCTAGGGCCGGGTGGCCGGGGCGAACCGCAACCGACTCAAAAAGATAGTCTGCCTTCTTCTCGAGCAGAACCGGCCGCAGCCAGTCAGAGCTAGAGGCCGACGATCCACCGGTCACCAGCAGCAGGTCAGCCGAGCAGCTACTGATCCAGCTACTGAGCTGCCTGGGAGAATCCGGTAGCCGGCAGGTCTCAATAAGCTGAGCACCAAAACTAGTGATCAAAGAAGGAAAGGCTAGGGAATAGGCATCGCGAACCTGACCGGGCCCCGGCAGGCCGGAGCTAATAATTTCGTTGCCGGTGTAGGCGATAGCGACAGTGGGGCGGGCAAGAACGGTGAGGCTATCAAAGCCTAAGGTGGCTAGGGCGGCAAGCTGGCGGGCTCCAAGGAGCCTTCCAGCAGGCAGCACACAGCTACCGGCTGGCAGCTCTTCGCCGGCCCGGCGTATATCAGCGCCAGCTGCCGGGTAACCCCGGCCAAAAACCCTGGGGTCGGGGCTAAGAATACTGCCCTCTAACAGGGCCTGTTCCTGGCGAATCACAGCATCAGTGCCCGCAGGTATAAGCCCGCCGGTCAGAATAGGGCTAGCCTGACCAGGAGCTAGAGGAAGGGCCCGCTGATGGAGATTCTCCCCTTCTGCCGCCGCTGGGCAGGCCAGCAGCTGCCAGGGCGGGGGGCCAGCTGTAGCATACCCATCCATGGCAGAAGAATCATAGTGGGGGACCGGCAGCAGGGTAGAAGCCTCCCTGGCCAGGATCCTGCCTAGGGCCTGGCCAAGAGGGATTTCCTCTTCAGAAGCCTTCTGGCTGGCTCCTGCCCGGTGCAGAAGCTGCCTGGCCTGCTGCCAACTGGTATGGTGCACGGTGCCCTCCTTTCAGGCTCGGCGGTAGCTGGGTGTAGCCTGCGGCGCGGGCGGCCTCCCAGGTGTCAATATCGGCAGCCAGCTCAGCAGCTAGCTCCAGCTGATGCGGGCCCAAGGGGGCCAGAAAGCGGCGGACGGAGCCGTTAGCTGTTTCCCGGCTGAAGGCAGCAAGCAGGGGAGCGGCCCGGTAGATACCCAGCAGAGGCTGGGCGATACCCTCAGCCACAGCCCAGTAGCCTCTGACCCCTGTCGGTGAGGCTGCTGCCGCCTCCAAGAGCAGGGGTACAGCCGATCCAACCCTGGGCAGGTCACAGGAAAGCAGCAGCACCCACTGCTGGGAAGAGCCTAAGAGGTCTGGCTGGGCAAGGGCCAGGGCCTTCAGCCCGGCCGAAATGCCGGCTGCCGGCCCCCCAAAGGCAGGTTCTTCCCGGGTGCGAAGAATCCCAGCCGGTAGAGCAAGATCTGCCGGCCCCACCACAATACGGGCCCTAGCCCCGGCAGCGGCCGCCAGGGCCTGCTCAAGCAGGGTGCTGGACCCATTTGAAAGCAGGGCCTTAGAAACCCCACCCAGGCGGGAAGAACGCCCACCGGCTAAAATCAGGGCACAATAGCTCAGGTTAGCCACAGCCAGCCCCTAGCCGCCAGCGAAGGGGGGAAGAACATCAAGGCGCTGGGCCTGGGCCAGCAGGGCCGGGTCATCTAGGCGCTCGCCCTGAGCGGCCAGCCCATCTACTAAGAAGCTACAGCGGGGCAGTATCTGGGCCAGGGTCTGACCAGAGGGGGTGCTACCGGTTAGCTCCTGGGCCAGGTAGTTTTGCAGGCCAGCAAGGGTGGGCTCTGGCAGCTGGTCTAGCTCTACCCTTAGGTTGGGCAGGCCAGCAGCTGCCCGGGCCGCTGCAAAGAAATTAATCTGCATCTCTCACCTTTTCTTCTCTTCTAGCGTGGGGACCTTCTAGCGTGGGGACCTTCTAGCCGCCAATAGCGCTCATGGGCCGGTCAGGCTGGGTAAAATCAGCTGCCTCAAAGCCGGGCCTGTCCTTACCGTGGGCCCGGGGCTTAGCCCACATGGCCCCGCGCCAAATCTGGGCTAGCTGCTCATCGCTGACCTCAGACCGTAGGGCCCCTAAGAGATCGGTTTCGGTCAGGGAAAAGAGACAGGAGCGCACCTTACCATCAGCTGTAATGCGGGTGCGGGTACAGGCTGAACAGAAGGGCTCAGTCACTGAAGCAATAATACCCACCTGCCCCAGGGGTTCAGTCCTGCTGGCTGACCCCAGGGGGTAAACATCCCAGAGGGCAGCAGGTGAAGAGCCGCGGGGCTGAGCCTGGGGCCGCAGGTCATAGTGGTCAGCTAGGTGCTGGCGAATCTGCTCGGCGGTAATAGTGCCCTCCCTGGTCCAGCTATGGTCAGCATCCAGGGGCATCTGCTCAATAAAGCGCAGCTGGTAGCCGCCGTCTAGGGCCCAGGCCAGAAGCTCATGGCCCTGGTTATCGTTAATGCCGGCCATGAGTACCGCATTGATTTTAAGGGGGGTGAGCCCAGCGGCAGCGGCAGCCTCAATTCCTGCCAGAACAGCAGCCAGCTTATCCCTGCGGGTGAGCTGGGCAAAGGTTTCTGGGCAGATAGTATCAAGGGAGACATTGACCCGGTTGAGCCCGGCCTGAACCAGGGCTTCTACCTTTTTCTCTAGGCCAATGCCATTGGTGGTCAGGGCAATAGGCAGGCGGGGGTGTTCAGCGCGGACGGCTGCAATAATATCAATCAGATCAGCCCGGACTAGGGGCTCACCACCGGTAAAACGGACCTCTTCAATACCCAGCTCCTGCACGCCCACCCGCACCAGGCGGGTGACCTCTTCGAGGGTTAGGAGCTGCCTGCCCGGCAGCCACTTAAGCCCCTCAGCGGGCATACAGTAGACACAGCGCAGATTGCACTTATCCATCAGGGAAATGCGGAGGTCTGTGGCGGTTCGGCCCCAGCGGTCAAGCAGGGGCCCGCTCCTTGGCAGGCCAGGCTGCCCAGCTGAACTGGAACCGGTGGTGAGCACTGGGATAGTAGAACCCAGAGGAACCGGGGAAGGCGGGGCTAGGAACTGGGGCATACCTGCACTTTCAGAAATCTTACATCGGGTGCTTCAGAGGTACTCTGTAGCCTAAGCAAACCAGCTGAAGAGCACCACCTGGCTCTACACTAATCTATAGACAAAGGCCCTCTGCTGGCCACTGTTACCTGTCATTGGAGACCCTATGCCCCGCCTAACCCCCCTTCTCCTGCCCCTTCTACTGGGCCTGACCGCCTGCGGGACAAGAATTGATGCACCAGCGCAACCTGAGCAGAACTCAGAGGTACAGCTCTTTGCAGCGGCCTCCCTGGGGGCCGTAGGTGATGAGCTCATTGCAGCCTACCGTCAGGAAAACCCGCAGGTAGAAATTACAGCCACCTACGCAGGGTCATCCCAACTGGTTACACAGATGGTCGAAGGAGCTCAACCCGACCTACTGATTACCGCCGATCAGACCAGCATGGACCAGGCCCTCGAAAAGGTTGAAGAGCTAGCCGGTGCAGATGTAGAAATCATCGCCAGTAACTCCCTGGTGCTGGCCACAGCCCCCGGAAACCCTGCCTCCATTGATAGCCTTGATGACCTAGCTACCCCCGGCGTCCTGACCGCAATCTGCGCCCAGCAGGTGCCCTGCGGGCGTCTGGCCCACCAGGAACTTACCCGCCGGGGCATAGAAGCGGCCACCTCCACCGAAGAAGCCAACGTCTCGGCAGTAGCCACCAAGGTAGCCACCGGCCAGGTAGATGCCGGCTTCATCTACTCCACAGATGCCACCGCTCTTTCAGCGAGCGCAGACATCACCGTCATCCCCCTGCCCCAGCTCGAAAGGAACACCTACCCCCTGGCCCTTACCAGCAGCGGCCAAGGGAAGGAAAGCGCCCAAAACTTTGCCAACTGGCTGGCCAGCTCTGAGAGGGCGGCTCAGATTCTTGCAGACTACGGCTTTGAACCTGCCTAAACTAGAACTATGAGCACACCCGGCCCCGCCCCTGCCCCGCCGCCCAGAGAGCGGGCCCCCGCCTTCACCTCCGTGCCTGCCCTGGCCCTGCTTCCAGCCCTGCTCACCCTAGTGCTCATCGCAGGGCCCCTCCTAGCTCTGCTGCTGCGCAGCCCCTGGGGGAACCTGCCCCAGCTCCTGAGCGAACCGGCTGCCCTAGCAGCCCTCCGCCTCTCACTGCTAACAGCCCTAGCCAGCACCGTAATTGCAGCCCTGCTCGGCACCCCCACAGCCCTGCTGCTGGCTACAGTGCTTGAAAAATCCCGGGCCCGCCGCCTAGCCTGGCCCCTCTACGGGCTGATTTACACCCCCATCATCTTCTCACCGGTGGTCTCTGGTCTGGCCCTGCTCTTTTTCTGGGGCAGGCGGGGGCTAGTGGGCTCCTGGCTTGATGGGGCAGGTCTCTCGGTGGCCTACACCCCCTTAGCTGTAGTTCTGGCCCAAACCTTTGTGGCCCTACCCTTCTATATAGCCACCTTGGTGACAAGCCTGCGGGCCCTGCCCACTGAATACGCCGAAATTGCCCGCCTGGAGGGAGCAAGCCCCAGCGAGGTCACCAGCGCTGTCTTGCTCCCGCTAGCTGCCCCCGGCCTGCTCACAGCAGCCGTCCTGGCCTTCGCCCGCGCCCTGGGCGAATACGGGGCAACTGTCACCTTCGCCGGCAACGTTGAGGGTCAAACCCGCACTATCCCCCTGGCTATTGAGCTGGCGCTGAGCTCTAACCGTATAGAGGCCGCCTTAGGCTCAGCTCTCATGCTCATGGCCCTCTACCTGAGCCTGCTAGCTGCCGGAGCTTTTGCCCTCTGGCTAGCCCGACTGAAAGGAAGCTACCGCAGATGAGACAAAGCCAAGAGACCCTTACCCGTCTGCTTCCTGCCGGAAGGGCCCTTACCCCGGGAGCCTATGCCGCCTGCCTGCGCAGGCTACTAGCTGCCACCGTCACCCGCAGCAGTCAGCTCCTGCCCCTGGAGCAGGCCGCCGGCTACCAGCTAGCCCAGCCCCTCTACGCCCTGATACCGCAGCCCTCCTTTGTTAACTCCCAGATGGATGGCTATGCACTAACCGCTACAGCGGCGCAGGGCAAGTCCCGCAGCTTCCGGGTAGGGCCAGACATTCCCGCCGGAGCAACAGTCACTGGCCTACCGGTAGAAGATGACCTGGTCTACCCGGTCATGACCGGAGCCCCTCTGCCAGCAGGCTACAGCGCCGTAGTGCCAGTGGAGCGTAGCCGCCCGCTAGCTGGGCCCCTAGAGGCGGCAGGCTTTGTGGGCGAAGGCGGGCAGGTTGAACTTCCGCCCACTGCCCCAGGCAGCTTTGTGCGCACCGTGGGGGAGGACATTGCCGCTGGCCAGGTCCTGGCCCAGGCCGGTAGCCGCCTCACTCCTGCCCTGATTGCTGCCCTGGCAGCCCAGGGGATAGGTGAGGCTGAGGTCTACCGGCCCCTGCACCTGCTCATTATTAGCGGGGGCAACGAGGTAGCTCCTGCCGCCACCGCCCCCAGGGCGGGGCAGATCTTTGATGCCAACGGGCCCCTGCTCACAGCCCTTGCCGGCCAGGACGGTTGCAGCAGAAGCCACCTGCCCATCGCTGATTCTGTTGAAGACTTTACAGCTGCCCTAGCCGCTGCGCTCGCTGACCGGGTGCCTGACCTGATTGTGAGCAGCGGCGGCATTAGCCAGGGCAAGTACGAGGTGGTGCGCCTGGGCCTGGAGGCCCTGGCAGCTGGCTCTGCTGACCGGGGCTCTGCCTCTGATAGGGCAGTTCGGGTACTAGCCTGCTGGTTCGGCCAGGTCAGCCAGCAACCTGGCGGCCCCCAGGGCCTAGCCCTACTTGAAGCCCACGATCAGCAGATTGTGCCGATGCTCTGTCTGCCGGGTAATCCGGTGAGCAGCCTGATCAGCTACCGGCTGCTCCTGCGCCCAGCCCTGGCCCAGCTGGCAGGGGAGGAAGAGGCCGAGCTCCGTGGCAGGCTACTAGTTGATGGCCCGATCCAAGCACCTGCGGGAAAAACCCAGTACCGGCGGGCTAGCCTGATGCGGCAGACTCAGCCGGATGGAAGCGTCCTGACCCTGCTAACCCCCAGCCCTGCCACCGGCTCCCACCTGCTGCTCCAGGCTGCCCGGGCTGATGCCCTGGTAGAACTAGAGCCAGGGCGCAGCTACTGCGGCGGTGAGCTGGTACGCTACATTCCCCTCTAGCTGCCCAAAAAATTACCCCGCCTGCACATGACCTATAGTAAATACTGATTGATTCTCTCTGAGAGGCTAACCCAAGGACCATGACCGATCCGACCCCAAAGGGAAACCTGACCCACCTGCGCTCCGACGGCAGTGCCCACATGGTTGATGTCACCGAGAAAAAGGAAAGCACCCGCAGCGCCCTAGCTGAGGGTTACATCCTGACCCGGGCAGAGGTAATAGAAAAAATCTTTGATGCCGACCTGCCCAAGGGCGATGCCCTGCCGGTGGCCCGCGTTGCCGGAATACTGGCAGCTAAAAAGACCCCCGAGATCATTCCCCTCTGCCACCCTTTGCCCCTGGGTAAGATCAGCATCGACTTTGAGCGCCTACCTGACCGGATCCGCATTGAAGCCCTGGTCAAAACCCGCGGTGTGACCGGGGTAGAAATGGAAGCCCTAACCGCTGTATCGGCTGCCGCCCTGACGGTCTATGACATGATTAAGGCCGTCGACAAGCAGGCCGTCCTGACCGGTATAAGGGTGCTAGAAAAAAGCGGCGGTAAATCCGGCAACTGGAAGGTGGAGCAGTGAGCAGCCCCTCCACCCTGCCCAAGAAGCGCACCGGCCTAGTTCTTGTGGCCTCTACCCGGGCTGCCAGCGGTGTCTATGAGGATCAGTCCGGCCCCCTGGCAGTTACCTGGCTACGGAAGCAGGGCTTTGAGACTCCCGATCCGCTGGTACTGGCAGATGCAGATATTCCAGCCTACTTTGACCAGCTGGTAGCTGGCGGAAACCTGCCCACCGTAATCCTGACCAGCGGAGGAACCGGCCTTAGCTCAGATGATAGGACCGTCGAGGCAGTGCGCCCCCACCTGACGAAGGAGATTCCGGGCATTATGCAGGCCTTTTGGAATCAGGGGCTCCAGAGCAAGCCGACCGCCCTGCTCTCCTGCGGGGTTGCCGGCCTGATCGGCAGCAGCTTCATTATGACCCTGCCTGGCTCTACCGGGGCAGTCAAAGACGGCTGCACCGTACTTGAACCCCTCCTGACCCACATCTGCCAGCAGCTAGAGGATTGCCATGACCACTAAGCATTCAGGCCCCACTGAGGCTAACCCCTATGCCGGGCGGCCCCTTGAACCGCTTGACTCCACCGTCCTTGAGGCCTTACTGACCGAAGACCCCCTTGAACCGCTCCTGGCAGCAGCTAAAGAGCTCACCATGACTCCGGCTATGGGGGCCCTGGTGGTCTTTGACGGGATTGTGCGCAACCACGACCAGGGAGAGGCCGTAGCAGCCCTGGCCTACAGCGCCCACCCCCAGGCAGCCGACTACCTGCAGGGAGTCCTACAGGCGGTTGCAGAGCAGATTCCCGGCGTGCGCCTCTGGGCTGCCCACCGGGTAGGCCCCATCCCCATCGGCCAGTCAGCCCTGACCATTCTTACGGCAGCAGCCCATAGGGGCACAGCCTTCACCGCCTGCTCCCTGGCAGCTGACCGTATCAAGGCAGAAGTGCCCATCTGGAAGGAACAAGAACTCGCTGACGGCAGTGTGCAGTGGGTGGGCATCGATACGCCCACCGCCTAAGGCTTTCGAGTCGAAGGTATGAAATGGTAGGTGGCCCTCGCCTTCTCGCCCGCAGACCCTCTTGGGTCTCGCGCTGGGGCGCTCGCCCCAATTCACGCCCCGCCTGACGGCGGATTCCGTTCGCTCTCGTGTGCTGGCGCACCCGCTCACTCCATCCAGCCAGCGGGCTCGATACGCGAGGCCCCACCGGCCTCAGCCCCACCCTAGAGAAAGACCTACCATGACCTCTGAACTAACGTCGCTGGCCTACCAGTATTACAGCCGGCAGATGATCCTGCCTGAAATGGGCCAGGCGGGCCAGGAAAAGCTGAACACTGCAACGGTTGCTGTGATTGGGGCAGGGGGGCTGGGTTCCCCGGCCCTGCTCTACCTGGCCGGAGCTGGTGTTGGTCATATTCTGGTGATTGACGATGATGCGGTAGAGATCTCTAACCTGCACCGGCAGGTCATTCACTCCTACGCCCGGCTGGGGGCCTCTAAGGCTGACTCGGCGGCCCAAACCTTACGGGAACTGAACCCCCTGATTAGGGTCGAAGCTGTCAAGGAGCGTCTGACCGACGCTAATGCGGCAGAGCTGCTGGCCGGGGTGGACGTGCTGGTAGACGGGTCCGATAATTTCCCCACCCGCTACACCGCCTCTCGGGCTGCTGCCGCCCTGGGCATTCCCCATGTGTGGGGTGCCATTCTTGGCTTTGACGCCCAGATGAGCGTCTTCTGGGCGGGCCGCGGGCCGGTCTATGAGGACCTGTACCCTTCTGAGCCCGCCCCCGGTACGGTGCCTAACTGTGCCACTGCTGGTGTTATCGGCGCCCTTGCCGGACTGGTCGGAACAGCCATGGCCCTAGAGACCATTAAACTGCTAACTGGCATTGGGCAGCCGCTGATGGGCGAGGTGGGCTACTATTCGGGTCTGACCGGCCGCTGGGAGTACATCCCCCTGCTTGCCTCTAACCCTCCTGCTACTCCTGCCCTTCCTGCTTCTGACCCTACTCACAGCAGGAGGGCTGATAGCTGGGAGCCTGCCGGCTCTGAGCCAGACCAGTACGGGCTTGAAATTACCTGGGCTGATCTTGCCAGCTCACCCTATTTTGAGGGTGTTCCCCTGATTGACGTTCGGGAGCCCCAGGAGCACGCAGCCCTGGCCGTCCCAGGTAGCTTCAACCTGCCCCTGTCCCTCATTCGGCAGGCAGCTGCTGACCCCGCTCGGAAGGCTGACCTGGAGGCTTTGCTGCCTGAGCAGCAGGGCCGCTATGCCCTCTACTGTGCAGCTGGGGTGCGCTCCTTAGAGGCCCTGAAGCTCCTGACCTCTGCCGGTTATAGGGATCTTTACAGCCTTGAGGGGGGCATAGGTGCCTGGTTGGAGGCCGAAACTCCCCGGGGTTCAAAGGCAGTAGGGCTGCCTGCTTCTGACCCCTCTGAGAGCTAGGACTCCCTGCTCCTGGTACTCTGCCCCTGACTGTGGCAGAATAAAGGTTGATAACACAAAAAGGCCGCTATAACTGGTGCGGGAGAGACCGTACAGCCCAGGTTGAGGGACCGGGGCCCGGCGCCGAAGGAGCAAACCCTCCCCGGGAAACTCTCAGGCAAATGTACCGCTCAGTCAGGCGACTCTGGAGAGGGGAGTTAAACCCCCACCGAAGGGGCAGAATTCGCGCCCGCTACTATGCGTGATAGGTAGCTTGCGAACTAAAACTCTCAGGTTTTAACAGAGCGGGGAGGGCACTACTCACAGGCTACCCCTGTGGGCAGTTTTACCCTCTACCCTGGAGCGTCTCATGTCCTTTATTGACCGCCACCTAGGCCCGCAGGCCGCTGACCAAGAAGCAATGCTCTCAACCCTGGGCTATGAAAGCCTCAGCGCCCTGATCGACCAGGTCATTCCCGCCAGCATCCGCCTAGAATCCGACCTTAACCTTCCAGCCCCCCTCAGTGAGCAAGAGGCCCAAGAAAAAATTGCCTCCTATGCAGCCCTGAACCAGGTCAAGCAGCAGATGATTGGGGCAGGCTACTACGATGCCATCACCCCGGCCGTGATCCGCCGCAACATCCTTGAAAATCCGGGCTGGTACACCTCCTACACCCCCTACCAGCCAGAGATTTCCCAGGGCCGCCTTGAAGCCCTGCTCAACTTCCAGAACACGGTCATGGAACTGACCGGCCTGCCCATCGCCAACGCCTCCCTGCTCGATGAGGCAACCGCCGTAGCAGAAGCAGCTGTCATGATGCAGCGGGCAAACCGCAAGGTCAAGAACGGTTTCTTCGCCATCGACTCTCGTGCCCTACCCCAGACCCTCTCAGTAGTTCGCGGCCGGGCCGAGGCCCTAGGCATTCCCTTCGTTATTAGCGACTTTGCCGACGGCCTGCCCGAAGGCGACCTCTACGGGGTCATCATCTCTAACCCCGGCCAGGACGGGCAGGTGCGCGACATTGAACCAATTATCAAGGCCGCCAAGGACCGCGGGGCCCTAGTCACCGTCATTGCCGACCTGCTGGCCCAGACCCTGCTGACCGCCCCCGGCCACCAGGGAGCTGACATCGCTGTAGGCTCCTCCCAGCGCTTTGGCCTGCCCTTCTGGTTCGGCGGCCCCCACGCAGCCTTCATGGCTGTCTCTAAGGGTATGGAACGTAACCTGCCCGGCCGTCTGGTGGGTGTTTCCCAGGACGCCTTCGGCAAGCCCGCCTACCGCCTGGCCCTGCAGACCCGCGAGCAGCACATCCGCCGCGAAAAGGCCACCTCAAACATTTGTACCGCCCAGGCCCTGCTGGCTATCGCCGCCGGTGCCTACGCCGTCTACCACGGCCCTGAGGGTCTGCGGGCTATCGCTAACCGCCTGCACGATAATGCCGCCCGTATCGCCGCCGCTGGTACCGCAGCCGGCCTGAAGCTGGTCCACGAGACCTTCTTCGACACCGTTGCCTTTGAGGCCGAAGGACGCGCCGACGAGCTGGTTGCCAAGGCCCTGGACGCCGGTATTAACGTCCGTAAAATCTCAGCAGATCGTATCTCCATCTCCGTGGGCGAGTCCCACACCGATGAGGTACTGGAAGCCTTGGCCGCTGCCCTGGGCGGTGAACTGGGGGAGACCGACGCCTACGAGCTGCCCGAGGCACTGCTGCGCACCGACGACTACATGACCCACCCGGTCTTCCACCTCTACCGCTCTGAGACCTCCATGATGCGTTACCTGCGCTCCCTCTCAGACAAGGACCTGGCCCTGGACCGCACCATGATTCCCCTGGGCTCTTGCACCATGAAGCTGAACGCAGCAGCCGAGATGGAACCCATCTCCTGGCCCGAGTTCGCTTCCATCCACCCCAATGTGCCTGCCGACCAGGCTGCCGGCTGGAAGGCCCTGATTGATGAGCTCTCAGCCTGGCTGGTGGAAATTACCGGCTACGACGCTATCTCCCTGCAGCCCAACTCCGGTGCGTCCGGCGAGTACGCTGGCCTGCGTGCTATCCG
>JAXDRN010000059.1:0-3532 GCA_034090985.1 Rothia sp. (in: high G+C Gram-positive bacteria) | reverse complement strand
GGCGGCCTGTGACCTAAAACTCAGTCTTTTTTAGGCCAGGGAAGCCTGTAGTTTCTTCAGGCGGGCAAGAGAAGAATCCTTACCCAGAATCTCCATGGACTCAAAGAGGGGAGGTGAGATCCGCTGACCGCTCATAGCGGTACGAACCGGCCCAAAGGCCAGGCGGGGCTTGATCTCTAGGCCGTCAACAATAGCGGCCCGTAGGGCAGCTTCAATGTTTGCGGCAGTAAAATCGGTCAGGCCCTCCAGGGCGGTGATTGCCGCCTCTAGCACTGCCGGTGCTGATTCCTTAAGCTGCTTGGCGGCGTCCTCAGCGACCTCAATCTCCTCATCTGCGGTGAAGAGGAAGCCCAGCAGACCGGGAGCCTCACCCAGAAGCTGCATGCGCTCCTGCACCAGGGGCGCGGCCTCAGTCAGAATAGTCTGCTCGCGCTCGGTCAGCTGCTCAAAACTCTCGGCTGAGACCAACTCGGCCTTGTGGAGGAAGGGAACCAAGCGGTTACGGAAGTCCTCTGCTTCCAGCATGCGGATGTGGGTGCCGTTGATGGCCTCAGCCTTCTTGACGTCAAAGCGGGCGGGGTTGGCCAGCACGTCCTTGATGTCGAAGGCAGCTACCATCTGGTCCATGGTGAAGATGTCTTCGTCGTGGGAGAGGGACCAGCCCAGCAGGGAGAGGTAGTTGAGCAGGCCTTCCTTGATGAAGCCGGCATCCAGCAGGTTGTAGAGGCTGGATTCGGGGTCGCGCTTGGAGAGCTTCTTGTTGCCCTGGCCCATGACGTAGGGCAGGTGGCCGAATTCGGGGATGAAGCTGGTAACGCCCACCTCAACCAGGGCCCGGTAGAGGGCGATCTGGCGGGGGGTGGAGGACAGCAGGTCTTCACCGCGCAGCACGTGGGTAATGCCCATCAGGGCATCGTCTACGGGGTTGACCAGGGTGTAGAGGGGCTTGCCGTTGGCGCGGACGACCACGAAGTCGGGTACGGATCCGGCCTTGAAGGTGATGTCGCCGCGCACCAGGTCGTTGAAGGTGATGTCTTCATCGGGCATGCGTAGGCGCAGGACGGGCTGGCGGCCCTCGGCCCGGTAGGCGGCCTTCTGCTCTTCGGTCAGGTCGCGGTCAAAGTTGTCGTAGCCCAGCTTGGGGTCTTCGCCCTTGGCCTTGTGGCGCTCTTCAACTTCTTCAGGGGTTGAGAAGTCTTCGTAGATAAAGCCGCCGGCCTTGAGCTTCGCTACTACCTCGGCGTAGATGTCCATACGTTCTGACTGGCGGTAGGGCTCGTGGGGGCCGCCGATGCCAACGCCTTCGTCCCAGTTGATGCCCAGCCACTGCAGGGATTCGAGCACCTGGTTGAAGGATTCTTCGGAGTCGCGGGCAGCGTCGGTGTCTTCAATGCGGAAGACCATGGTGCCGCCGGTGTGCTTGGCGTAGGCCCAGTTGAAGAGGGCGGTGCGTACCATGCCCACGTGCGGGGTGCCGGTGGGTGAGGGGCAGAAGCGGACGCGGGTTTCGCTGGGGTCGTTAAGTTTCAGAGCGTAATCACTCATGGATGGGGGCCCATCCCTTTCTTCTTGAAAGCTGTTCGTGGGTTCTAGTTTACTTGCCGCTTTTCTTCGGCGGGGAACTGTGCTGAGGGTGGTAGCTTACTCAGCGCGGTAGTTTACTCAGCACGCTCCCTTACTCAGCGCGGACGGTGTTGATCAGGGAGCCGATGCCCTCTACCTCAATCTCAACCTCGTTCCCTGCGCCCAGGCGCCCTACCCCTGCCGGGGTACCGGTCAGGATCACGTCACCGGGTAGAAGGGTGAAGTATTCGCTGGCTGCGGCAACCAGTTCGGCCACAGAGAAGACCATGTCGGCGGTGCTGCCGTCCTGCTTGAGGTCACCATCCACCCAGGTTTGAATTGCCAGGTCGTCGGTTTCTAGCTGGGTTTCAATCCAGGGCCCTAGGGGGCAGGAGCCGTCAAAGCCCTTGGCCCGGGCCCACTGAATATCGTTTTTCTGGGCGTCGCGGGCGGTCAGGTCGTTGGCTACGGTGTAGCCGAAGATAACTTCGGGCACGCGGTCTAGGGGCACTGACTTGGCGATCCTGCCGATGACAACGGCGAGTTCGCCCTCATAGGAGACATCGTCTGACCATTCGGGCAGGGCGATGGGGTCGCCTGGGCCAATGACGGAGGTGTTGGGCTTGAAGAAGAACTGGGGGGTGGTGGGGGTTTGGTTGCCCAGCTCGCTGGCGTGATCGCGCCAGTTGCGGGCGGCCCCAATGACCTTGGAGCGGGGGATGATGGGGGCCAGCAGGCGGACCTCCGCTAGGGGGTATCGCTTGTCGGTGGGGTTAATGCCGGTGTAGAAGGGGTCGCCGGTCAGGACGGTGACGGTCTCCTCGCCGGATTCCCCCTCAACCAGGCCAAAGTGCAGGGTATCGTCTACAGTAAATCGGGCAATGCGCATGGTTCTAGACTACCGGACTCCCCCAGGGCCGGGCGGCGAAGGCGGGCCTTTGCTTACTCTTGCTTTCCTGCCTGCGCTTCTTTGCCTGCCTGCTCTTCTTTGTGGGCTTCGATAATCTCAATGACCAGCTCCCAGTCAAAGCCCATGGCTTTAACCAGATCATCTTCTACCGGGAGCATTTCACTTGCCTTTAGCTGATCGATTATTCTGCTTCTTACTTTTGAATCCTGCGGATTTTCGATGGATCCAAAGAAAAATGAGGCATTGTCTAGACGAGCAAACCCCAGGTTCGCCCCGGCCAGATGAGCAAACACCAGGTTCGCCCCGGCCAGATGAGCACCCCACAGGTTCACCCCCTCCATACGAGCATCCATCAGGTTCGCCCCCTCCAGATGAGTATCTCTCAGGTCCGCCTTCTCCAGACGAGCACCCCGAAGGTTCGACCCCGCCAGATGAGCACGCCACAAGAACGCCCTCGCCAGACGAGCACCAATCAGGTTTGCACCCCGTAAGTCCCGCCTGCTGAGGTCAAGACCCCGCAGATCAAGGTAGCTGAGGTCAAAGGTGCCCTGCTGGCCGTCTGGGGTTTTAGATTCAGCCTCTTCCGTCTGAGCGCTACTAGACTCATTATCTGCTCCTTCCTCAAAGTGAGGAAAGATATCCTGAATCACAGAATTAAGGGTTCGAATATCGATTTCACTGCGGTCTGAGGAATTTTTTTCGTCTGAGATAACCTTTTTATCTGAAGAACCTTTTTCATCTGATTCTTGATAGACACCAAAGAGGAGCTTCAGAATATTCCGCTGCTGACTTTCTTTCTGCAGAGCAATCAGATCTGAGGTTTTTGATAGGGTCTCCCAGTCCTTATAGAGTGAGGCCAGCTGAAAGTAGCTAGCAGACACTAAACCGCTTGTGTCCTTATCACCTCCGCTACTATAGCGGCGGGCAATGACCTCATGCAGGCGGTCATTGAGATTCTTAATCAGCTCAGCGTCCAGCTTCTGCTGCTCCCTAGCCCCCTTCTTTTCTTCAAGGGTTCGCTGATGTTCCAGCTGGGTTTCAAGGTTTTTTTGCTGGCTC
>JAXDRN010000058.1:0-29308 GCA_034090985.1 Rothia sp. (in: high G+C Gram-positive bacteria) | reverse complement strand
ACCTGCGGCCCCATCATCACCGACGAACGCGTCATGGTCAATGTGCAGCACCCCGGCGAAGGGGACGACGCCACCGTCGAAAACCCCAGCTCCACCT
Source organism: Rothia sp. (in: high G+C Gram-positive bacteria) (assembly GCA_034090985.1). Classification (GTDB taxonomy): domain Bacteria; phylum Actinomycetota; class Actinomycetes; order Actinomycetales; family Micrococcaceae; genus Rothia. The sequence goes on along the minus strand of JAXDRN010000058.1, from coordinate 29,211 downwards.
GGCCCGACGGCCCCGGCAAGGCTCCCCGCCCCGCCGTCGTCGTCATCTGGCGTAAGGACGGCGGCAAGGTAGGCATCGAAGCCTAGCAGGCCCCAGCGCCCCCACCCCCACGGCAAGTGCCCCGCCCCCTGAGTAGACCTACTGTCATGAGTTACTCAAGGGTTGCCGGGGCACTTGTCCTTCACGCGTCCCGTATAGTGTCTTAGGTCAGCTTCCCCAACGGAGTGGAAAACACACACTATCAGACAGATACAGAGAGATTTCTATGACGCTTGAACTGACCATGGTTCAGTCCGCCGGTTGGGCAGTGCTGCTGCTCCTGCTGGGTATGTGGATTAAGAACCGCTTCTACTTCTTCCAGCGCTTTGCTATCCCTTCACCCGTTATCGGTGGTTTTCTTTTCTCCCTGATCAATCTGGCCCTTAACCAGAGCGGGCTACTGACCATCAAGTTCGATACCACCTTACAGAGCTTCTTTATGGTCATTTTCTTCACGTCGGTCGGCTACGGGGCTTCTCTGAAGGTCTTGAGGTCAGCCGGGTCTAAGGTTGGTCTCTTCCTGCTGGTGGCAACAGGTCTCTGTATTGCCCAGAATATTGTGGCTGTTCTGCTGGCACCTCTTGTGCAGGTTGATCCGGCCCTGGCCCTGATGACCGGCTCTACTCCTATGACTGGCGGTCATGGTGTCTCTGGTGGGATCGCTCCGCTGGTTGAGGCTTCTGGCGTTACCGGTGCAGAGACCGTTGCCTACACTGCGGCAACCTTCGGCCTGATTGCAGGTTCACTCATGGGCGGTCCCCTGGCTAACCGTCTGATTATCAAGCACAAGCTGCTTGATAAGGAATCTTCACACCAGGTCAACATTAACACCGCCCTGCTGGCTGTACGCCCCCGCAAGCTGGATGCAGACAGTATTCTGCATGGCTTCATTATGATTCTGCTGGCTATGTTCATTGGTAGCTACCTGACTGAGGCCCTGAACTACCTAGTTGGCCAGCTTACTGACCGGGCCGCCTTCCCCAGCTATATGGGCCCTATGATTGTGGCTATCAGCCTGCGCTATATCAGCGACCGCCGCAACTCCAAGGAATACCATGAGCTCGTTCCCGAGCAGGAGGTTGAGGTTCTGGGCAACATTGGCCTGAATGTTTTCCTGGCCATGGCGCTGATGAACGTGCAGCTCTGGCAGCTAGCTGACCTGGCTATTCCCTTGATTGTTCTGCTCCTGGCCCAGGTGGTACTCATGTGGGTTTGGGCTAACTTTGTTACCTTCCGGGCCATGGGGGCAGACTATGACGCGGCTATTCTGACCGCCGGTCACTGTGGCTTCGGGATGGGGGCAACCCCTAACGGCATTGCCAATATGGCTTCTCTGGTGACTAAGTACAGGGCCTCTAAGCTGGCCTTTTTCATCCTGCCGATCGTAGGTGGCATGTTTATTGACTTCACTAACCTGGTCAATATCATGACCTTCCTGTCCATCGTCTAAGCGGGGGCAGGTCCGCTCACCGTCAGGGCACCCCCGCAGCAGAAAGGCGCCGGAAGCAATCCGCAGAAGCGGAAGCGTCCGGCGCCTTTCTTCTAGGCTTGGGAGTCTAGCTGCAGGGCTTACTTGCCAGAGGTACCAGCGGAGCCGAGCTGCTGGGCAGCTTCAACAACGCGGGCAGCCATGCCAGCTTCAGCAGCTGCACCCCAGACGCGGGGGTCGTAGGTCTTCTTGTTGCCGACCTCGCCGTCAACCTTGAGTACGCCGTCGTAGTTGCGGAACATGTGATCCACGACGGGGCGGGTGTAGGCGTACTGGGTGTCGGTGTCGATGTTCATCTTGATAACACCGTAGGAAACTGCATCTGCAATCTCCTGCTCGGTGGAGCCTGAACCGCCGTGGAAGACCAGGAAGAAGGGCTTTTCGCCCTTGCCGTACTTGGCACCAACCTCAGTCTGGATTTCCTTGAGCAGTTCGGGGCGCAGGTGTACGTTACCGGGCTTGTAGACGCCGTGAACGTTACCGAAGGTCAGGGCTGCCATGTAGGTGCCCTTTTCGCCTAGGCCGATGGCCTCAACGGTCTTGATGGCGTCCTCAACGGTGGTGTAGAGGGAGTCGTCGATAGCGCCTTCAACGCCGTCTTCTTCGCCACCAACGGCACCGATTTCAACTTCCAGAACCTGCTTGGCCTTGGAGGTGCGCTCGATCAGCTGCTGGGCGATTTCCAGGTTCTCCTCAAGGGAGATGGCGGAGCCGTCCCACATGTGGGAGTTGAAGATGGGGTCTTCACCGCGGGCTACAGCCTTTTCTGACTCTGCCAGGAGGGGAAGAACGAAGTCTTCTAGCTTGTCCTTGGGGCAGTGGTCGGTGTGCAGGGCGATGTTGACGTCGTACTGCTTGGCAACTTCGCGGGCGTAGGCAGCGAAGGCCAGGGAGCCAACAACCATGTTCTTCTTGTTGGGGCCTGACCAGTAGGCGGCGCCACCGGTGGAGGCCTGGATGATGCCGTCTGAACCTGCTTCTGCGAAGCCGCGGATGGCTGCGTTCAGGGTCTGGGAGGAGGTGACGTTAACTGCCGGGTAGGCGAAGCCCTTGGCCCGGGCGTTTTCGAGCATTTCTGCGTAGACTTCAGGGGTTGCAATAGGCATGCTGACTCCTTGGGTGTCGGTGGGGCCACCCGGTTGGTGGCCGCGTTGAGTTGGTGCTTCCCTGCCCTCTGTTTCCTCTGCTGAGGATTCTGGGCTGGTGGGCGCCTGCCTGCCTTCCAGTTTATCAAGGGGGGCGACTGTCTGGGGGATGTTTCCCACACAAATTTCGGACATAAACCCACAGAAAACCATGTATTTGAGGGGGTCTTTAGGACCCTAAGGCTGGCTTTTGGGGATAGCCAGCCTTAGGGCGTTGGGTTTTTATGGGTTTACCGGCTTAAGGCCAGCCCCTAGAGGGCAAAGATCCAGAGGGCCAGGGTCATGGTGCTTGCGGTGATAGCCACAATACAGAAGAGGTTAAGCCAGAGCCCGCCCTTAATCATCTGTCCCATGGTCACATAACCTGACCCGTAGGCAATGGCGTTAGGAGGAGTTGCAACCGGCAGCATGAAGGCGCAGGTAGCAGCCAGGGCAACAGGAATGGCCAGCAGGAGCGGGTCGTAGCCCATCCCCAGGGCAATACCCCCAGCTACCGGCAGGAAGGTAGCTGCAGTTGCCGTGTTAGAGGTCAGCTCGGTCAAGAAGATAACCCCTGTGGTCACCAGCAGGACGATCAGCAGGATCGGCAAGGTGCCTAGGGAGCCTACGGACTGGCCAATCCACTTGGTCAGACCGGAGCTCGTAAACTGCCCAGAGAGGGCCAGGCCGCCGCCAAAGAGCAGCAGAACCCCCCAAGGTAGCTTAGTGGCGGTCTCCCAGTCGATTAGGCGAACCCCCTTCTTAGCGGCAGGGCCAGCTGGGGTTGCAAAGAGCAGCAGGCCAACAGCAACTGCAATGCCGGCATCCGTCATGGGCGGGTTTTCTGGCCAGAGGATAGGAACAAAAATCCAGGCTAGGGCTGCTGCGATGAAGAGGACCAGAACCCGGGCCTCACCGGAGCCCATCTTGCCCAGCTTCTCGTATTCTTGGGCTATGAGCTTGCGGCCACCGGGGATTTCATCAATTTCAGGCTTGAAGAGGACCTGAGTCAGCAGGAACCAGCAGAAGAAGAGCACTACTGCGGCAAGGGGAACGCCTACCAGCATCCACTGGCCAAAGCCGATATGAACCCCGTGGGTATCTGCCATGTAACCGGCAAGGAGGGTGTTGGGCGGGGTGCCAATCAGGGTTCCTAGGGAGCCGATTGAGGCGGCGTAGGCGATACCGAGCATGAGGGCTGTACCAAAATCAGACTTGATAATGGCCTGCTTGACGCTTTCATCTTCTGGGCTGGCGCCTTCTTCAATCTTGATGTCGGTTGATCCAGAAGCCTGGGCGATCAGCATAAGGACTGATACCCCAATGGGGATCATCATGACAGCTGTTGCTGTGTTAGATACCCACATGGAGAGAAAGCCGGTAGCCACCATAAAGCCGGCGACCATCATGGAGGGCTTTGTTCCCATGAGTTTGAGGGTCAGCAGGGCAATGCGCCGGTGCAGGTTCCAGCGCTGCATGGAAAGGGCCAGCAGGAAGCCGCCCATAAAGAGGAAGATAATGCTGTTGCCGTAGCTGGCCCCGATGTCGTTGATCTTTACCTCCCGGTTAAAGACCGGGAAAATGACCAGGGGCAGCAGGGCTGTTGCCGGGATGGGCAGGGCCTCAGTCATCCACCAGCCACCCATGAGGACGGCTGTTGCCGCAGTAAGGCGGGCAGCATCGGGCACCTCACTTGGCATGATGAAGTAGACCAGGGCGGCTGCTAGGAGCCCTCCTAGCAAACCTACGATGCGCTTTTTCCGCTCTCCGGCTTCTACCTCAGCCGCCTGGGAGCCCCGGGACTGGTGGATCCTGTCAATAGTCTGGGTGGGGGTGGCCTGCAATTTTTGCAGGTGGTCGCCCGTAATATGTGGTTTGTTCATGGTGACCTCACTTCCTTGTGTGTCTACGAACCCCTTAGCCCCCTGCCAGAGGGCAGGCGAAGGGCCCTACCTGAAGAAACATCGTGTGTGTGATGCAGGTAATGATTAAACTCTACCTGATTGGCCCTTATATGAAGCGGGGAGGGGCCTTTTATGTCTTGGCCCCTCCCCTTCTTCTTACTGAACCTTCTGCCCAAACCTATGGCGGCGGATCCAAGCATGCATGGCAATGCCGGCAGCGGTAGCCGCATTCATAGACCGGGTAGACCCATACTGCTCAATAGATAGGGTAGCTTCAGCAGCGGCGTGAATTTCCTCTGATAGGCCGGGGCCCTCTTGGCCAAAGACCAGAACACAGTTTTCCGGCAGATCGTAGGTCTCTAGCTGCTGGGAGTCAGGGAAAATATCAATACCAATAATGGCTAGCCCCTCTCCCCGGGCCCAGGCTACAAAGTCCTCAACGGTAGGGTGATGGCGAACGTGCTGGTAGCGGTCAGTGACCATGGCTCCGCGGCGGTTCCAGCGCCTTTTACCAATAATATGAACCTCTTTGGCAAGGAAGGCGTTAGCAGTGCGCACCACGGTGCCAATGTTCAGGTCGTGCTGCCAGTTCTCAATAGCCACGTGGAAGGAGTGCCGGCGGGCGTCAAGGTCAGCAATAATGGCTTCCATGGTCCAGTAACGGTACTGATCTAGGACGTTACGGCGGTCGCCCTCACGCAAGAGCTCAGGATCCCACTGGTCTCCTTGGGGCCATTCCCCTTCCCAGGGGCCTACCCCAACTTCCCGCTCAGGTTCACTTGCCTCTAGGTCTGCCACTTAGTCCAGGCCTAGGTCGGTCTTGGAGTAGGCGTAGAGGCAGGGTACACCGGCAACCTCTTCGATGTGCTCCTTAGCGCCGGTAGCCCGGTCAACAATGACGGCTACAGCAACAACCTCAGCCCCAGCCTTCCGCAGGGCTTCAACGGCGGTCAGGGCAGAACCGCCGGTGGTGGAGGTATCTTCAACCGCAACTACCCGGCGGCCTTCAACTGAAGGGCCTTCAACCTGGCGGCCCATGCCGTAGGACTTCTGGGCCTTGCGCACCACAAAGGTATCAATGGCCCGGCCCTGGTCGCCTGCGGTGCGCATAATAGCGTGACCTACAGGGTCAGCGCCCATGGTCAGGCCGCCGGCGGCATCAAACTCGATACCGGCTGAGTCGAGCAGGTCTAGCATGACCTGGCCTACCAGGCGGGAGGCTTCGTGCTGAAGGGTGACCCGGCGTAGGTCAACATAGTAGTCAGCCTCTTTACCTGAGGCTAGGGTTACCTTGCCGCGCACAACAGCCAGCTCAGAGATCAGCTGACGCAGACGTTCACGGGCTTCTTCAATGGGGAGGGTAGTGGAGAGATCAGTCATGTCTACCAGTCTAGTAGACCAGCTGGCCCTGACTGAGCTAAATGGGGCCCTTTGCTAGGGAAGGGCGGCCTTAAGTTTGGTGACCATCTCTTCATATTCTGCAGCAGGGTCGGAGTCTGCGACGATAGCCCCACCGGCAGCTAGGCTAATGAGGCCATCTGAGTGAGCCACCAGGGTTCTAATCACGATGGAGAGGGCCGCTGAGCCGTCCGCCCCCAGATACCCCAGGGCGCCGGAGTAGACCCCACGGGCCCTACCCTCAAGCCGGTCAATAATGGCCATGGTGGCCGCCTTGGGGGCCCCGGTCATTGACCCGCCAGGGAAGCAGGCGGCTACTGCCTCTAGGGCGCTTATGCCGGGGCGCAGCTGGGAGACAATGGTAGAGACCAGCTGGTGCACAGTGGAGTAGGATTCCACCCCCATGAGTACCGGAACCCGCACACTCTTGGGGTCAGAGACCATCGAGAGGTCATTGCGGAGCAGGTCTACAATCATCAGGTTCTCAGCCCGGGTTTTAGGGTCGCTGGCAAGCCAGTTGGCGGCCTGCTGGTCTTGGTCGGCAGAGGCCCCCCGCGGCACGGTGCCTTTGATGGGCTTAGCCTCAGCCCGGCCCTGGGCGGTGACGGTGAGGAATTTTTCGGGTGATGAAGAGAGCACTGTAAAGTCATCACAGCGCAGAAAGGCCGCGTAGGGGGCTGCATTGGCCTGCCGTTGGGCTAGGTAGAGGCTGAAAAGTTCCTTGGCATCTAGCGGGGTAGGTAGCTGTAGGCAGCTTTCGGCCGTTAGGCAGACTTCGTAGCTGTTGCCCTCTGCTATTTCAGCCTGAGCCTGGGCAATAGCAGCTAGGTAGCTGCTGCGGTCAGGGAGGGGGAAGTCAGCTAAGGCCAGGGGCGAAACATATTCCGTCTTGGCTATAGATGCAGGTGAAGCCTTGATGTCCTGCAGTTTTTGAGCGGTTTCTTCGAGCCAGTCAGCTGGTCCCACCAGCCAGGAGCGGCCGCTCTCATGCTCAAAGATCAGGTAGTGGCTTGCCGGCATCCACAGGGCGTTGGGGGTGCGGGCCAGCCGCTGGGGGTGCTCCCTGTGGAAGGCGGTCAGTTCAAGGTCGGCGTGGGCTTCATAGCCCATGAAGCCCACATAACCACCGAGCAGGACGTCAGCTGGTGGGGCCTCTTGCCCCTGGCTGATGGCTGGGCGCGGAGCGGAGTCAAGAAAGCCGGGAAGGAGCTGCCAGATACTGCCCTGGTGGACCTCTTGCAGGCAGGCCTGCTGATCGAGCACTTCAAGGCGGCCGGGCTGCCCGTAGCGTAGCACTCCCCCACTGAGGGGGGCCCCAATGTAGGAGTAGCGGGACATGGGGGATTCGTCGCGCGCAGAATCTAGCCAGAAGGCATAGGGGGACTCGCCGGCTAGCAGGCAGAAGGCTGCGGCCGGGTCCAGGGAAAAGCCGAGGGCACGACAGGTCAGAAAGGTCACTGACTCATTCTAGCTGGGGCCGGGTTCTAAGGGGGCGGAATCTATGGGGGCAGCTAGCCGGCCTGCTGAGAACCTAGCGAACCTGCGGGCTCTGGCCGTTCTCTGAAACCATGGGCTTTTCAGCATCCTGCCAGGCCCCCATACCGCCCAAAACGTTAATGGCATCAAAGCCGTACTGGGTCAGGTAGGCAGCAGCCCGGAGGGATCGGCCCCCAGAGCGGCAGATAATGTAAACATCTTCATCAAGAGGAACTTCCCCATAGCGCTCAGGCACCTCTGCCAGGGGGATATGCTGGGCCCCTTCGATATGCCCTTCAACCCACTCGTAGTCTTCGCGCACGTCCAGGATCTTCGCACCCTGGGGGATTTCATCAACGGTGGCCTGGCGGATATCTTCGTTCATCACTGAACCTCTCTTTCCTAAGTGTACCTTCAGCTTATGCCTGTGACCTTTGAGCTTCAAGGTTGGGCATCCTGCTTTAGCCTACAGCCTGGCCCTCTTCTGGCATCTTCTTTGACAAGGCAGGCAGTAGCCAGCTAGAAGGCTCAGCTTATTTCTTGGTAGACAGGCGGTCTAGATGTGGCGTCCTACTCACTGTTCGATGTTTAATTAGGGTTATGTCTAACCGTGCAGGCACTCTTGCCACTCCAGAAGATCTTGTCAACGTCGATGAACTGCTCGCCGCCTACCGCGAGCGCACTCCTGACCTTAGCGACCCTGCCCAGCGTGTAGCCTTTGGCACTTCGGGGCACCGGGGGAGCTCCTTGAAGGGCTCCTTTAATGATGCTCATATTGCGGCGATTTCGCAGGCTATTGCTGAGTACCGGGCTGCTCAGGGTTTTACTGGCCCGCTTTTTATGGGTAGGGATACTCATGCCCTGTCTGGTCCTGCTCAGGATACTGCCCTGGAGGTTCTGGCTGCTAATGGTGTAACCGTGCTGCTTGATGAGGCCGATGGTTATGTTCCTACTCCGGCTCTTTCTCGGGCCATTATTGTGCATAATGCTGATCCGGCTCGTACTGACTTGGCTGACGGTATTGTGATTACTCCTAGCCATAACCCGCCTGCTGATGGTGGTTTTAAGTACAACCCGCCTCATGGTGGGCCTGCTGATTCTGATGCGACTGGTTGGATTGCTGACCGGGCTAATGAGTTGCTGGAGGGTCAGAATCTTGGGGTTAAGCGCCTGTCTCTTGAAGAGGCTAGGGCTGCTGAGACTACTGGCAGCTATGACTATCTGGGTTCTTATGTTGCTGAGCTGGGCAATGTGATTGATATGGATGCTATCCGGGCTGCTGGGGTTCGGATTGGGGCTGATCCTATGGGTAGTGCCTCTGTTGATTATTGGAAGCGGATTGCTAGCGATTATGAGCTGAATCTGACGGTGGTTAACCCTGAGGTGGATCCTCAGTGGGCTTTTATGACTCTAGATTGGGATGAGAAGATCCGTATGGACTGCTCCTCTCCCAATGCTATGGCTTCTCTTATTGCTAACCGGGATAAGTACGATATTGCTACTGGTAATGATGCGGATTCTGACCGTCATGGCATTGTTACTCCTGATGCTGGGTTGATGAATCCTAATCATTACCTGGCTGTGGCTATTGATTATCTCTATACCCATCGTGAGGGTTGGGCGGCGGATGCCGGTGTGGGGAAGACTTTGGTGTCTTCTTCTATGATTGACCGGGTGGCTGCTGCTCTTGGCCGTCAGCTGGTTGAGGTTCCTGTTGGTTTTAAGTATTTTGTGGATGGCTTGAGCGAAGGAACTATTGGTTTTGGTGGTGAGGAGTCTGCTGGGGCTTCCTTCCTGATGCGTGATGGTCGGGTATGGACTACCGATAAGGATGGCATTATTCTTGCCCTGCTGGCTGCTGAGATTATTGCTGTTACGGGTAAGACTCCCTCCCAGCGCTATGCGGAGCTGGCTGCAGAGTATGGGGCTCCTGCCTATGCCCGGGTGGATGCTGAGGCGACCCGTGAGCAGAAGGCTAAGCTCTCTAAGCTTTCTGCGGCTGATGTTACTGCTTCTGAGCTGGCCGGTGAGGCTATTACCGCTAAGCTGACTGAGGCTCCCGGTAACGGGGCGGCTATTGGTGGCCTTAAGGTCACTACTGCGAATGCCTGGTTTGCGGCTCGTCCTTCTGGCACTGAGGATGTTTACAAGATTTATGCTGAGTCTTTCTTGGGTGCTGATCATTTGGCTCAGGTGCAGGCTGAGGCTAAGAAGCTGGTTGATGGCGTGATTGCCTAGACTCTGTTTGTTTGGGCCCTGGGGCTTTTGAGTCTCTGAGGGGCTTGTGTGCAGGGGGCGCTCTTCTGAAGGAGGGGCGCCCCCTGGGCTGTCTTCTGGGGCTTGTCGTGGGGGGGTCTGGCTTTGGCCAGCTGACCAGAAGATTACGAAAAGATTTCGTAACCAAATAGACAAAGGCTGCGATCCGGAGAAAAATAGTACTTAAGATAACCTAAGTTATCCCTCATGGTTACCTAAGCATATTGAGAGGACCCCCTGATGACTCTCCTTCCAGCAGCCCCAGGAGCCAGTCAGGCCAAGGCTGGCAGGCCCACCCTAGCTGATGCCCGCCCTGAAGATAGCTTCTGCATCGCGGGCTTCTGCCCCAGCGCCGACCCCATCCTCTGCCAGCGCCTGCAGGATTTAGGCTTTAGGGTTGGTTGCACCGTCCAGTGCCTGCGCCGGGCTCCCCTAGGCTCACCCCTCATGTTCCGGGTCTGCGATACAGATCTCTGCCTGCGTAAGGAGCAGGCCGCCCTGATCCACACCGGCCAGCTCACCCTTGACCAGCTCAGCAGGGGGCAAGAACAGTGAGCTGCCACGCCGAATCCGCCAGCCCCAGCCTCACCGGACGGCCAGAAGTGGCCCTGATGGGGCCACCAAACTGCGGAAAATCAACCCTCTTCAACCAGCTAACGGGCCTGAGCGCCAAAACCGGCAACTATCCCGGGGTGACCGTTACCCGCTCCCGGGGCACTGCCCGCACCCCTCAGGGGCCAGTCAATCTGACCGACCTACCGGGCACCTACGCCCTGACCCCTGCAAGCCCGGATGAAGAGGTCGTTATCAGCCACATCAAGGGCCAGCTTGACCAAGAGCTAGCCCCCCAGGCCCTGCTACTGGTTGCAGATGCCACCACCCTTCGCCGTTCCCTCTCCCTCCTGGCCCAGGCCCTTGCCCTGGGTAAGCCCACCGCCCTAGTGCTAACTATGGTTGATGAGCTACGGGCCGGTGGCGGTGACCTTGATGTGGCCCGTTTCTCCCAGGCCCTAGGGGTGCCCACGGTAGAGGTTGTAGCCCACAAGGGCCGGGGAATTGAAGAGGTCCGCGCCCTCCTGGCAGACCCAGCCAGCTGGCCCAGCCTGCTCATCGCCCCGCCCCTTGAAAACTCAGAGCAGTTGAGCGCCTGGATTGACTCCGTCCTCTCAGTGAGCGACTATCAGCCGGCCGCCCCCAACGGCCTAACCCGCGGCATTGACCGCTACCTGCTCCACCCTCTTCTTGGAACCGGCATCTTCTTTGCCATCATGTTCCTCTTCTTCCAAACCATCTTTAGCGTAGCCGCCCCCGCCCAGGACGCCATTGAAGCAGCCTTCGCTGCCCTGGGCGAAAGGGTCAGCAGCAGCATCAGTAACCCCCTGCTGGCTGACTTTGTCAACACCGCCCTAATTGGGGGCATGGGTGGGGTTCTGGTCTTCACCCCCCAGATTCTTCTGCTCTACCTGCTCATTTCCCTCCTTGAGTCGGTAGGCTACATGTCCCGGGCAGCCTTTCTGATGGACCGGGTTATGGCCTTCTCTGGCCTAGACGGCCGGGCTTTCGTTGCCATGCTTTCCTCTATGGCCTGCGCCGTCCCAGGTATCATGGCCACCCGCACCATGCCCTCTTCCCGCGACAGGCTGGCCACCATCGTCTCAGCCCCGCTCATGACCTGCTCGGCCCGCCTACCGATCTATGTGCTCCTCATTGGCCTGCTCATTCCGGCTGAAGCCCGCCTAGGGCCCTTCAATGCCCAGGGCATTGCTCTCTTTGCCATGTACCTGCTCGGAGGCCTAGCTGCCATGCTGGTAGCGGCCGCCTTCAAGTCCACCATCTTGCGCCGGGGCACCCTTCCCTTCTACCTTGAAATGCCCCCCTACCGGCTACCGGCCCCTAAGGCCCTGCTCACAGCCGTCCTGACCCCGGTGTGGATGTTCATTCGGAAGGCCGGGACCATTATTCTGATTGCCACAACCGTCCTCTGGGGGCTCATGGCCTTCCCCTCCCAGGCAGAGGTCACTGAGGGAATGAGCGAGACTGAGGCGGCAGCCTACCAGCTTGACCACTCCTATGCCGCTTCTTTAGGTAAGGCCCTTGAACCGGTCTTTGAGCCCCTGGGCTTTGAATGGCGCATTAACGTGGGGCTCATTGGTTCCTTTGCTGCCCGGGAAGTTTTCGTCTCAACCATGGGGCAGCTGGTTGCCGCAGAGGACGCTGAAGATCCCAGCCAGGCCCTAGCAGAGATGACCTACACCTCTGGCCCCCAGGAAGGGCAGAAGGTCATGACGGCCCCAACCCTGCTAGCCCTGCTCATCTTCTACGCCTTTGCCATGCAGTGCGTCTCAACCCTAGCTGTTATGCGCCGAGAAACGAACTCCCTAGCCTGGCCCCTCTTTACCCTGGTCTACATGTTTGTCTTAGCCTGGCTGGGGGCCTGGCTAGCCCGGCAGCTGACCATCTGGATCATAGGCTAGGGCATGAGGGTTCTTCTGCACCCAGAAAGAACTGACCACCCAGCTGAAATCCGCTGGGTGGTGCCCAACTACCCGGGCAACCTGGAGCAGCTAGCTAGCCACCCTGATGGCCCCCTGGCCCAGCTTCTAAGCTCCGGCCAGCTCCTGCTGGTTCGGGGCGGGCCGGGGCAGATCATTACCCGGGCCCCCTCAGCAGAGGCCTGGAGGGAACTGGGCGGGCTGGTTCGCCGGGCCCTTGAAGATAGCCTAGCTCCCCTCTTTGAGCCCCGGCCAGAGGAGCAGGCTGAGGCAGCTGAAGACCTGAGCAGGCAGGAGCAGACCCTCAGGGACCTAGCCCCCCAGGTCTTAGACCGCTATGTGAGGCCCCTTGCTGGAGCCCACGGGGGAACAATTGAAATTACAAGAATCCAGGGCAAGTGGGTTTGGGTCTACCTGGACGGGGCCTGCCGGGGCTGCCCGGCTGCCACCTTCACCCTTCAGCAGCGCTTTGAAAGGGAACTAAACCGCAGGCTACCGGGTAGCCGGGTCAAGGAAGACCGGCAGGGCCCTAGTTGCCCTCAGCCTGGTCAACAAGGGAGCGCAGGTCATCATGCTTCAAGTCGTTCTTCCTAAAATGCTTATTCCGGTAGCCAGAGCGGCCCATCATATGACCAGAAATAGGGATGGTGAGCATCTGCAGGAGCATAATCAGCAGTAGCAGGGGCAGCAGGGCCAGGGAACGGAAGTGAAGGGCAACAGCTAGGAGCATGAGCAGCAGGCCAAAGACCTGGGGCTTAGTGCCAGCATGAAGGCGGGTCAAAAGGTCTGGGAAGCGAACCAAACCAATGGCCGCCCCCAGGGACATCAGGGCCCCCAGGACCATACACAGGGCCGTTGCAATCAGGTAGAGGCTCTCAAGGTTCATTTCTGCTCCCCCTTCTTCTCTTCCTTCTGGTCAGGCCTAGAATTATCGGCAAAACGGGCAACGGTCACTGAGCCCACAAAACCAATCATGGCCAGGCTAACCATCAAAATCAGGTAGTACTGGCTGTTCGTTACAATCATCAAAACACAGAGGGCAGCCATCAGGATTGACAGCAGAACGTCACTGGCCAGCACCCTATCGAGCAGGGCAGGGCCCTTCCAGATCCGGTAGACCGCCCCCCAGGTTGCTAGGGACAGAATCAGCCCCGTCACCCACACAAGAGCTAGCATGCTTCTTCCTTTCCGGCCTGCTGGGCCTCATGGGCTAGCAGGGCCTCGTATTCTTCCCGGCTGCCGGTTGCCTTAATGATCAGGGCCTCAAAGTGGTGTACCTGCTGGCTGAAGCGCTCAATTTCCTGGGCGGTAGAAGTGTTGAGCACATGAAAGTAGAGCACCGAATGGGGCCGGTCTACCTCAACGACCACAGATCCAGGGATCAGGGACATGGTGTGAGAAACAGCGGTCAGCAGAAGGTCAGATCGGGTCTGTAGCTGCACAGCCACAATTGAGTTCCGCAAGGGAGGCTTAAAGCTAGCGGCCAGCCACATCACCTCAAAACTTGCAAGGGCAATATTCCACAGCAGTTCACAGATGAATCGACTGGCGTAGAAAAGGTTGAAGCGGTTTGAAAGGTAGAGGGTAGGTAGCTTGAAGACCTTCAGGGTCAGCAGGGCCAGCAGGGACCCAAAGGCCAGGAAGGGTAGGGAGAAGTCCTGCCAGAGGGCGCACCAGACAAAGACCATCCAGAGGAAGGGCGGCAGGCCGTGCGCTAGCTGGCCTGCCCGCTTTTTAAGGGCGGTCATGATTCAACCTCCTGCGAGTTCTGGGCCTGCTCCTCTAGGTAGCTTGCCCGGCTGGGGGCATCAGGGCCGAAGACGGAACTGATATAGGCATCAGGGTTCATGAGGTTCTCTGCTGACCGCTGGGCGAAGTCAAAGAGAGGGGAGGCAAGGAAGGTAATTGCCACACCCACAGCAACCAGGGCCACCGTTGAAGCCATCATAGAAGCTGGAATCGGCTTGGTCTCATAGTGGGCCGGGTCCTCTGAATGCTCAGCCATCACCAGCTCCGGGGTGGGGTCTTCAGCCTCTTGAGCTGGCCGCCAGAAAACCTTATTCCACACCCGGGCCAGGGCCAGCAGGGTCAGCAGGGACACCAGCAGGCCCACCCCAGCGTTCAGGTAGGCTAGCCAGCCAGCCCGCTCCACGCTGGCCTGCACAAAGCCCACCTTACCCAGGAAGCCAGAGAAGGGAGGAATCCCACCCAGGTTCATCGCTGGAATGAAGTAGAGCAGGGCCAAAACAGGCGCTGACCTCACCAGGCCACCTAGGCGGCTGATACTCGTTGAGCCGCCCCGCCGCTCAATCAAGCCCACCACCATAAAGAGGCCGGTCTGAATCACAATATGGTGGGCAATGTAGAAGACCACCGTGGCCAGGCCCAGCTGATTATTCAGGGAAATACCCCATATCATGTAGCCAATATGGCTAATCAGAATAAAGGAGAGCAGACGCTTAATATCGCCCTGGGCCAGGGCCCCCAAGATTCCCACCAAGAGGGTCAGGGCAGCAACCACCCCTAAGAGAGTGTCAAGCTCACCGCCGGGAAAGAGCAGGGTCTCTGTACGAATAATTGCATAAACCCCCACCTTAGTGAGCAGGCCAGCAAAGACAGCCGTCACCGGGGCCGGGGCTGTGGGGTAGGAGTCCGGCAGCCAGAGGGAGAGGGGAAAAACCGCTGCCTTAATCCCAAAGGCAATAAGGAGCATAAGGTGCAGCTGCACCTGGGTGCCCTCGGGCAGGCTCCCTAGCTTCAGCGACAGATCGGCCATATTGACCGTGCCAACAGAGGCGTACACAAAACCAATCGCCGTCAAAAAGAGCATAGAAGACACCACCGACACCACCACATAGGTCATACCAGCCCTAATGCGCGGGGTATTGGCGTTCATCGTAATCAGCACGTAAGAGGCCATGAGCAGGATTTCAAAACCAACATAGAGGTTGAAAAGGTCCCCGGCTAAGAAGGCGTTAGACACCCCAGCTAAGAGGAGCAGGTAGGTGGGGTAGAAGACCGAAACGGGAACCTCATCGTCTTCATCTTGCAGGTTCTGGCCGGTTGCAAAGACCAGCACCGCCAGGGAAATAATAGAGGAGACCACCAGCATCAGGGCTGAGAGCTGATCAACCACCAGGATAAGGCCAAAGGGTGCCTGCCAGCCGCCCAGGTGAACGCTCTGGGGCTTATCATCCCAAACGTCAAGGAGCAGCAGGAACTCAAAGACCAGGGTCAGGCTCACAGCGCTAAAGGCAATGCTGCGCTGAACCAGGGCCTTCTTGAGGATGAAGGTGAGGGCGGCAGCGGTAAAGAGAATGATGATGCTTAAGGGAGCTAGGTCAGTAAGCTGCATGGCTTATTCCCCCCTCCTTCGGCTAATGGGGTGGCTGGCGGTTTGGGCATTTTTCTTCTTCTCTTCTGCCTCAAGGTATTCACGCTGGCGGGTCTGCTCATCGGCATCAAATTCTGAAGATTCAACCTCAGCTGCGGCGTCTTCTTCCTTGTCGAAGGCCCCCTGGACGGCTACGCGCAGGTCCTCTGCGTCGTCGGTGATTTCGTCAGCCTTAGAGAGCAGCCAGCTGCGGTAAATCAGGCCTAGCATCAGGGCTGTTACCGCGCAGGAAATAACGATAGCGGTCAGGATTAGGGCCTGGGGAAGGGGGTCAGAGTAGGTCTGGTCGCTTCCCTCCTTCTGGTAGAAGGGGGCTAGGCCAGCTGGGCCGCCGGCGTGCAGGATCAGAATGTTGGTGGCGTTGGTCATCAGCATCAGGCCCAGAAGCACCCGGGTGAGGGAGCGGTCCAGGATGAGGTAGACCCCCACTGCGTAGAGAACCCCCATCAGGAGGATCAGACTAAGGTCAATAATCATGGGCGGGCCTTTCTGCTGGCGGCGCGGGCCCTTTTCTCTTGGGCCTTACGGTCTGCTATGAGCTTCAGGTCAATCCGCTCCCCCAGGCTGCGCAGGATATCGAGAACCAGGCCAATAACGAGCAGGTAAACACCCAGGTCAAAGATAGTTGCAGTGACAAAGTGGATGTGCCCAAAGACCGGCAGCCAGAAATCTAGAACATAGCTTGAAAAGATAGGGTCCCCCCAGAGGGCCGGGGCCAGGGCGTAGAGGGAGGCTATCCCCAACCCTAGGCCCAGGAAGGTTCCGGCAGCTAGGGGGCTAGCTGCCCGCAGCTCAGCCCCGCCACCGGCCAGGTAGCGAACAGCAAGAGCCAGGCCCACCATCAGGCCACCGGCGAAGCCACCGCCGGGTAGATTATGGCCGGCAAAGAGCATGTAGAGGGACACCACGATCAGGGTGTGAAAGAGCAGGCGGGTCATAACCTCTAGCAGGATGGACCGGTATTCGGGGGGCAGGGTTCGCCCGGCAACAATGAAGGGGTCCCGCTCTACAGAGGAGAAGCTGCCAGCTACCCGCTGGGCTACGCTCATGTGGGTTCGCTGGGCAAAGGACTGCTCAATTTTCTTCATCGCCTGGGTATCCAGGCGGCGGGCTGAGCCGCTATCAGCCCGGCCCCCAATAAAGAGCAGGGAGGCCACGCCGGTTGCGGCTAGGGCCAGAACCGATATTTCACCGAAGGTATCCCAGCCGCGCATATCCACCAGGATAACGTTCACAACGTTCAGCCCGTGGCCTTCCTCGTAGGCTAGGCGGGGCATCTGCCCGGAAATCGGCTCTAGGGAGCGGGAGGAGAAGGTGAACATGGCTAGGGCCATCATCAGGGCTGAAAAGCCCAGGGCGATAACAATGCGCAGGGTTCTTTCTGCCCCTTCCTTCCTGTTTTTGCTGCGGATTCTTGGTATCTGCCGGGGTAAAACCCGCATACCCAGGACGAAAGCGATCAGCACAATTGTCTCTACCAGAAGCTGGGTGGTAGCCAGGTCAGGGGCGCTTCTGAGGGCGAAGAGCATGGCCATGCCGTAGCCGGTAACGGAGACCATCATGATGGCCAAGAAGCGTTTGCGAACAAAGACCACGACCAGGGCAGCTACGCTCATCACCAGCACCAGGGACCACTGGGCGGGAGATTCTGAGACCCGAAGGTTAGCCAGGGGCGGGGTTTCTTTGATGTAGAGGGCTGCGAAGGGAAGGATCACAGCGGTCAGTAGGATCACGCTCAGGTAGAAACCCAAGGAACCTCTCTGGGTAATACCGGTAACCCAAACAGCCAGCCGGTCAAGCAGGTCAATGATGTCCCGGTAAATGATAGAGGCACTTCTGACCTGGGGTAAGGAGGCCTGTAGCTCTTCAATCTGCTGGCGGAAGATAAAGAGGCTTAGCCCCAGGGCGATGATAGCCAAGGAGGCCAGCAGGGCCGGGGTGATTCCGTGCCAGAGGGCCAGGTGCAGTTCCAGGGCAGGGGCAGTAGCCGGGAAGGGGCTGAGGCTGGGCCCTAGAATCTGGTGAACCGGCTCAGGGTAGAGGCCGTAGGCCAGGGAAAGGAGGGCCAGCAGGGCCGGGGCCAGAAGGAAGGGCAGGGAGACCGGGTGGAAGGCGGTATCTGGGCTGAGCTTAGTTCCCTTCCTGCTTTTAGGGAGGGAGCGGGTATTGAGGTTCAGCTCTGAGTGGTCGACTTCTTCAAAGTCTGCCCCGCCCTTTTCTACCCGGCAGTATTTGACCCCTTCCTTGTGCATGTAGGCGTAGGGTTTGACGGCGAAGGCACCCCAGATGAAGCGGGCCGAGTAGGCTACGGTCAGGGCTGAGCCTAGGCAGATAGCCCCCAGCCTGAGGGCCCCCTGCCAGCCGCCGTTGGTGGTTAGGAAGGTTTCAAGGACTGCCTCTTTGGCAACGAAGCCAGCCAGGGGCGGTATGCCTGCCATTGAGGCTGCTGAGAGGGTGGCCAGGGCGGCAAGGCGGGGGGCCCGGCGGTAGATCCCTGAGAGTCGGTGAATATCGCGGGTGCCAGACTGGTGGTCGATAATGCCAACGATCAGGAAGAGGCTGGCTTTGAAGAGGGAGTGGGCCAGCATCAGGGCCGTAGCGGCGTAGAGGGCGTCTGGGGTTCCGGCTGAGATGAGCAGGGCCAGGAAGCCCAGCTGAGAGACGGTCCCGTAGGCCAGGATAAGTTTAAGGTCGGTTTGCTTGAGAGCTACCCAACCGGCAAAGACCATGGTGAAGGAGCCGAAGATCACCAGAACTGCCTGCCAGCTGGGCTCTTGGCCGTAGCCGGGCGCTAGCCTGAGCAGAAGGTAGATACCGGCCTTAACCATGGCAGCTGCGTGTAGGTAGGCGGATACCGGGGTGGGGGCGGCCATGGCCCCTGGGAGCCAGAAGTGCAGGGGGAAGAGGGCTGATTTTGCTAGGGCTCCGCAGAGAATCAGCAGCAGGGCTGCTGAGAGGGTCAGGGGGCTGATGGGGCCTTGGGCGGCCTGGATGCTAGCCAGGAGCTGGGGGCCGCGGCCTACTAGTTCTGCCAGGGAGTAGCTACCTAGGCCCTGGCCTAGGATGATAATGCCAAGGAACATGGCTAGGCCGCTGGCTGTGGTGATGGTCAGGGCCTGCAGGGCTGAGCGGCGGGCCGAGAGGCGGTGGCGGGAGTAACCAATGAGCAGGTAGGAGAGGATGGTGGTGATCTCCCAGAAGATAAACATGAGAATGAAGTTATCTGCTGTGATGAGACCAAACATGGCTCCTGCAAAGCCAAAGAGGTAGGCGGCAAAGTGGCCGTCACTGCCGGTGGAGTGGGTGAAGTAGCTGGCGCAGTAGAAGAGGACCAGGGAGCCAACACCTAGGACCAGCAGGCTCATGATCCAGGAGAGGGTGTCCATGCGGAAGGTCAGGGCCAAGTTGAGCTGGTCAATCCACTGGTAGCTTTCCTGCCAGGGCCTGCCGGCAAGAATCTGGCCAGTTTTAGTCAGCACCAAGGCCAGCACGGCTGCTGGGACGGCAGCTAGCAGGTAGAAGGTCTTTGTTCCTAGGCGCCGGTAGGTCCAGGGGGTGGCCAGGGCCAGAAGGAGGAAGAGGGCAAGAATAGTAGTCACGTGCTGAGCCCTTGATCTCTGGTGCGGGTGGTCTTATTTAAGAGTAGCCGCTCCCCTGCCTGTTTGTCGATAGCCAGTCAGTCACTTCTTTTGTTCAAACCTTATTTTTTATGGATTTCACCTGGTGCAAACACTAATACATAAGGCCTGGCAGTTTCAGCTGCCAACCCTACCCCCCTCAGCCTGCTGAGTCTGGACTCCCACCTGGGCCAGGGGCTGGACCAGGGGCCAGGCCAGGGGCTAGAGCAGGCCAAGAGAGTCTTTCCTAGCTCCCACCCTAGGCCCTAGCCTAAGCAACATCACAGCCTGGGCCTGAAGCAGGGGGGAAGCAGAGGGTCGGTCGGGGGCGTACAATGGCTAGCGTTTTGTACCCATACAACCTAGGGGTCCGACCCCACACCCTTGCGGACCTAAGGAGTTAAGTTAATATGTCTGATTCTGGCTCAAAGTTTGGCCTAAGCTGGACCCTTCACGGTGACGGAAAGAAAATCACCCCTGGTAAGGTTGTTCGCCCCCTCGAACGCCTCACCTGGGGCCGCACCATCGGCATTGGTGCCCAGCATGTGGTTGCCATGTTTGGAGCCACCTTCCTGGTGCCCCTACTCACCGGCTTCCCCCCGGCTACAACCCTCTTTTTCTCTGGCCTTGGCACCATGCTCTTCTTGCTGCTGACTGCTGGCCGGGTTCCCTCTTACCTGGGCTCCTCCTTTGCCTTCATTGCCCCCCTGGCAGCAGCTAGCAACCAGTACGGCCCCGGCGGCGCCCTAGGCGGCATCGTCATGGCCGGCCTCTCCCTCTTCCTGGTGGGCCTTGTGGTTCAGGTTGCTGGCACCGGCTGGCTGACCAAGCTCATGCCGCCGGTAGTAACCGGCTCTATTGTGGCCCTGATTGGCTTTAACCTGGCCCCAGCGGCCAAGAATAACTTTATGGAGGCGCCGGTAACCGCCCTGGTCACCCTGGCTTCTATCATTCTGATTTCTGTGCTCTTTAAGGGCATGATTGGGCGCCTGTCGATCCTGCTAGGTGTCCTGATTGGTTACCTTACTGCCCTTGTACGCGGTGAAGTTGATTTTTCTGGGATTCAGCAGACCTGGGCTGAGCAGGGCCTGATTGGCCTTCCCCAGTTTCAGAGCCCGGAGTTTCACTGGAGTCTAGCTGGCCTCTTTATTCCGGTTATTTTGGTTTTGGTGGCTGAGAACATTGGCCATGTTAAGTCTGTTGCCCTGATGACTGGCGATAATTTGGATGCCTACTCTGGCCGGGCCCTGATGGCTGACGGCCTGGCCACTACCCTAGCTGGGGCCGGTGGCGGTTCTGGCACCACCACCTACGCCGAAAATATTGGTGTTATGGCAGCAACTAAGGTCTACTCCACCGCTGCCTACTGGGTTGCTGCCCTTGTTGCCGTTCTGCTCTCTGTCTTCCCCGTCTTTGGGGCGGCTGTGGCTTCTGTTCCTGCCGGTGTGCTCGGTGGGGCTGCAACAGTCCTCTACGGCATGATTGGCATGCTGGGGGTTCGGATCTGGGTTGAGAATCGGGTGGATTTCTCTAACCAGGTTAATCTGACGGCAGCTTCTGTTGCCCTGATTGTGGGCATTGCCGACTACACCTGGGACATTGGCAACCTACAGTTTGCCGGTATTGCCCTGGGTACAGCTGCGATTCTGCTGGTCTACCACCTGATGGCAGCCCTCAACAGGGTTTCCCAGGCCCACCCGGAGCCCCTGACGCCCACTGAAGCTCAGGGGGATGCCCACTAGTTAAGGGGCAAGAAGGCGAGCGAGCAGGTCTGAGCGGTTGCTGACGATTCCGTCTACCCCCAGGGCGATAAGCTCCCGCATGGTCCTTTCATCGTCCACGGTCCAAACGTGTACAGCTATGCCTGCCTGGTGGGCTGCTGCCAGGAGCTTGCGGTCAATGACCTGAAACTGGCGGCCAGCCAGCCTGTGGGTCAGGGGCAGCTGGATAGCGTCAAAGGGCAGCAGAAGGCGGCTGCTGAGGGGGCTCAGCAGGGACCAGAGCCTAGGATGAATGCGGGAGAGGGCGTAGAAGAGGGTTGAAACAGGCTGGGAGGCGCTGAAGCTGACCTCAAGCCCGGCCTGCTGGGCCCTGCGGTAGGCGGCGCGTAGGGCTCTTTCTGAGAAAGAGGCCAGGCGGACCCTGCCTGCTGCCTGACTGGAGCGTAGAAGGGGAATGATCTCTTCTGCGCTCCTGCTGTCTTTAAGGTCTATGTTGAAGGAGGCCTGGGGGAAGGCGCTGAGTATGTCCTGCAGGCGGGGAATCTGGCCGCCTTCCTTGAGGGGGATACTTTTGATCTGCTGCCAGGTGAGGTCTGCTACTGCCTCTGGTCGGCCTGCTAGCCGCTCTAGGGTGGGGTCGTGGAAGACGATAACCTGCCCGTCCTTGCTGGTGTGGACGTCGGTTTCGATCCAGTGGGCCCCGACAGCTAGGGCCTGTCTGAAGGCCTGCTCGGTGTTTTCGGCGCAGTGCTGGGCTAGGCCCCGGTGGGCATAGTTGAGGGTGGGGCGGGGCTGGGGGGTGCTGACGTGGGGTAATAGCATAGGAAGAAAATATTACCAGCCAGTAATTACTTCTGGGGGTACCTGTCCAACAAGTAGGGCCTCAATCACCTGGGCGGCTCCATCCTGATCAAAGCCGGGGCAGACCCGACCAACCTCCTGCTGCAGGGCAGGTAGGCCAGAACCCATAGCGTAGCCCCAGCCAGCCCAACGCAGCATCTCAGCATCATTAGGCATATCCCCAAAGGCCACCACCCTTTGAGCATCTACCCCCCACTGGGCAGCCCAGTCAGCAAGAACCTGCCCCTTATTGACCCCCTTCTGGGCGATCTCTACCAGGGGCTGGTAGGGGGCTGAGCGGGTAATAGAAACCTGCTGGCCCAGCAGGTCCTGCACCTGGCTGAGCAGGTCAGCTGGGGTGGCACCTTCCAGGTAGAGCAGGTACTTGACCAGCTGGGCAGAGGAAGGCAGGGTCTCTAGCAGGGGCCCCTCATGCAGACGGCTTAAATCCTCTTCAACCTGGGGCCGGTAGGTTCCCTGCACAAAAACCTGATCTAGGGTTTCAGCAATAAAAAGCCCCTGGGGAAAGGCCTGCTGAAGCTGCTGGTGAATCCCTAGAACCTGAGAGGCCGGCATAGTTCTGCTGGCAAGGACCTTCCGCTCAGCAATATCGAAGGTTACAGCCCCGTTAGAACAGATGGCGTAGCTTCTGGGGCCAGGCCACTGCTGGCCTAACTGCTCTAGGACCGGCCCGAGCCAGCGCAGGGGCCGGCCGGTCACAAAGACAATCCTGACACCAGCTAGGGCTGCAGCGCGAAGGGCCTCTAGGGTACGGGGGCGAAACCTGAAGTCAGAACCAATCAGGGTTCCATCCAGGTCACTGGCAATCAGGTCAATCATGCTAGCTATTTCTAGTGCTCTTCGTGGATTCCAGTCAAAAAGGCCCGGGCAATGCCGTGGAAGAAAAGGTTAAAGTTCACGAGGGCCGGGCTGGCCCCTTCATCAAGATCCAGGGCTTCAACATCTAGGGCAGTGACGCAGAAAATATAGCGGTGGGGGCCGTGACCGGCCGGAGGGGCCGCACCCACAAAGCCAAGGGTTCCAGCGTCGTTCCTGTGGGTCTGGGCCCCAGCAGGTAGCCGGTCGGCCGCCCCGGCCTCTAGGCTGGTTACGCTGGCTGGAATATTAGAAACAGTCCAGTGCCAAAAACCGCTGGGGGTGGGGGCATCCGGGTCAAAACAGGTCAGCACAAAGGACTTAGTTTCAGCCGGGAAGCCAGACCAAGACAGCTGAGGGGAAAGATCCTGCCCCCCGTAACCAAAAAGACCAGAGACCTGGGCCTGGCCCAAGGGACCGTCAGGGCTTAAGTCCTGGGACTCAAGGGTAAAGGTCGGCAGGGGTGGCAGGTCAGCATAGGGGTGACGGTTCAGCAAGAGGATCCTCCCTTCAGTTAGCTCTCTTCAGCAGCCCAGGGGCGGTTTGGCCTAGTCCTGGGGGAAGAGAACGGCGTTGAGTTCTTCACGGGTGGGCGGGTTAGCGCCCTCACGGGAAACAGTAATACCGGCAGCAACAGCGGCAAAGCCTAGGATTTCCTTGAGCTCTTCCTTGCTCAGCAGCTCCAGGGCAGCCCGGGCGCCAGAACCAGAAATTCCCCGGTCCAGCAGGGCAGCAAGTAGGGCAGCCATGAGGGAATCACCGGCCCCCACAGTATCGGCTACCTCAACCCGGTAGGCGGGCAGGGCCAGGCCCTCAGGTGAGGTCTTGCGGGTCAGAGCCCAGGGGCCCATTTCACCGCGGGTTACAACCACCATAGAGGCTCCTAGCTCCAGCCAGGCCCGGGCAGATTCCTCTAGGGTGCGGTGGGGGTAGAGCCAGAGTAGGTCCTCATCAGAGGCCTTGACCAGGTGGGAGTGGGCAACGATCTTTTCAGCCCAGTCCCGGGCCACAGAGGCATCAGGCACAATAGAGGGCCGGCAGTTAGGGTCATAAGAGATCAGGGCGTGGGGGGCAGCCTGGGCAATGGTTTCTAGAACCAGGGAGGCACCGGGTTCGAGCATGGCACCAATGGAACCAACGTGAACGGCCTGGGCGCTCTGGCCTACCTCAGCGAGGGTGGCAGCAGCTGCATCGAGGGACCAGTCAATATCAAACTCGTACTCTGCTGCCCCGCTCTGGCCAATAGTTGCCTGAGCTACAGAGGTCTTCTTGGAGTCTGCCCCTACCGGCAGGTGCACGCCAGAGGCCCGCAGGTGGGCGTCAATGAGCTGGCCGTAGGCGTCATCGCCGTAACGACCAATGAACTGAGCCTGGTGGCCCAAACGGGAGACACCAACAGCAACGTTAAGGGGGGAACCGCCGGGGTGGGCATGGGATTCAAGCCCGGGGCGCTGGACAACATCTACGAGGGCTTCGCCAATGACAGTGAGCATAACCACCAGTCTACCGCCTGTAATATGCACTACTGAAGAACATCCCGTCACAAACTGCCTATGTGAGTTAAAAAACTATAGACTGGTTTTGGAGCGCCCCAAACTGGCGGGACCAGGCCTAGAGGAACCGCCCCAGTCTTGAGGCCCAATCCATCAAAGAGCTACCTAGCGCACCGACGCGCTACCAAGCGATAAGTTCAAGGATGCTACTTATCGAGGAAGAGGTCATACTATGACTATTTCTGCAGACAACGCTCACCAGCAGTGGCTAGCCTCTGAAGCTGAAGCTGAGGCTATGATTCCCCTGATTGGTCAGCTCAACCGGGATAACAACGTGGTGGTCTCTATTCACGGCCACAGCCTGATCAACAAGTCTGTTATTCAGATTCTTAAGGCCCACCGTTTTGCCCGGCAGATTGACGATATTGAACTCGACCCGGCCCATTCCCTGCAGATTCTACGCACAGTTGCCGGCTTCAACCTTGGGGCCTGCTCCCTTGATTTAGCCAGCCTGCAGCGAACCTTCGAGGCCTCTGGGGCTACAGACCTAGAAAGCTACCTGCGGAAGGAACTAGCCCCGGTCATTGACCAGAAGGGGCAGATTCAGACCCTCAGCCAGGACGTTGTCCTCTACGGTTTTGGCCGCATCGGCCGCCTGCTGGCCCGGATCCTGCTAGAACGGTCAAGCGGCAGCGGCCCCAAGCTACGGGCTGTTGTTGTTCGCAAAAACACTGATAAGGACATCTACAAGCGGGCCTCCCTGCTCCGCAGGGACTCCGTTCACGGGGCCTTTAAGGGAACAATCCGGGTTGATGAAGAGAACTCCACCATCATCGCCAACGGCACCCCCATCCGTTTCATCTACGCCTCTGACCCAGCTGAGATTGACTACACCGCCTACGGAATTGACCAGGCCATTGTGGTAGACAATACCGGCCGCTGGCGGGACCAGGAGGGCCTAGCCCGCCACCTTGAGGCCAAGGGGGCCGCCCGGGTTCTGCTCACAGCACCGGGCAAGGGGGTAAAGAACATTGTCTGCGGGGTCAACGATCAGCTCATTGAAGATACTGACACCATCCTTTCAGCAGCCTCTTGCACCACCAACGCCATCACCCCGGTTCTGGCAGTTATGGATGAGGTCTTTGGGGTCAAGCGGGGCCATGTAGAGACCGTCCACTCCTTCACTAACGACCAGAACCTCATCGATAACTTCCATAAGGGAGACCGCCGGGGTCGGTCTGCGGCCCTGAATATGGTGATTACCGAGACCGGGGCGGCAAAGGCTGTCTCTAAGGCTCTGCCCCAGCTAGAGGGCAAGCTGACCGGTAACGCCATTCGCGTACCTACCCCTGATGTGTCCATGGCTATTTTGAGCCTTCAGCTTGAGAAGCCGGTTGGCTCTAAGGAGGAACTGAACAACCTGCTGCGCGAGCGCTCCCTGCGCTCTAACCTGCGCCGTCAGATTGACTACACCGACTCCCATGAGGTGGTTTCAACCGATTTTGTGGGTTCTAGGGCCGCCGGGGTGGTTGATGGTTTGGCCACGATTACCTCTGGGGATGAGAACGCCATTCTTTACGTCTGGTACGACAACGAGTTTGGCTACTCCTGCCAGGTGATTCGGGTTCTTGAAACCATGATTGGTGGAAAGCTACAGAGCTTCCCCGCCGCCTAAGCCTCACAACTCCTAGATGCTCAAGCCCCCCCGGTCTCTTAGCTGAGGCCGGGGGGCTTGAGTATCTAGCGGTTCTGTCTAGGGCTAGTTGAAGTTGGCGCTCACCCAGTCCCCGGCTGCCTGGGCAGCTGAAGCCTTCTCATCCCCAGAAACCCGCTTATTCAGGTCGATCAGAACCTGAGTAGTGATTAGGGCAGATACCTCATTCAAAACAGCCTGGGCCTCTTCAGAAACCTTATCTACATTGATCAGGGGCAAAACCTGCTGGGGCAGAATCATATTCTTTGGGTCCTCAAGCACCACAAAGGAGTTCGCTTCAAGGGCAGGGTCGGTTGAGAAGAGGTCAGCAATATCAACCTTCCCATCGGCCAGGGCAGCTACCGTCAGGGGGCCAGCGCCGTCATTGATGGGTTCAAAGGAAGAGGGGGTAAAGCTGTAGAGCTCCTTAAGGCCAGGTAGGCCATAGGCCCGCTCAGCGAACTCTGGGGGCGCCCCCAGAGAAAGCTGGCCGCTGAGGGCGGCAAGATCCTCAAGGCTCTTCAGGCCGTGCTGGCTGGCAGTTGCCTCAGTAACGACCAGGGAGTCCTTATTCTCAGCAGGAGAGGCAGCCAGGGCCTTAAGGTCTGCTGGCAGGGCGGCAGGCAGGGCCTCTAGAACCTCTTGGGCGCTACTGGCTGTAGCCTGAGCGTCAAAGTAGAGCAAGAGGTTACCTGAGTAATCGGGCACCAGGGAGATACTACCCTCAGTCAGGGCCCCCAGGTAGGCCTCCCTGGCCCCAATGGCGGGCTGGGTTTGGGCCTCGTAGCCCCGGGCCTTGAGGGCAGCGGCGTAGATTTCTGCAATGATTTGCGATTCGGTGAAGTCAGCTGACCCAATGATCAGGCTACCTGTAGCCTGGCTAGAGCCGGAGCTGCCGAGGGCGTTTTCTCCAGAGCTGCCGCAGGCGCTAAGGGCCAGGCTAGTAGCCCCTAGGCCCAGGCCGGTGAGCAGGGCTCGGCGGTTAATGACTGGGTTTTGCATGGTTTAGTTCCTTTCAGGGTGGGTAGTAAGTCGCTGAAGGCCAGCGAGCAGGCTATCGACGAAGAGGGCTAGGGCGGCAATCAGAAGAACAGCTGCTAGCATCTGGGGGTAGTCCCGAACTGCCAGCCCATCGATCAGGTAGCGGCCTAGACCCCCCAGGTTGATGTAGGCAACAACCGTGACGGTGGCAAGAACCTGCAAGCTGGCGTTACGGATACCCCCAAAGATCAGGGGAAGGGCCAGGGGCAGTTCTACCCGGGTCAGAACCTGCCAGCCGGTCATGCCCTGGGCCCGGGCGGCAGAGACAACCAGGGGATCGACTGAAGAGATACCGGCGTAGGTGCCAGCAAGCAAGGGGGCCAGGGCAAGCAGAATCAGGGCCAGCAGGGGGCCGGTAGGGCCCAGACCCAGCCAGAGAACGAAGAGGGTCAGCAGGCCCAGGGTTGGCAGGGCCCGCAGGCCCCCGGTGAGGGCAACAATCAGGTTCTCCCCCCGGCCGGTATGCCCCACCCAGGCCCCCAGGGGCAGGGAAATCAGGGCGGCAAGGAGCAGGACCAGGCCGCTGTAGGTAAGGTGTTCTAGCAGGCGTTGTAGGATTCCGCCGCTTCCGCTCCAGGAGCTTGCCTGCATGAGCCAGGACCAGGTTTCGGTGAGCATCAGGCTTTCCTCCAGGGGGTCAGGGCCGCCCCTAACAGGGCGAGTAGGCGGTCAAGGGTGAGGGCTAAGAAGAGGGTTAGAAGAATGCCGGTCATAATTTCTGCCGGAATGTTGCGCCGCAGCCCGTCTGTGAAGAGGGTGCCTAGGGACTGAATGCCAATCACGGCCCCCACCGAAACCATAGAAATATTGGCAACTAGGGCTACCCTCAGGCCGGCGATCATGACCGGCAGGGCCAGGGGTAGCTCTACAGCCCAGAAGCGGCGAAGGGGGGTATAGCCCATAGCAGCCGCCGCCTGAAGGGTCAGTACGGGTACAGAATCGAAGGCATCAACGGCGCTTCTGACCATCATGGCTAGAACGTAGATGCTCAGGGCAACGTAGACGTTCAGAGCTGAGGTGATTGAGGTTCCCAGAATCAGGGGCATGACCACAAAGAGGGCCAGGGAGGGGATAGTGTAGAGCAGGGCCGCCCCGTTGATGATACTGCCGCGCCGAAGCTGGGCCAGCAGGGAAGAGGGCAGGGTGCTACTGCCGTCGGCCTGCCTGCCCAGGGCTAGGCGGGCCAGGGGCAGGGCCAGCAGGAAACCGACCAGGACCGGTAGCAGGGATTGCAGCAGGTGGGAGAGGGTTAGCTCCCCCACCAGCTCAAGGTTTTTAGCGAGCCAATTCATCTACTGGGCCCCTTCTAGCCCGTAGCGACTGGCGCATTCACGGCGGCTTGTTGCCAGTAGGTCCTCAGCGGCCAGTAGGCCCTTAGCTAGGCCCTGCTCGTCAATAGCAACCCCCCAGCCTGAGGGGGAGGAAAGAACTGAGTCTAGGGCTTCGCGCAGGCTCCCACCCGGGCTGAAGAGGGAACCGCCGGGTAGGTGGCGGCCAGCAAAGAGCCAGCCGTCGGGGCGGCCGTCGTGGATCTTCAGCTGCCAGCCCTGTTCTTGGGCGGCGCTGAGGGGGTGCAGGGGCAGGTTCTGGCCGCTGGCGAAGGTCAGGCGGCGCAGGCCCCGATCCCGACCTAGGAAGGAGGCCACGTAGTCACTGGCTGGGGCTCGAAGGATTTCTTCTGGGCTGCCTACCTGGGCTAGGGTGCCACCGGGGGCAAAGACGGCCAGGTTGTCCCCCAGCAGGATAGCTTCGTCAATGTCGTGGGTGACAAAGACAATGGTGTTCTGAAACTTCTGCTGAAGGGCTAGCAGGGTCTGTTGAAGGTCGGCTCGAACAACCGGGTCAATGGCGCTGAAGGGTTCGTCCATGAGCAGGATATCCGAGTCACCGGCCAGGGCCCGGGCCACCCCTACCCTTTGGGCCTGCCCGCCAGAGAGCTGGGCCGGGTACTTCTGGGCGTAGGAGGGGTCAAGGCCAACAGTTTTCAGGAGCTCCCGGGCCTTCTGCCTAGCCTGGGCCTTGCTCACCCCCTTGAGGCGGGGGACGGTGGCGATATTATCCTCAACGGTCTGGTGGGGCATGAGCCCGGCCTGCTGTAGGACATAGCCGATGGAGCGGCGCAGCTGATGGGCCGCTAGGGCGGTGTTGGGCTGACCGTGAAGACGAATCTGGCCACTGCTGGGTTCAACCATCCGGTTAATCATGCGAAGGGAGGTGGTTTTACCGCAGCCGGAGGGGCCTACAAAGACCGTAATTTTGCCTGAGGGGATGGTCAGGTTCAAGTCATTGACGACCCTCTGGTCACCGTAGTTTTTGGTGACTGCGTCAAACTCTATTGCTGGGCTCTGGGGCATACAG
>JAXDRN010000057.1:0-10307 GCA_034090985.1 Rothia sp. (in: high G+C Gram-positive bacteria) | reverse complement strand
TTTGAGGTAGTGGCGCGAGTAGAGCGTTGCGGCCCAGATGCTAAGTCCTGCTGCATAGCCTATTGCTGGTAGGGGAGTGTAGAGGGGGAATACAAGAGCGAAGAGTGTGGCCATGAGTGCGTGAATGCTGACCTTGAGTTTAAGGTTTACGAGCATCACGATGATTAAGGTAGCGATGGCTAGATTCAGAGCTAGGGTTACTTCGTAGCTTGTATCGACGAAGTTCAGTGCGATGGCCCCGGTGAGAAGTGAGAGCAGGGTGCCCGCGTAGAAGGGGGTGCGCTGCTTTCGTATTTGGATGTAACGGTCTGTGGTACGGCCAGTTCGGTGCATCCAGATGGATAGGGCTAGGGGGATGCCGACGATAAAGGTGAGTGAAATTGCTACTGGTGTACCCCAGGTGGGGTCTGTGCTGATGGCGATGAGGGTGATGAGCAGTCCGGAGAGGACAAAGGGGGAGAAGATCTCGGAGATGGCGGTGTTCAGCCTAGTCAGGTGCAAATGTACCCCAAAGTATCCAAAAGTATTTATAAATAATAGTTTCTGGCATATGCCGAACATATCTAGTTGACCACTAGGGCCTGTTCCAGCAGAGCCAATACCTCTATTTCTAACACCTTCGTGTCCTTAGAGTCATCTTTTAAACCGCAAATGACCTAGGAGTAAAACCATGAAGGGGTACATCAGATAAGACACCGCACTGTTCCAGCGCTCATCCTCCTAAGGCTACGATCTCACCTTCCCCGACGCCCCGGCAGGAATGTGGTGGGAACAAACAGCCCCCTCGGGTCAACCGGCTATGGGCCAGCCATCACCGCCGGACACATTGACTACGCACCCGGAGCACTCACCCCAGAAGGCGGCGAACTTTCCCCCTGGGGAGTCCTCGCATCATCAGGACGTTGATGATTCACTCTCTATAAACTAGAAGGGTGAACCAGCCCCAGCCCACACCCAAGAGCCTAGACACCCGCTTTGCCGGGGCAGCTGCCTCTATCACTGCCCAGGCCGAAATCGCAGCTACCCACCGTGCTGCCCTGCGCTCCATAGAGCGGGTTGTAGAAGAAACTGCCCAGCCCACCGACCCGCAGCAGGCAGCAGAAGGAATCAGCCAGCTCCTTGACAGGGGGCAGCTGCTGGTCTTAACCGGGGCAGGTATCTCTACCGGCTCAGGAATCCCCGACTACCGCGGCCCAGGTGGATCCCTGCGCAAGCACCGGCCCATGACCTACCAGGAATTCCGCTTTGATGAGGTCGCCCGCCACCGCTACTGGGCCCGTTCCTTCGTCGGCTGGCGGCAGATGAACCGGGCCCGACCCAACACCGCCCACTACCTGCTAGCAGAGCTAGAAGCCCAAGGAAAACTAGCTGGAATCATCACCCAAAACGTAGACGGCCTGCACTCAGCGGCCGGATCTCAGAAGGTACTGCCCCTGCACGGGGACCTCTCCCGCATCCACTGCCTAGACTGCGGGGCAGAGGAGGGCCGCACCGGCCTAGATGCCCGCATTCAAGCTGCCAACCCCGGCTACCTGGAGCGCCTGGCCAGCAGTAGCCTGCAGGTCAACCCTGACGGTGATGCCGAGATCGATACCCGCCTGATCCAAGATTTTCAGATGGTCAGCTGCCTTGCCTGCGGTTCTAAGAAACTCAAACCCGCCGTAGTCTACTTTGGCGAGCCCTTACCCCAGGCCCGCAAAGAAGCCGTCAAAAAGCTCTGCCAGCAGGCCTCTTCCCTGCTCGTGCTCGGCTCCTCCCTGGCCGTGATGAGCTCCTATAAGATCGCCCTCAACTTTGCCCGCGCCGGAAAACCCCTTGCCATCATCAACCAGGGCCCAGGCCGGGCAGATAGCCGAGCCACCTACCTCTGGCGGGCCGATATTAGTGAGGCCCTCTACCAGTTGAGCCAGAAAAACTGAGTAGGACATATAGAGGCTTATTCATAAGGGATTCCGCAGGCTCACGCTCACTGCCAACCCTCTCGCCTGGTTCGCTTCGCTCACAAGGCGATTCACGCCAGCCGCCGAGCCAGCAGCTTCGCTGTGAGCCTGCTTCACCTACCCTTATGAATAAGCTTCATATCTGAAGGCTAAGCACAACACAGGATAAACACAGACTCCGAGAGAAAACTGGTCACTAAGAGAAAAACCAGATACACCCCCGGAGTAACCCCGTGAACACCATCATCACCGCAGCCGCCCTCAACCTTGTAGCCATCCTCATCCTCTGCGCCATGTACGTCACCCGTCACCGCCGCCGAGATCTGGTGGTCTCCTACATCATCATCAACGTGGGTGTCTTCGCCGTCACCGTGGCCCTGGCTAACGCAGACGCCACCAGCGCCGGGATGGGAATGGGCCTCTTTGGTGTTCTCTCCATCATCCGCCTGCGCTCGACTGAACTAGATCAGCGGGAGGTTGCCTACTACTTCGCAGCGCTCGCCCTGGGCCTGCTCATGGGTATCGGCCTTGAACCCCTTAGCCTGGCTATCGGCCTCTCAGCCCTGCTCCTAGTGATCATGTTCGTTGTCGATCACTCCAAGCTCATGACCACCCTGCGCAGCCAAACCATCAT
The DNA here is from genome assembly GCA_034090985.1 of Rothia sp. (in: high G+C Gram-positive bacteria). Lineage (GTDB taxonomy): Bacteria > Actinomycetota > Actinomycetes > Actinomycetales > Micrococcaceae > Rothia. Next base: position 7,733 of record JAXDRN010000057.1, on the reverse strand, counting down.
CGTTGACCGGGCTATCAGCGACGAAGACGAACTCAAGGCCTACCTCTCTAGCCAGCTAGGCTACAGCATTGAGAACGCCACCATTGCAGAACTTGACCTGATCAATGACAAGACCGTTGCCAACATCCGCTACACCGTGGGCGAATCCAAAAAGAGCCTGCCCGCCAGCACCGGTTCCTTGAGCAGGGTTCGCTAGAAATAAAGTCCTCAGATAGCCTGCAAGAGCAGAAAAGAAGGAAAGCCATGACTTCCACAAGCCTTACCCAGAAGACCGCAACGACCCTGCTACCGGCCCACTGGCCCGGCATTAGCCTGGAGGACCTGAACGCTAAGGCCGCCATGCAGACTAGGGTAGACCGCAAGTACATTGTAGATGGGCTCTACGCGGCAGCTGTTCTCTCTAACCTGCCGGCAGAAGCCTCAGTCCTAGAGATTGAGGGGGAGCGGGACTTCGCCTACGACTCGGTCTACTTCGATACTGAAAATCTGGACTCTTACCGGCTAGCTGCCACCGGCCGCCGCAACCGCTACAAGATCCGCACCCGCTCCTACCTGGATACCGGCGACACCTTCCTGGAAGTCAAAACTGAAGGGGCCCGGGCCCTCACCGTCAAGGAACGCATCCCCTACCCCTCAGCAGACCGGGCCTACTTAAACGCAGCAGGCCGGGACTACGTTGAAGAGTCCCTCAAGGGGCTGATTGAAGCCCCAGCTACCGCCTTTGAGCCTGTGCTCACCACAGCCTACCGGCGGACCACCCTCTACCTGCCAGCCTCAGACAGCAATCCGGTTGATTCCCGGATGACCATTGATACTCACCTGACCTGGACCCCTATGAGCCAGCGGACCCTAGGTGAACACTCCCACTACCAGGTAGGTGATGACTACACCGCAGCTGGCATGGTCATTATCGAAACCAAGTCAGGCTCAGCCCCCTCAGTGGCAGATAAGCACCTCTGGCGGGCAGGGATCCGCCCCTCTAAAATTTCAAAGTTTGCCACCGGCATGGCCGCCCTCAACCCGGATCTGCCCTCGAACAAGTGGAACCGAACCATCGCCCGCAACATGTACCTACAGCCGGTTGAAGCCGAAGCCCGCTTCGCCGCCCTCGCCAGTTAGTAGCAGGCCAGCTAGGCCCTCAAAGAGGCCATGCTCAAACAAGAAGACCAGAAAGAGAAGGAATAACCTATGAAGATGCCAGCCCGTTTCAGCAAAACCCTCACCTCCGTTGCCCTCCTAGGCACCCTGACCCTGGCCGGCTGCTCCGCTGGAAGCCAGGCAAGCAACTCAAGCCTAAGCGTCAGCATCTCAGGCAGCTCAGCTTCAGCCACCGCAGTAGCTACCGCCTCTGGAAGCACCGTAGCCTCCATCATCAGCTACGACACCCACTACGATACAGATGACCTTAGCTGGGATGCCTCTACCGAAGTCAGCATTGACCTGTCCAACCCCACCGCTACTGAGGGTGTCAGTGTAGAAAACGGTGTCATTAGCATTACTGCCGCTGGTAACTACCGGCTCACTGGCACCCTTGAAGACGGGCAGGTTCTGGTAGCTGCCGGTGAAGAGGACGTCGTTCGCCTTATCCTAAATGGTGCCTCGATCAGCAACAAGGACGGGGCCGCAATCAACGCCCAGAGCGCTAACGAAACCATCATCTACACCGCAGCTGGCAGCAGCAACAGCGTCACCGACGGCTCAAGCTACGCCGCCACCGGCACCGAAGACCCCGACGCTGCCCTCTATGCTAAGACCGACCTAACCCTAGCCGGTGAAGGTAGCCTGACCGTCACCGGTAACTACGGCGACGGTATCGCCAGCGGCGATGGGCTGACCATCGCAGGCGGCAGCATCACCGTCACCGCAGCAGATGACGGAATCAAGGGCAAGGACTACCTTGATATCCTAGGCGGCAGCATCGATGTGACCGCTACAGCTGACGGTATGAAGGCCACCAACGACACCGATGCCGAACGCGGCTGGGTGCGCCTGCTTGAAGGTGAGATCAAGATCAGTGCCGGGGATGACGGCTTCAAGTCAGAACGGGAACTAGAAATCGCCGGCGGTAGCCTGACCATCGAAGAGTCCGTTGAGGCCATTGAAGGTCAGTACCTGACCATTAGCGGCGGCAGCACCCAGGCCACCAGCTCCGATGACGGTATCAACGCCACCATCCCCTCCACCACAAGCAGCACATCTGCCGGTGGCATGAACCAGGTAGTTGATGCCTGGATCTCCATTAGCGGCGGTGAGCTGACCCTCAACGTTGAAGGTGACGGGGTAGACTCCAACGGCACTGCCGCAATCTCAGGCGGCACCGTGATCGTCAACGGCCCCTCTACCGGCGGTAACGGGGCAACCGACGCAACCGGTGGCCTGACCGTCACCGGCGGCACCCTGATTCAGGGAGACTCCGGCAGCATGTTTGAGGGGATGGAAGGCGCCTACGCCCGCTTCTCAGCTAGCGTCTCAGCCGGTGACACTGTTACCGTCACCGATGCCAGCGGCCAGGTGGTTGCCGAATACACCTCAAGCAAGAACATTGTCCAGGTTGTTGTGGCCGGCAGCTCCATCACTGAGGGTGAAAACTACAGCATCAGCGTCAACGGTTCAGAGGCCGGCAGTGCTACTGCAAGCTCCGGCGCTGCTGCAGGTGGTTTCGGCGGCCGCCCCTAAGGCTGGGGAAGAGAGCAGCTTGCTTCTTGGAGAAATCCTGAATTCTTAGTCTCAGTGAGCGGACAGGCAAGCAAAGAGAAGCAAAACCATGTACCCTTGAATACAGGAAAGACTGTAGGTTTTTCTGGTCGCCCCTGCCCTAGGCAGGGGCGACCAGATATGAGCGATAAAGAGGGGGTCTCGCCATGGGGCGCGGCCGTCAGAAGGCTAAAGCAACTCGGCAGGCTCGGGAAATGAAGTACTTCAGCCCCGACACCGACTACACTGCACTGGAACGAGAACTGAGCAAGAAGGCAAGCTCACAGCCCAAGACGTCTGGTTATCAGTACGATGACGATGACGACTATGCAGAATACGTCGATAAGTACGCCGACGACTATCAGGAGAAATAAACTAGGCCCTCAGGCCTAGCTTCTTGCTGACCACAAGCCCGCTACCGGAAACGGTGGCGGGCTTTTTTTCCATCCCCCCCCAGAGCCAGTCACAGCTCAAACATAGGTTAGACAAGCCTAGAACATGGGTTAGCCCTCCATAGTTAAAGCCATGGAGAAGACACAGGTAGAGGTACAGACCTCAAAGGAAGCAAACAAGCAGCAGGAAACTCAGCAGGCCAAGCACTCCTTCTGGGCCTCAGCCGCCACCCGCCGAACCGCCCTGATCGGTTCTCTGGGCCTGCTAGGAACCGCCGGAGCTGGCTCAGCCTGGGCCTACAACCGCTACCTGAAGGACCACACCGAAATCGCCGACGTAGCAGCCTACGAAGCCCAGGCTGCCGCGAGCAGCAGCTCAGCAGCTAGCTCAGAGACCGAACTGACCAACATGCAGGTCAGCGAGAGCGGTGTTAGCGCCGATAACGGCTCTATTGCCCTCAAAACCCTAGTCCTCAACGAAGGAACAAGCGACCAAATCACCGCCTACACAGCAGAAGTTAAGCTCAACTCCGCTAGCATCCTACGCTCAGCCTTTGCCAACAACCAGTTCGGCCTGAACATCGTAGACCTGCCCAGCAGCATTGGCGCCGAACACAAGGCCATCTGGGCCATCAACGGCGACTACTACGGCTTTAGGGAAACAGGCATCGTAATCCGCAACGGGGTGATCTACCGGGATTCCCCGGCCCGCACCGGCCTAGCCTTCTACGCTGACGGCCAAGTCAAAATCTACGAGGAAACCGAAACTAACGCCCAGGCCCTGATCGACCAGGGGGTTATCAACACCCTCTCCTTCGGCCCGGCCCTTCTTGACCAAGGCAGCATCCTTGAAGGAACTGAAGAGATAGAGGTAGACACCAACTTCGGTAACCACTCCATCCAAGGCCAGCAGCCACGAACCGCAGTTGGGGTTATCGGCCCTAACCACCTGCTCTTTATGGTGGTTGACGGCCGCTCCGAAGGCTACTCCCGCGGGGCCACCATGACCGAACTGGCGCAGATGATGCTCGATGCCGGCTGTAGCACCGCCTACAACATCGATGGTGGCGGCTCATCGGTCATGATCTTCAACGGTTCCATGCTCAGCAACCCCCTGGGCAAGCAGAAGGAACGGGAAACCAGCGACATCCTCTACATTGCAGGAGCCTAAAGGCCATGCTCATCCTGATCCCAGCCTATAAGCCAGATAGCTCCCTGCTGGAGCTCATCAGCAACCTCAACAGCCAAGCCCAGCAGGAAGGCCAGAAGCTGAGCATCCTTCTGGTCAACGACGGCTCAGGCCCAGCCTACGACCCCCTCTTCGCCCAAGCCAAGGAAATCGGCCAGGCCCTTGCTGACCTGCACATCCTCACCCTCCCAGAAAACAGGGGCAAGGGCGCCGCCCTGCGGGCAGGAATCTCCTGGGCCCAGAAGCAGGCCCCCGGCCAGGTCATCATCAGCGCAGACGCCGACGGGCAGCACCTGCCAGCTGACATCCTAGCCCTAGGACGCGAAACAGAAAAAGCAGCAGAAAAAGAGCAGAAAAGCCTTCTGCTGGGGGTCCGCACCCTTGAAGACCCCCAGGCCCCCCAGCAGAAGGTTCCCCTCCGCTCCAGGGTTGGTAACGCCCTCACAGCCTTCCTCTTTGGCCTCTCAACCGGGCAGAAGGTAGCTGATACCCAAACCGGCCTGCGGGGCTTCACCCCCCAGATCCTACCCTGGCTCCTGAAAGTCCCCGGTGACCGCTACGAGTACGAATTCAACATGCTCCTACGGGCCAGCCGCTTTGGAATCAGCCTCACCCAGGTTCCCATCAGCAGGGTCTACGAAGCAGGCAACCCCACCAGCCACTTCAAACCAATCCAAGACTCCCTGCGGATCTACGCCCCCCTGCTAGGCTTCCTTGCCTCAAGCTTCTCAGGCTTCATCATCGACACCCTAGCCCTCCTGCTCCTCGTAGCCCTAGGAAGCCCCCTGCTGCCGGCAGTCATCGCAGCTAGAATCATCTCTGCTAGCTGCAACTTCGCCCTCAACCGCTTCCTCATGCACGATGGCGGCCCCAGGCCCCAGGCCAGGCAGTCCCTGGGCCGCTACGCCCTTCTAGCTATCGCCCTCCTGCTGGCCAACGCCGGCCTGCTAGAAGCCCTCACCTGGCTTGGCCTGCCCCTGCTCCTTGCTAAGGTCCTTGTTGAACTGGTCCTCATCCCCATCAGCTTCGCTGTGCAGCGCCGCTGGGTCTTTGCCAAGGGCCAGCCCCTCAACAAGGAGCAGGAAGCTACCCACAAGGAACTACTTGTAGGAGCCTAGGAGCAGGGCTGCACCACCGTCAACGCCCTTAGCTCCCTGCACATAATCAGGGTTAGACCTGTGCTCACCGGTGTCCTTCTGCACCCGGCCAAGGATCCAAGAAGGCAGACCCCGCTGATTCAGCCGCTCCAGGGCAGCATCAGCAACCGAAGGATCAACCACAGCAATCATGCCCACACCCAGGTTCAAGGTGCGTTCCAAATCAGCCTGGGGAACAGAACCTAGCTGACCAATCAGCTTGAAAATAGCAGGAAGCTCCCAGGTTGAACGCTCAACAAGACCCACCATGCCCACCGGCAGGACCCGGGCCAGGTTAGCGGCCAAACCGCCACCGGTCACATGGGAAAAGCCGCGCACACCCGAACCGGTCTGCCCATCTTCACCATTGACCGGGAAAGCCTCAATCAAATCCAGGCAGTCAGCGGTGTAGATACGGGTAGGCTCCAGCAGCTCCTCACCCAGGGTCCTACCCAGCTCGGGAACCTGACGCTCATAGTCCCAGCCAGCAACTGAGAGCACCTTACGAACCAGAGAATAGCCATTGGAGTGAATACCGCTAGAGGCCATAGCGATCAGAACATCGCCCTCACGGACCCGCTCAGGGCCCAGCAGCTCATCGGCCTCAACAAGGCCAGTAGCAGCACCGGCCACATCGTACTCATCTTCAGCTAGCAGGCCAGGGTGCTCAGCGGTTTCACCACCGACAAGGGCAGTACCTGCCAGGGAACAGCCCTCAGCGATACCCCGCACAATATCAGCAACCCGCTCCGGCACTACCTTGCCAGTGGCAATATAGTCGGTCATAAAGAGGGGGCGGGCCCCGGTGACAACAATGTCATCTACCACCATGCCCACCAGGTCACGACCAATGGTGTGGTGAATATCCAGCTTCTGGGCAATAGCAACCTTAGTACCTACCCCATCGGTAGAGGTGGCCAGGTAGGGCTTACGGTAGGCCTTGAGGGCAGAGAGATCAAAGAGGCCGGCAAAGCCACCCACACCACCGACCACACCGGGCCCGTGGGTTGCCTTGATTGCGTCCTTCATCAGCTCAACAGCCCGGTCTCCGGCTTCAACATCTACGCCAGCTGAAGCGTAAGTTACTGCATTCTGGTTCTCGCTCATTTAGAGGGCCTCTCGGTTAGTGTCGGTGGAGTCGGCAGGAATAATGTCTTGGGGCAGAAGAAGATCTTCAAGCTCAGAATCAGGGCCCGGCTCGCAGGAAGAAGCCGGGGCATCTTCAAACTTATGCTCCAGGCTCTCTGTTCCAGGGCGGGTATCAATAGAAACAGCCTGGGCCTGGGCCGGCTTGTGGGCTACCGGTCGCTCAACGGTGACCTCAGCAGCTGTACCGGCCAGGGGCCCTCCCTTAGAATCATCAAAGATGGATTTACCCCGGCGGTCCTCACTGGGCAGCTCAATGGGGTAGGAGCCGGTAAAGCAGGCGGTGCAGAGGCGCTCGCGGGGCTGCTCGGTGGCGGCAATCATGCCGTCTTCCGAGATAAAGCCCAGGGAATCAGCGCCCAGGGACTTACCAATCTCTTCAATGGTCAGCCCGTTAGCAATCAGCTCAGAACGCGAGGCAAAGTCAATGCCGTAGAAGCAGGGCCACTTAACCGGCGGGGACGAGATACGCACATGCACCTCTTTAGCGCCTGCCTCCCGCAGCATACGCACCAGGGCCCGCTGGGTGTTGCCACGAACGATAGAGTCGTCAATAACCACCAGGCGCTTACCTTCGACCACTGAGCGCAGGGGGTTGAGCTTGAGCCGAATACCCAGCTGGCGGATGGTCTGGGAGGGCTGAATGAAGGTGCGGCCCACATAGGCGTTCTTGACCAGGCCGTTGCCGAAAGGAATACCGGACTCTTCAGCGTAGCCAATGGCAGCCGGGGTGCCCGACTCCGGGGTCGGCATGACCAAATCGGCCTCAACCTTGTGTTCGCGGGCCAGCTGACGGCCCATCTCCACGCGGGATTCGTAGACGCTGCGGCCCGAGATAGTGGTGTCAGGACGGGCCAGGTAGACGTACTCGAAGACGCAGCCGGCAGGCTTGGCTTCAGCAAAACGCTGGGAGCGCAGGCCGTCCTCGTCGATGGTGATGAACTCGCCCGGCTCAACCTCGCGCACGAAGGAGGCGCCGACGATATCGAGGGCGGCGGTTTCTGATGCAATCACCCAGCCGTGGTCCAGGCGGCCTAGCACCAGCGGACGCACGCCTTGGGGGTCGCGGGCAGCGTAGAGGGTGTGCTCGTCCATGAAGACCAAGCAGAAAGCACCTGAGAGGGTGGGGAGCAGGTCGAGGGCAGCCTCTTCCAGGCTGTCAAAATTGTGGTCCTT
>JAXDRN010000056.1:0-30149 GCA_034090985.1 Rothia sp. (in: high G+C Gram-positive bacteria) | reverse complement strand
TTTTGTTGGTGCGGGCGTAAATTTACCTGGGGGGCAACAAAAACCCCCATTTTGTTTCTTGCCCCCCACGCTCGGTGCCAGGAGGGTCTGAGCCAGGCCGCAGGCTGTCCCAATTCGGTGCGCTCTTGCACGGTCGCGCGCTCCCGTCCGCACATACCTCGCAAGCTTCGCCGATTCGCGGGCATTTCTGGTTCGCTACGCGGAAATACCTGCTCATCATCGTGAGACAATAGAACCTATGGACTTCAAAGAACGCCTCAGCACCCCCGTCGTCATGGAAAACCCCCAGGCAGACCGCGTCAAAGACATTGCCAAGCTGGCCAGCCGGGCTGCCCGCACCAAGACCGGGCAGTTCCTGGTTGAAGGGCCCCAGGCCGTGCGCGAAGCCCTTAAAGCCCACCAGATTAATCCCCTGCTGGATGCCGTCTACATCACCGAATGGGCCTTTGACCGCCACCCCGACATCGTTGACCTGCTCGAAGAAGTACACGGCAGCCCCACCCCAGAGCCTGGCCGTAAGGTCTTCATGCGCATGGTCACTGAGCCCGTCCTTGCCGCCATGGCTGAATCTGTGAGCCCCCAGGGAATTATCGCCGTAGCCTTCCAGAAGGACATTGCCCCCTCTGGCATCTGGGGCGAAGGGGCTATCAACCCTAAGCTCATCGCCGTCCTGGCCCGGGTGCAAGATCCCGGCAATGCAGGGACCATCCTGAGGGCAGCCGATGCTGCCGGGGCTGACCTGATCGTTACCACCAAGGGCTCCGTTGACCTTTACAACCCTAAGGCTGTGCGCTCCACCGCAGGTTCCCTCTTCCATGTGCCCCTAATCCAGGGCATTGACCTTGAAGACTTCGCTGAGGACGCCAAGGCCCAGGGTATTGGCGTGCTGGCAGCGGACGGCTACGGCCGGGTCTCCCTCGATGACCTGCAGGATGCCGCCTTCGCCCTGCGCAACGGGGTAGAACCCCGCAAGAAGGTCAAATACGACTTGGCTAAGCCCACCATGTGGCTCTTCGGTAATGAGGCGGCGGGCCTGAGTGATGAAGAGAAGGCCGCTGCCTCCCTGCGGGTTGCTGTTCCCCTGCGCGGGGCAGCCGAATCGCTCAACGTCGGTATGGCAGCTGGCGTCTGCCTCTTTGCATCCTCCCTGGCCCAGAACCGCAAGGGCAACTAGTGGGGGAGCAAGCTACCGCCCCCTACCCGGTGCAGGTAGTTGGGGCAGCTATCCTTGACTCCCTGACCAGCCCCGCCCGCCTGCTGGTTGCCCAGCGTTCGGCTCCGCCAGCCCTAGCTGGCCTCTGGGAGTTCCCCGGCGGCAAGCTAGAAGCCGGTGAAAGCTGCCAGCAGGCCCTCCACCGGGAACTAGCTGAAGAGCTCGGTGTTCAGGTTCGGCTGGGTCAAGAAATCAGCGGCCCCCACCCCCAGGGCTGGGTGCTCAATGAGAAGGCCGCCATGCGTGTCTGGTGCGCAGAAATTACGGATGGACGCGCCGCCGCCCTGCAGGATCACGCTGATCTGCGCTGGCTTCCGCTAGATGCTAGGGTGCTGGAGCTGCCCTGGATTCCCGCCGACCTGCCCATTGTTGAAGCCCTGCTCACAGAGCTAGCTGGGCCCTGAGCGCCCAGTTTGCACTAGACTAGTGACTTGATGCCCTAGGCGCGGTAAGCGCCCGAAACCCACATTGTGAAGAGAAGTGCAGATGACTGATTCTTTGCCCGAGCTGCCTGAAAACCCCACACCCTTTCAGGTGCTGGCCAATATTCGCGCCATCCTAGAAAAAGACCCCGAGACCGGCCTGGCGACTGTGCGCGATGCTTTTGCCGCCGAGTTTGAGCGGGCCCAGCAGGAAATCGCTGAAAAAACCGCAGACTTTGAAGAATTAAAGCGGGTCCGCCTGGACTTTACCGGCGATAAGGCCGGCTTTACCCTGGCTAATAAGCAGATGCGGGAGCTACGCAAGGAGCATAAGGCTGAAGTTGGCAAGATTATGGGCCAGATTCGCGGCCGCCTGGCCAAGGCCCTAGAGGTCCGCAACGCCCAGCTAGAAGAAGAGCGGGACGCCCGGATCCTGGTTGAAGAGGCCGTGGACGTTACCGCCCACACCCCCCGCCGCCGGATCGGTGGCCGCCACCCCATCAGCGTGCTCCAGGAGCAGATGTGCGACATCTTTGTAGGCATGGGCTGGGAGATCGCTGACGGGCCCGAACTTGAATCTGAGTGGTACAACTTTGATGCCCTCAACTTCAAGCCCGACCACCCTGCCCGCGAGCTGCAAGACACCTTCTTTGTGGAGCCCACCAGCGCCCACCTGATGCTCCGGACCCACACCTCACCGGTGCAGATGCGCTCCCTGCTAGAGCGCGACCTGCCCCTCTACGTGGTCTGCCCTGGCCAGGTCTACCGCACCGATGAACTCGACGCTACCCACACCCCAGTCTTCCACCAGATTGAAGGCCTGGCCGTGGATAAGGGCCTGACCATGGCTGACCTCAAGGGCACCCTGGAGCACCTGGCCCGGGCCATGTTCGGCCCAGAGGCTAAGATCCGCCTGCGCCCTAACTACTTCCCCTTCACTGAACCGTCAGCTGAACTGGATGTTTGGCACCCAGAGGCTAAGGGCGGGCCGGCCTGGATTGAATGGGGCGGCTGCGGCATGGTCAACCCCAACGTGCTGAGGGCAGCTGGCCTTGACCCTGAGGTTTACTCAGGTTTCGCCTTCGGTATGGGTATTGAGCGTACCCTCATGTTCCGTAACGGTGTGAAGGACATGCGCGACATGATCGAAGGCGATGTTCGTTTCTCACAGCAGTTCAAGATGGAGATCTAACCCATGCGAGTACCCCTTTCCTGGCTGCGTGAATACGCACCCGTCCCGGCCGACGCACGAGCCGAAGATGTTATGGCTACCCTGGTCACAGTTGGCCTAGAAGAAGAAGCCGTTCACCGGCCCACCGATGAGCTCACCGGCCCCATTGTGGTAGGTCAGGTGCTCTCTATGGAGCCAGAAACCCACTCCAACGGCAAAACCGTCAACTGGTGCCAGGTGCGGGTTGTACCCGAGGGCCAGAAGCAAACCCTGACCGGTAAGGGCATTGAAGAGTCCGGTGTGCAGGGCATTATCTGCGGGGCTCACAACTTCAAGCCCGGCGACAAGGTTGTTGTCACCCTGCCCGGCGCTGTTCTACCCGGTGGTTTTGCTATCAGCGCCCGTAAGACCTACGGCCACAAGTCAGCTGGCATGATTGCCTCTGTCAAGGAGCTGGGTATTGGTGAAGACCAGGGCGGAATTCTGGTTCTCTCCAGCCTAGGGCTGGACCCTGAGATCGGCAGTGACGCTATGGAGCTGCTGGGCCTCTACGATGAGGCTGCTGAAGTGAACGTGACCCCTGACCGGGGCTACGGCTTCTCTATTCGCGGTATCGCCCGCGAATACTGCCACGCCACCGGCAAGAACTTTGAAGACTTCGTCCTTGACCTGGCCGCTAAGGCACCTGCTGCCAACGCTGCTGGCCTGCCAGTGACCCTGACCGATTCAGCCCCCATCCACGGCAAGGACGGTGCCACCCGCTTTGTGGCCCGCTCAGTCAGCGGTGTTGATGCGACCGCCCCGGTGCCTACTTGGATGTCCTCCCGCCTGCGCCTAGCTGGTATCCGCTCTGTTTCCCTGCCGGTAGATATCTCTAACTACGTCATGCTTGAAACCGGCCAGCCCCTGCACTTCTACGATGCAGATAAGCTGGCAGGCGGCATCACCGTGCGCCGGGCAGAAGCTGGCGAGAAGCTGACCACCCTGGATGGGAAGGAGCGGGACCTGAACCCAGAAGACCTGCTCATTACCGACCAGTCCGGCCCGATTGGCCTAGCCGGTGTGATGGGCGGGGCCTCTACCGAGGTCAGTGATTCAACCACCCGGATTCTCATTGAGGCTGCCCGCTTTGATGAGGTCTCCATTGCCCGTACTGCCCGCCGCCACAAGCTTTCCTCTGAGGCCTCTAAGCGCTTTGAGCGCGGCGTTGACCCGCAGATTCAGGCCGCTGCCGCCCAGCGGGCTGTTGACCTGCTGGTGGAACTGGCCGGTGCAGCTGCTGATGAGGGCGTGACGGATGCCGGTGTCAGCTTTGAGCCCACCGTCATTAGCCTGCCTGCCAACTACACTGCTGGCCGGATCGGTATTGACTACAGCCAGGAGCAGATTGTGAGCTCCCTGGAGCAGATCGGGGCCAGCCTTGAGCTGGGTCAGGATTCCTACCAGGTGACTGTTCCCTCCTGGCGGACAGACCTGACTGATAAGGAAGACCTGACTGAAGAGATCGCCCGCCTTGTTGGCTACGATCAGATTCCCTCCACCCTGCCTACGGCCCCTCCCGGCCGCGGCTACACTATCGAGCAGACCCTGCGCCGCCGGGCCCTAAACGCCCTGGCTGCCTCTGGCCTGACTGAGGTCTTTGCCTATCCCTTCGTCTCTGAAGAAGAGAACAACCTTTGGGCTAGCCCGCTTGCCGGCCAGAAGGTGGAGTCTATCCGCCTGGCCAACCCCATCTCTTCAGCTGAGGGCTGGATGCGCCGCTCCCTGCTTCCTGGCCTGACCCAGGTGCTTTCCCGCAACCTGTCCCGCGGCTTTAAGAACCTGGCTATTTACGAGACCGGTTCGGTCTTTATCCCCGGCGCCCAGCTAGGTTCTGCCTCTATTCCGGGCCTGGGCGTCAAGCCTGCCGATGAGGTTCTAGCTGATCTGAATGCCGGTATTCCGGCCCAGCCTCGCCATATCGCTGGCCTCTTTGCTGGCGCTGAGCATGAGGAAACCCCCGGTGCTAGCGCCCGCCCCTTCGACTGGAGGGATGCCCTAGACTCGGTGCTCCTGGTTGCTGATGCTGCTGGGGTGAAGCTGAGCCTTGAAAACGGTGAGCACCAGGCCTTCCACCCTGGTCGTACTGCTGTGCTCAAGGATGCAAGCGGTCAGGTGATTGCCTACGCCGGTGAGCTGCACCCTAAGCTGCTTGCTCAACTGAACCTACCTGAGCGCACCAGCGCCTTTGAGCTGAACTTCACCGCCCTGATTGCTGAGGCCGGCCAGGCGGTCCAGGCGACCGGTATTTCTGGTTACCCGGCTGCCAATCAGGACGTTGCCCTGATTGTTGATGCTTCAGTTCCGGCTGCTGACCTGGCTGCTACCCTCGCTGAGGGGGCAGGGGAGCTGCTTGAAGAGGTGCGGGTCTTTGATGACTACCGCGGCGTTGGTATTGAAGAGGGGAAGAAGTCCTTAGCCTTTGCCCTGCGCTTTAGGGCTCAGGACCGAACCCTCACAGCCGATGAGGCCTCTGCTGCCCGCCAGGCCGGTGTTGATCTAGCTGCAGAGCGTTTTGGCGCTCTTCAAAGGGGGTAGGGCAGTGAGTCACTCCCCCCACCAGGAGGACCCCGCCTACCTGCAGGAGGATGAAAACCAGGACTTCTTCTCCTTCAGCGGTGAGGAAGAGGAAGAGCTAGAAGAGCGGGCCCCTCTGGGGCGGCGTCTTCTTGTTACCGGGATTATGCTCCTTGCTAGCCTTCTGGCCCTGATTCTGCTCATGGGCGGGGTGCGGACCTTCAATGAGGCCCGAGCTAATGAGGGCTACGAGGGGCGGACCTGGGTTATCACTGGGCTCTACCAGGATGCCACCCGTGACCTGCAGGGCGACCAGAACGTGGCTATTTATGAAGGTAGCCTGCCTGATGCTACAGCCATGATTGATAAGAGCTTTATCTCTGATCTGGGGGACCCTCAGCGGGTTGGTCCTGGTCAGCTGGTCACCTTCCGGGGTAGTCAGACCGGTCAGGGTCGGGCAGATTTCCTGCCTCAGGTTGATGCCCTGCTGGTGCAGGACACTGAAAGTGAGCTCAGGGTGGTGCGAACCGGCCCTGAGGGGAGCTTAGCTCCTGTTACGGCTGATACTATTGCCGCCCAGAAGCGCTCTGCTATCTTCCGCCTGGCCGGTGCGATTCTGATTTTCGCTGCCGGTGTTGCCGCCACGCTCTTTCTGATTCGTAAGACTATGAGCTTTGAGGACTAGCCTGCTTGACGCTGCTGGCTATTCTTCTTGACTGGCTGGGATGCTGAAGCTGGCTGGGATGCTGAGGCTGGGATCTAAAAGCTGGGAGGGTCTGGACTGTAGGTCCAGGCCCTCCTCTTTTTCTGCCCTCCTGCCCCCGCGCATCCACTTCCCCCCCCGCCTCCCCTCCTGCTTCCTCCTCCATCCAGGCGATGTACCAACTGACTCTGTAAATCCGCAGAGAATCCGTGGAATTTGAGAGCCAGCTGGTACATAGGGGGGGGGGAGAAGGAGGGAGCAGCGGACGGAGGGAGGGGAGAAGGAGGGAGCAGCGGACGGAGGGGAAAAGGGGAGGACGGAGGGGGAGCAGCGGACGGACGGCCGGGCCTCTGCCAGAAAGAGTGTGCATAAATATTTACTTGAATGAAAAAACATGCAAAAATGGGGGTATGACTATAACCGTAGCTGTCACAGGTGCCACCGGATACGCCGGGGGAGAAGTCCTGCGCCTCCTTGCAACCCACCCCGACGTTCAGGTCAAGACCGTCACCGCCCACTCCTCAGCCGGCCAGCGACTAGGAGACCTAGCCCCCCACCTGCAGGCCTATGCCGACCTCATCGTTGAAGAAACCAGTCCCAGCACCCTAGCTGGCCACGATGTCATCTTCATGGCCCTACCCCACGGTGCCAGCGCCCAGATCGCAGCCCAGCTACCAGAAGAAACCCTCATCATCGACGCTGGGGCAGACCACCGCCTTGAAAGCTCAGAAGCCTGGCAGGCCTTCTACGGCTCAGAACACTCCGGCACCTGGCCCTATGGCCTGCCAGAACTGCCCCTAGCCCAGGGCGGCAAGCAGCGGCAGAAGCTGATTGGAACCCGGCGAATCGCCGTACCGGGCTGCTACCCAACAGCAAGCATCCTGGCCCTAGCCCCCGGCTTTGCCGCCAACCTGCTCGAACCAACCGACCTGGTCATTGTTGCCTCATCGGGAACTACGGGGGCCGGTAAAACCCTCAAGCCCCACCTGCTCTCAGCAGAAGTGATGGGCGGCATGAGCCCCTACGGGGTGGGCGGCAGCCACCGGCACACCCCAGAAATTGAAGAGAAACTTTCCCTCATCGCCGGTCAGCAGGTACAGATCTCCTTCACCCCCACCCTGGCCCCCATGGCCAGAGGAATCCTTGCAACAGCAACAGCTAAGGTGCGCCCAGGAGTAAGCTACCAGCAGCTGCGCCAGGCCTGGGAGGCCGCCTACCAGGACGAGCCCTTCATCCACCTGCTGCCTGAAGGCCAGTGGCCAAGCACCAAGAACGTTCAGGGCTCAAACCACCTGCAGCTACAGCTAGCCCTAGACCCCCACGCAGGGCGGGTTATTATTAGCAGCGTTATTGATAACCTGACTAAGGGCACCGCAGGCGGTGCCATCCAATCAATGAATATTGCCCTTGGCCTGCCAGAAAAGACAGGTCTGCTCCAGGAAGGACTGGCCCCCTAAATGACTAGCAAGCACCAGATCCCAGGAATCAGCAGCCTGGGGGTAACAGCAGCAGCCGGCTTTAAGGCCGCAGGCGTTCAGGCAGGAATCAGTAGCCAAGAGGGCAAGAGGGATGTGGCCCTGGTCATCAACGAAGGCCCAGAGCACCAGGCAGCTGCCGTCTTTACCCGCAACCGCTTTGCAGCAGCCCCCGTCCTCTGGAGCCAGCAGGTCATCAGCGATGGCCGGGCAGACGCCGTCTTGCTCAACTCCGGTGGCGCTAACGCCTGCACCGGGGCACCAGGCTTTCAAGACACCCACACCTCAGCCGAACATCTAGCAGACCTTCTGGGCATCTCAGCTGGAGATATCCTGGTCTGCTCAACTGGCCTTATTGGCCAGCGCCTACCCCTAGATAAGCTCAAGGCCGGTAGCCAGCAGGCCCTGGCCCAGCTGGACTCAAGCGCCCAGGCCGGTCATGAGGCTGCCCTGGCCATCATGACTACTGACACCGTCCCCAAGGAGGCAGGCATCAGCTGCCCTGGCCCCAGCGGCTCCTACACCATTGGGGGCATGGCCAAGGGGGCCGGTATGCTAGCGCCCGGCCTAGCTACCATGCTGGTAGTCATCAGCACCGACGCCCAGCTACCGGCAGCTGACCTAGACCAGGCCCTGCGCCAGGCTGTGAAGCTCAGCTTTAACCGGGCTGATTCAGATGGTTGTATGTCTACTAACGACACCGTCATTCTGATGAGCTCCGGGGCCTCAGCCCAGATTCCAGACCTAGAGGACTTCACCGAGGCCCTGACCCGGGTCTGCCAGGACCTAGCCCTGCAGCTGATCTCTGATGCCGAAGGGGCCAGCCACGACATTCACGTGCGCACCTACAACGCAGCCAGCGAAGCAGAGGCAGAAGAGGTGAGCCGGGCCGTTAGCCGCTCCAACCTCTTTAAAACAGCAATCTTTGGCAACGATCCCAACTGGGGCCGGATCCTCTCTGAGGTGGGAACCACCTCAGCCCAGTTTGAGCCTGACCAGGTAAACGTCACCATTAACGGGGTTCAGGTCTGCACCGGGGGTGGGATTGGCCAAGACCGCTCCCTCGTTGACCTGGCAGCTGACCGGAAGGTCACTGTAGAGATTGATCTGGCGGCAGGAGAGGCTGAGGCTACCATCTGGACCAACGACCTCACCCACGACTACGTCCACGAAAACTCAGCCTACTCCAGCTAAGCTCCCCCAAAAAAAGACCAGAGAAACCCAGAAAGCGATTCGCCCATGGCAGAGCAAAAAAACGCCCACCACCGCTTTGATAGCGCCCAGACTAAGGCCAAAACCCTCATGGAAGCCCTGCCCTGGATCCAGCAGTTCCGGGGAAAAATCATGGTCTTCAAATACGGGGGCAACGCCATGATCTCTGAAGAGCTCAGGGCCGCCTTCGCAGAAGACATGGTCTTTCTGCGCACCATTGGCATCTGCCCGGTTGTTGTTCACGGCGGTGGGCCCCAGATTAGCGCCATGCTCCAAAAGCTAGGCATCCCCAGCGAATTTCGGGGCGGTCTGCGCTACACCACCCCTGAGGCTATGGACGTGGTGCGCATGGTCCTTACCGGCCAGGTTGCCCGGGAGCTGGTCTCCCATATCAACGCCCACGGGCCCTTCGCTGTTGCCATGAGCGGCGAAGACGGTGGCCTGCTGCGGGCCCGCAGAATCGGCACCACCGTAGAGGGCAAAGAGGTAGATTTGGGTCTGGTAGGGGAAGTGGTGGGGGTAAACACCACGGCAATTATGTCTATGATTGAGGCCGGCAAAATCCCTGTGATTTCCTCTGTTGCCCCAGAGATGCACGACCCCACCAAGTACCCCAACCACGACCACGGGCTAGCTGGCCTGACCGGCGAAATCCTCAACGTCAATGCCGATACGGCCGCCGCCGCTGTCGCTGCAGCCCTGGGGGCTGAAAAGCTAGTGATCCTCACCGACGTTGAGGGCCTCTACGCCAACTGGCCAGACCGCGATTCGCTGATTTCATCCCTGACCGTCAGCGAGCTTCGAGCCATGCTGCCCAGCCTGGTTTCTGGCATGATCCCCAAGATGAGCGCCTGCCTGCAGGCCGTTGAGCAGGGGGTACCCCGGGCAACCATTGTTGATGGCCGCCTAGCCCATTCACCCTTGCTGGAAATCTTTACCGACCGAGGAATAGGCACCCAGCTGACCCCAGACAACGCCCAGAACACCCCCTGGCAACACCCGGCCCCAGACTTCCAGGTCAAGCCGGTTACCTACTAAGAAGTGGAACTAGAGAGCATGAGCCAAGAAAGCTACCTGAGCAGCTACAAACAGGACCTCCTGGGAGTCTTTGGCGACCCCTCCCTAGTGCTGGTATCAGGCCAGGGATCGCAGGTTACTGACGCTGACGGCAAAACCTACCTGGACCTTTTAGGCGGCATTGCCGTCAACGCCCTAGGCCACGCCCACCCAGACTGGGTGAAGGCAATCAGCGAGCAGGCAGGCACCCTAGCCCACATCTCAAACTTCTTCACCAGCCCCCAGCAGATCAAACTAGCCCACCTGCTCCTAGAACACCTGGGAGCAGAAGAGGGCCGGGTTTTCTTCTGCAACTCCGGCACTGAAGCCAACGAAGCAGCCTACAAGCTAGCCCGCCGCTACGGCAACCTTCACTCCAAGGGCCGGATCCTAGCCCTAGAGCAGGGCTTCCACGGCAGAACCCTAGGGGCCCTGAGCCTGACCCACAAGCCAGCCTACCGCCAACCCTTTGAGCCCCTCCCCGCTGGAATCCAGCATATTCCAGCCACCCTAGAGGCCCTTCAGCAGGAGCTCACCGACGACGTAGCAGCCCTCATCCTAGAACCGATCCAGGGCGAAGCTGGGGTTCTACCCCTGCCTGAAGGCTACCTGCGCCTGGCCCGTCAGCTCACCCGGCAGATGGGGGCCCTGCTGATCATCGACGAGGTGCAAACCGGCATGGGCCGCACCGGCCGCTGGTACGAGCACAGCCGGGAACTCAGCGGCAGCGACCTACCAGATGTCATTACCCTAGCTAAGGGCCTAGGCGGAGGCTTCCCCATCGGGGCCATGCTGACTGTAGGCCAGGAGACCGGCAAGATCCTAGAACCTGGAATGCACGGCAGCACCTACGGGGGCAACCCCCTAGCCACAGCCGCTGCCTTGAGCACCCTGCAGATCCTAGAAAGGGACCAGCTCCTGCCAGCCGCCCAGCAACTGGGCCAGGCCTTCCGGGCAGATATAGAAAAAATTCCCGGCATCAGCTCAACCCGCGGATCAGGCCTGCTCATTGGCATTGTGCTCCAGCAAGAGCAGACTGCCAGCGGCCAGCCCCTGGGCCCGGCCATCGTTCAGGAGGCCCGCCAGGCAGGCTTTATTATCAACGCCCCCAGCCCGGCAACCCTGCGCCTGGCCCCAGCCCTCACCATCAGCCGGCAGGAACTGGACCAATTTACCGCCGCCTTCCCCCAGATCCTAGCCCGAGCCCTCGCCAGCTAGAATCAGATTAGCGGCAAGAACAAAAAAGCAGGCAGCAACCTGCCAACCTTCAAGGAAAAGACCCATGATTCGCCACTTCCTCAAAGACACCGACCTCACCGCCCAGGAACAGGCCCAGGTCCTCGACCTGGCAGCAGCCATGAAGGCAGACCGCTACGGCTACAAGCCCCTCGCCGGGCCCCAGACAGCAGCTGTCATCTTCGATAAAACCTCAACAAGAACCCGCTTCTCCTTCCACGCCGGAATCGCAGAACTAGGCGGCAACCCCCTGATCATCAACCCCGGCGAAGCCCAGCTGGGCCACAAGGAATCCATCTCAGATACAGCCCAGGTGATCTCCCGCATGGTCTCAACCATCATCTGGCGCACCTACGCCCAAGCCGGCCTTGAAGAGATGGCCCGCTACTCCCGCGTACCGGTCATCAACGCCCTCTCAGATGACTACCACCCCTGCCAGATCCTGGCAGACCTGCTGACCATCCGCGAAGAAAAGGGCCAGCTAGCAGGCCTCAAACTGGCCTACCTAGGGGATGCGGCCAACAACATGGCTAACTCCTACCTGCTCGGCGGTGTCACCGCAGGCATGCAGGTCAGCATCGCCGGCCCTGAAGGCTACCTACCGGCTGACTCGGTTCGAGCAGAAGCAGAAGAACGGGCAGCAAGCACCGGCGGATCAATCCTCATCACCACCGACCCCGACCAGGCCCTAGAGGGGGCTGACGTGGTCATCACTGACACCTGGGTCTCTATGGGCCAGGAGGAAGAAAAGGAAGCCCGCTCCCAGGTCTTTACCCCCTACTCCATTGATAGCAAGGCTATGAGCAAGGCCGCCGCTGATGCGATTTTCCTTCACTGCCTACCGGCCTACCGGGGCTATGAAGTCAGCGCAGAGGTAATCGACGGCCCAGCCTCTAGGGTCTTCCAAGAGGCAGAAAACCGCCTCCACGCCCAAAAGGCCCTCATGGCCTTCCTGCTTGCTGAATCCAAGCTGGCAGCCGACACCCGCACCGCCCTCTCCTAGCCCCCCAGAGAAGAAGAGAAAAAGATGCCCATTCCTTCCACCAAAACAGCCCGCCAGGCCCGCATTATTGATGTTTTACAGCGGCACCGGGTGCGCTCGCAGGCTGAACTTGCCCAGCTGCTGACCGATGACGGTTTAAAAGTTACCCAGGCTACCCTTTCGCGGGACCTGGTAGAGATTGGCGCTGAACGGGTGCGGGATGAAAAGTCGGGCCTGATTTATGCTGTGCCTAATCATCCGGTCCGCCGCAGTAGCCAGGAGGGGCCAGATAGTCGCCTGCTCTCCCTCTTTAAGGAGTTGCTGGTGACTGCTGAGGCTTCGGCCAACCTGGTCATTTTGCGAACCCCGCCGGGGGCGGCCCAGTTCCTAGCCTCTGCTATTGACCAGGCCGGCCTTGAACCCCTGCTTGGTTCTATTGCCGGGGACGATACGGTCATGGTCATTACCCGCCACCCCCAGGGGGGCCAGGAGGTTGCCTCCCTCTTCCTGGATTGGGCTGCCTAGGGTTGGGCCTGGCTGGGGGGCCCAAAGAGCTGAATCATCTGCTCTAGACCGAAGAAGGCCGCCACCTGGGCCGGTGTTTGAGATCCTAAATCTTCCCTGGCCCCGGCATCAAGGAGCATCCTGGCTATGGGCAGGTTGTTGCGGAAGGCAGCGCAGACTAGGGCTGTTTGGCCCCGGTCGTTGAGCCGATCTAGATCAGCTCCCTCGTTGATGAGCAGCTGTACTAGTTCGCTGTGCTCATGGTAGGCAGCTAAGATCAGCAGGGTGTCTCCGGCAGCGTTGGTCAGGTCTACCGGTACTCCCTGGTCAAAGAGGGATTTGAGGGCCAGGGGTTTATTCTCTCTGGCTAGGTCGAAAACTGAGTTGAGGAAGGCTAGCTCCTGCTCAGTGAGGTTCTGTTCGTGCTCTGTCATAGACTCACTTTCTCACTGTCTTCTAGGTTTGGGCAAACCGGGGCCCTAAGTGCTGGGCAAGTATGGAAGAATGGGGCTCAGTTCTGTTCCCTGTCTATTCTCAACCGAGTGGGAAGGCTACTGCCCATGACTTTACTTTCCTCAGATTCTGCCCAGACCTTAGAGCCTGCTCAGACTTCTGCTGACCATAACCTGGCCCAGCTGCTTGCTGCCCGGGCCGAATCTGCCGACCCTGCCCTCCTCTGGGATGGGGGGCAGCTAAGCTACCAGCAGTTAGCCCAGCAGGTGGGTTTGGCCCGTTCCTTCCTGCAGGCCCAGGGTCTGCAGGCCGGCCAGCGGCTGGCCCTGGCCCTGCCCAATCTGCCTCTGATGCCCCAGCTGACCTATGCTGCCCTGTCTTTGGGGCTGGTTCTTGTTCCCCTGCATCCCCTGCTGTCAGCTAGTGAGGTTGCCTACCAGCTAGCTGACTCCCAGGCCAGTCTCTTGCTGGCCGGGGAGGGGACCCGACCAGCCCAGGAGGTTGAGCAGATCGACCAGATCTTAGCTGACACTGAGGGCCTTGGGCCTATCCGTCTTCAGGTGGTTGATCCCCTGGGGGCCTTCCTGGGGCAAAATCCTCAGGGCCAGGAGGCTAGCCAGGGTAGCTGGCAGCCGCTGGCTCTGGCCTCTGATGCCCCGGCCCTGATTCTCTACACGTCAGGCACCACCGGTCAGCCGAAGGGGGCAACCCTGAGTCACGCTAACCTTCTTTCTAACGCCCTGACCTGTGCCCAGGTTTTTGATTTTCAGCCTGAGGATCGGGTCTTTGGGGGGCTGCCCTTCTTTCATGCCTTCGGTTTGACGGTCTCTTTGAATGCTGTTTTTGCAGCTGGTGCCAGTGTTGCCCTCTTGCCCCGCTTTAGCCCCCAGGCTGCCCTGGAGCTGATCGGGCAGCTGGGGGTGAATGTGCTCGCTGCGGTGCCGACCATGTACGGGGCGATGAGCGCCCTTCTGGCCCAGCAGCCGGAGCTCGCTGGCGGTTTGAAGGGGCAGATCCGCTTTGGAATTTCAGGTGGCGCTGCCTTACCTGCCTCTATTCATAGCCAGCTGCACGAGCAGCTTTCCTTCCCTATCTATGAGGGCTATGGGCTGAGCGAAACCTCGCCGGTGGTCAGTTTTAATCAGGCCCGATTTGGTCTGCTGCTAGGTTCCGTGGGTAGGGCCCTTCCTGGGGTTCAGGTTCAGGTTGTTGACCGGCAGGGGCAGGTGCTGGGCCCAGACCAGCTGGGTGAGCTTGAGGTTGCTGGCCCTAACGTCATGCTGGGCTACTGGGGTAGGCCAGAGGCTAGCGAGGCGGTCAGGCGGGGGCCCTGGTTGGCGACTGGGGATCTGGCCCGGATTGATGCTGAGGGGAATATTTTTATTGTTGACCGGATGAAGGATCTGATCCTTCGGAATGGTTTGAGTGTCTACCCCCGGCAGATCGAGGATCTTTTAGATACCCACCCCCTGGTAGCTCAGGTAGCTGTTGTTGGCCAGCCCGATTCCCGGGTGGGGGAGGAGATTGTAGCCTGCATAGTTCCTCTTCGCCCCCTGGGGCAGGAAGAGGCCGCCAGCCTTGAAGCTGAGCTTGATCTCTTAGCTCGTCAGCAGCTGGCGGCCTATAAGTATCCTAGGCGCTATGTTCTGATGGACTCCTTTCCCCTAGGGCCCAGCGGGAAGGTGCTCAAGCGGCAGCTAGCTGCCCTGCTTGCCCAGCAGGCTGGGCCCCAGTAGGCTTCTCGCTTCGGCCTTCCCCTTCCTGGGCTGGCTAGCTAGCCCTCTTGGGCTTGGGCCTAGGCTGCCCGGCGGCGCTTGGTCATTGAGGCGTTGAGGGAGGCCCCGAGCAGGATCATGCGGAAGGAACGTTCAGCTGAGTCGGTGAGCAGTTCCTGGCCCTGTTCTAGGGCATCATCGAGGTCCATGGGAAGGGGAATGATGCTGGCGTAGGCGTCGATGCCTGCATCGTGTACCCGGTAGGCCTTCTTACCGATGGACCCTGCTAGGGCTAGGACGGGTGCCCCGGCCTTCTGGGAGCGGGTGGCGATTTCTGCCGGCACCTTACCCTTGGGGGTCTGGAAGTCGATGGCCCCTTCTGCGGTAACAACCAGGTCGGCTTCCTGGATTTCCTGGTTGAGGTTGATACCTGCCAGGCCTGAGTCGATCAGGGCTTCAAAGCGGGGGGTGAGTTCTGCCCCGATAAAGGCCAGGCCAGCCCCTAGGCCGCCGGAGGCACCGGTGCCTGGTCCGCTATGGAAGTTCACCTGCCCCTGCCTGCCTTCCTGGGCTTCGTAGGTTTCTTCGAGCAGGTCAGCCCAGTGGGTGAGGGCCTGGTCTAGTTCTTCTACCTGCTGGGGGCTTGCACCCTTTTGGGGGCCGAAGACTCGGGCAACGCCCTTGGGGCCGGTGAGGATATTGTGCTGGTTGAGGGCTAGGACCAGGCGTACTTCTGAGAGGCGGGGGTGCAGGCCGCTGGGGTCCAGCTGGGCTGCCTTGATCAGGTGGGCCCCGCCTAGGGGTAGGGGCTGGCCTTCCTGGTCAAGGATGCGAGCGCCTAGGGCCATGAGGGCCCCTGCACCGCCGTCGGAGGTTCCTGAGTCGCCGCAGCCAACAAGGATGGTGTGGACTGCGGGGTTCTCTAGGGCCTGGGCGATGAGTTCTCCTACCCCGTAGGTGGTGGTTTGGCTGGGGTCGCGCAGGTCCTTGGGGACCAGGGATAGGCCGGCTGCTGCTGCCATTTCGACTACTGCTACTCCTTCTTGGGCTCCTCCTAGGAGGGCGTAGTGGGAGCGGACGGTTTGGCCTACGGGGCCGGTGACCTTGGTGTGGATGAGCTGGCCGCCGGTTGATTGGGCTAGCATTTTTGCTGTTCCCTCGCCGCCGTCGGGGATGGGCATGGTGATGGTGTTGGCTCCTGGGATGACGCGGCGGATGCCTGAGGCGATGGATTCTGCGACGACGTCTGCTTCGAGGGAGCCCTTGAAGCCGGAGGGGGCGATGAGGATGCGCTGGGGTACGGTCATGGTCATGACATTCTCCTTTGTGATTTATGTTACACTCTCTTTGAGGGTGTAAGAGGTCTGCCTGGGGTGACGAGGGGTCGCCTTCAGGCTCTTATCTGTCTTTGAGGTTTTTTGTTTTGAGGGGTTTTTGCTCTGAGCGGTTTTGCTCTGAGTTTTTTTCTCTGAGTTTTTTACTCTTGAGGGGAGGGGCTAGAGGTAGAGGGGGAGCCCTAGCTGGGGCCAGATGAAGAAGGCAAAGAGGGCTATAAGGGCTGAGTGGAGGGGCGCTAGCCAGGCTGAGAGCTTGAGCAGGTCGGCTGGGGTGTAGGTTTCTTGGCCAGGCAGGTTGGCAAAGAGGGCTACAGGCTTTGCGCTTGAGGTAAGGGTGTGGCAGAAGCCAGCTGCTGCTGTTGAGATGAAGGCTGCTGCTACCGGGTTTACTCCCAGGGGTAGGGCGGCGCTAATGATCAGGGGAATGAGAACAGCTGATCGGGCGCTGCGGGACTGGATGACCAGGTGGGCCAGGGTGGAAAGGATAATGGTCAGGACAATGAAGGCCTGGGTTCCTGCTGGTCCTAGCCCTTGGACGGGGGCAAAGAGGGAGTTGGCCAGCCAGCTTGCCGCTCCAGACTGGGAGAGGGCGGTACCGATTGCTAGGGTGGCTGCCATGAAGATCAGCATGGGCCAGGGGGCCTTTTTGATGGCTGGCCCTAGGCTGACGCTCCCTAGCTGGGGGGCACTGGCGGCCAGGGCGCCGAGCAGGGCAACGATGACCGGCTCTAGGCCGTGCCAGGGTTCGGTGCACCAGAGGATGATTGCCCCTGCTAGGATGCTGGCCATATTGACCTCTGCCCGGCTCAGGGGGCCGCTGACGGGGGTGGCGCTGGGATCTTCTAGGTCGCTGAGCTGAATCTGGAGCTGCTGGCTGGCTGAGTCCTTGGCGGGGAAGAGGAAGAAGACGAGTTCGGTCACCAGCAGGGAGGCTGCTAGGCCTAGGCCGCTACCTAGGATCATCCACTGAAGGAAGCCGATGCTTTCTAGGCCGTTGGCGGTAAGGATTTCGGCGGTGACCAGGTGGGCACCTGCCCCGATGAAGGAGGCTACGGCTGAGACCAGGATGGTTGAGGGAGCTAGGATTCCTAGGGCCTTGAGCAGGCGGGGCCGGTCAGCTAGGGGCTGGGCCATGGCCTGGTAGATGGGGAGGGCTAGGGCTGCTCGGCCTGAGGGGGAGGGGACCAGGTAGACAGTCAGGAAGAGGGCTAGATTGAAGAGGTGGGCTAGCTGGCGGGGGGTTTTGGCCCGACTGATCAGCTGGGCAGTTAGCCGGCGGGTCAGGCCTGAGGCGGTAAGGCCCTGGGCCATCACAACTGCTGCTAGCAGGAGCCAGATGGCGCTGCTCCCTAGGGAGGCGGTGAACTGGTCGGTGCTGATAGCCCCTAGGATGACGAGGGCTAGGGCTGCTGCCAGGGAGATGTAGGTATCTGAGAGGGGGCTAAAGATCCAGGCCCAGATGGCAAGGATGAAGACATTGAGGGTTAGGGCTCCTTCTAGGCCCAGGCCCTGGTTGCTCAGGGCTGTGTAGCTGCTGGCGGCGATCAGAGTCAGGGCTAGAAAGAGGCTGATCAGGGTCAGGGGGGTGATGAAGCTCTGGGGCTGGCTGGGCAGGTCCAGCTTTTTGGTCTCTGGCTGGGCCTGCTGGGCCTGGGTTGAGCTGTAGAGTAGTTGGCTCATGAGAATCGGTATCCTGCTCCTCGGACGGTGGCGATGTAGTCGTCACCGATTTTTTTGCGTAAGGCTCTGATGTAGACATCAACGATGTTGGAGTTGGGGTCAAAGTCCATACCCCAGACCTGTCCTAGAAGCTGCTCGCGGGAGAGCACCTGGTTTTTGTGGCGCATGAAGGTCTCTAGAAGGGCAAACTCCCTGCTGGTTAGTTCTGTGCTTTTGCCTGCGATGGTGGCCTGGCGGGAGAGGACGTTGAGTTCTAGGTCCCGGTGGGTCAGGGTTGAGGCGCTGCTTTCTTCCCAGCTGGTATCTAGAAGGCGCAGCCGGATGCGGGCTAGGAGCTCTGCAAACTGGAAGGGCTTGGTCATGTAGTCGTTGGCCCCGTTTTCTAGGCCCTCTAGGGTGTCTGAGACGGAGTCTCTGGCGGTGAGGATGATGATGGGGGTTTTGATTCCTTCAGCTCTGAGGGATTTCATGATGGTAAAGCCGTCCATGCCCGGTAGGCCTACATCCAGGATGATTAGGTCAAAGTCGCTGACCTTGGCTAGGGCGTAGGCTGAGCGGCCTTCGTCGATGAGGGTTGAGGTGTAGCCTGCTGATTTGAGGCCTTTGACGATGAAGGAGGAGATGCGTGGGTCATCTTCTACAACAAGAATATGGCTCATTGCTTTCTCTTTTCTGTGCTGGTCTGTGTGGGTCTGCTGCTGGCTTCTGCCCAATTGTGGGCTCTTGCTGCTAGCTGCTCTAGTGTGTGCTTGATTCAGTCTGGGGGGCTGGTAGGGTGATGCCGAAGATGGATCCAATGCCGTCTTCTGGCTGGGCGATCCAGACCGATCCCTGGTGGGCTTCAGCGATGGAGCGTACAATGGCTAGCCCTAGGCCGGCGCCAATGGAGTGCTTGCTGGCTGTGGCCGGGTTTTTGCTGTTGTTGCGGCGGAAGCGTTCAAAGAGGCCTGCTGCATCTTCTGGCGGTACCCCCGGGCCCCGGTCCTTGACCCAGAGGTCTAGGCTTCTTTGGCTGCCCTGGCCCTTGAAACTGGAGCCTAGGCTGATGGTGGAGCCTTCTGGGGAGTACTGGGCGGCGTTGGCGCAGAGCTGTATGAGGGCCTGGGTGATGCGCTGCTCATCGAGGGTGACTTCTCCTTCTGCGATATCTGCAATCATCCAGCGGTGGCCGGTGAAGGCCTGGACCTTGGAGTCTAGGTTGATCATGAGCTCTGCAACTTCTACCGGGTGGGGGCTGACGAAGTCTGGCCGTTCTGACTTGGCGAGGGTTAGCAGGTCGGCAACGATCCGGCCCATTCTTTCAAGTTCGTCATCTACCAGGTTGAGGGTCTGGTTTTGTTCTTCGGTGCGGTCCATAAGTTCAAGGTGGCCGCGGACGATGGTGATGGGGGTTCTCAGTTCGTGGCTGACATCGTCCATGAATTGGCGTTCTGTCATGGCTGATTCTTCCAATCTGTCGAGCATCTGGTTGAAGGTGTGGCCCATGGCTGCTACGTCGTCGTCTCCTTGGACGGGCACTCGGCCGCTAAAGTTCTTATCGTTGATCTCCTGGGCTACAGCCCTTAAGGTTCTAATGGGTTTGGTGATTCGGCTTGCTACGATCCAGGCGATGGCGCTGGTGAGGGCTAGGCCTGCTGCCCCGACCCAGATCATGGTGACGATGGTGTGCTGAACGGCATCCAGTTCGGGTTGGATGTATTCGACCACCAGAAGGTAGCCTTCTTCTCTGCCCTGGTCGGTTTCAAGGCTGACTTCTACCTTCCCCCAGTGGACTGGTCCGGCTGGGGTTTGCTCAATTCCTGATGTTGTACTGTTTTCGCTGATGCTTTTGATCAGGGTCCGATCCTGGTGCAGGCGGTAGCCGCTGCTGTTGGCGAATTCTTCCTGTTCGTCGAGGAAGATCACCTGCTGGGGGGTGATGCCAATGATCTGTTCCTGGTAGCCGGTATGTTGGCGGGCTACGAAGGCGGTGAGCATCTGATCTAGGCTGCTGAAGGGTTCAGCGGTGGCCGGGTTGAGGCCGATTTCAGCGAAGGCCCTGAATTCTGCGATTTCGCTTTGGGTGCTTGCTACTGCCTGGGAGCCGACTTCACTGATGAGGATTTCTCGGACCGTGAAGATCAGGCCGGTGAGCATAAAGCAGGTGACTAGAACCATCCAGGCTACGATTCGCAGGCGGACAGAGCCGGTACGCTGGGCCTGCTTTTTAGCCGTCTTCGCCTTCATCATCGACCTCATATCCATCATCGTCGTAACCATCATCGTCTGTGCTGTAGTAGTCCACACTTGGGGCTGGGGCCTCTACAACAGCTGGGGCCTGGACGGGGGCCTCTATGACAGCTGGGGCTTGAACAATTGCTGGTTGCTCAACCGGGGCTGGAGCTTCTTGGACTGCCGGTGCCTGGGCTGGGGCCTCTGAAACTACCGGCGCTGGATCGCTGGGGCTAGCTTCTGCTGCCTGCTCGCTGTGGCTGGCGGTTTCTGAGCTTGTGGGCTCTGAGGCCTGGGCGCTAGGTGAGATGGTCCTATCGAGGACGATGGGGTCAATGGGGTCAGCGCCCTGGTCTGCCCTGAAGTTGATGAGTAGGGCTAGGGCTCCGATGATTCCTAAGGCTGAGAGGAAGAGGATTCCGAACATGTATTTCTTGAGCATGTTTCTAGTCTGTCAGCTCTCTTTAAAAGTTCTGTGAGGTCTGCATTAAGGTTTTTTCATCTTCTGTGCGGGTTCTTCTTGCCCCGGCCTGTGGGGCGGGGGATGATGGATTTCTGGGCTTATCCCAGGAGGTTTTGCATAATTATGTTCAAGAGTGCATAATTATTTATAGAACCTGCGGGAGCACCCTGCCCCTGACTGCCTACAACCAAGGAGCACCATGAAAGAGCGTATCGTCCTGGCCTACTCAGGCGGCCTAGACACCTCAGTAGCGATCGGCTGGATCGGTGAAGCAACCGGCGCAGAAGTAATCGCCGTAGCCGTCGACGTAGGACAGGGAGGCGAAGACCTCGAAACCATCCGCCAGCGGGCCCTAGACTGCGGCGCCGTTGAAGCCTATGTAGCTGACGCCCGCGACGAATTCGCAGCCGACTACTGCATGCCCGCCCTCAAGGCCAACGCCCTCTACATGGACGCCTACCCCCTCGTCTCAGCGGTCTCCCGCCCTGTCATCACCAAGCACCTGGTAGCTGCTGCCAAGCAGTTTGGTGCCAGCACCGTTGCCCACGGCTGCACCGGCAAGGGCAACGACCAGGTCCGCTTTGAAGTTGGCATCCAAACCCTAGGGCCAGAGCTCAAGTGCATTGCCCCCGTCCGCGACCTAGCCCTCACCCGCGAAAAGGCCATCGACTACGCAGAAAAGAACAATCTGCCGATCGCCACCACCAAGAAGAACCCCTTCTCCATCGACCAGAACGTCTGGGGCCGCGCCGTAGAAACCGGCTTCCTAGAAGATATCTGGAACGGGCCAACCAAGGATGTCTACGACTACACTGACGACCCCACCTTCGCCCCGGCCCCCGACACTGTTGTCATTTCCTTCAAGGAAGGTATCCCTGTAGCCATCGACGGCCAGGCAGTAACCCCCCTAGAAGCCATTGAGATCATGAACCGCCGGGCAGGGGCCCAGGGCATTGGCCGGATCGACATCGTAGAAGACCGCCTGGTTGGCATTAAGTCCCGCGAAATCTACGAAGCTCCCGGCGCCATGGCCCTCATTGCCGCCCACAAGGAGCTAGAGAACGTCACCATTGAACGCGAACAGGCCCGCTTCAAGAAGATCGTTGGCCAGCGCTGGACCGAACTGGTCTACGACGGCCAGTGGTTCTCACCGCTGAAGAAGTCCCTGGACGCCTTCATCAACGACACCCAGAAGATGGTCAACGGCGATATCCGCATGGACCTGCACGGTGGCCGCGCTGTCGTTACCGGCCGTAGGTCAGAGACTTCCCTCTACGACTTTAACCTGGCCACCTACGATGAGGGCGACACCTTCGACCAGTCCATGGCCCGCGGCTTCATTGAACTCTTTGGAATGTCCTCCAAGGTAGCCTCAGCCCGCGACCAGCGTCTAGGTCTCTAAGGCCTCACCCTGCCTCAGCCGCCCCTACCTGCCCCTGTCACCTGCCCCGCCGCAGCCAGGGGCAGCGGGCGGCTTTTGCTATTTCCCACCCCAGCAGACCCCAACCCGAAAAGGTAAAGACCATGTCAGAGAACAAGCACGGAACCAACGACGGCGCCCTCTGGGGCGGCCGCTTCGCAGGCGGCCCCTCCCAGGCCCTAGCCGCCCTCTCAAAATCCACCCACTTCGACTGGCGACTAGCCCCCTACGACATTGCCGGCTCCCGGGCCCACGCCAGGGTCCTGGCCAAGGCAGGCCTACTGACCGAAGAAGAGCTCACCGGCATGATCGCCGCCCTAGACCAGCTAGAGGCCGACGTTCGCTCCGGCGCCTACAGCCCAGCAGAATCAGATGAAGACGTACACGGCTCCCTAGAGAAGGGCCTGATTGAACGGGCCGGGGCTGACCTGGGCGGCAAGCTGCGGGCCGGCCGCTCCCGCAACGACCAGATCGCAACCCTAGGGCGCATGTACCTGCGCGATCACGCCTCTATCATTGCACGGGGAGTCCTAGAGACCATCGATGCCCTGATCGCCCAGTCAGAGGCCCACCCCTATGCCCCCATGCCCGGCCGCACCCACCTGCAGCATGCCCAGCCGGTCCTGCTCTCCCACCAGCTGCTGGCCCACGCCTGGGCCCTTTCCCGCGACCTAGACCGGCTCATTGACTGGGATAAGCGGGCCGCTGTTTCCCCCTACGGCTCCGGGGCGCTGGCCGGTTCTTCCCTGGGCCTGGACCCAGAGGCCGTAGCAGCTGACCTGGGCTTCAACTCTGCTACCCACAACTCTATTGACGGCACCGCCTCCCGCGATGTCTACGCAGAGTTCGCCTGGATTGCCGCCATGATCTCAGTAGACCTTTCCCGGATCTCTGAAGAAATCATCCTCTGGGCCACCAAGGAATTTTCCTTCGTGACCCTGCATGATTCCTTCTCTACCGGCTCATCGATCATGCCCCAGAAGAAGAACCCCGATATTGCAGAACTAGCCCGCGGTAAGGCTGGCCGTCTGATCGGTGATCTGACCGGCCTGCTAGCAACCCTGAAGGCCCTGCCCCTGGCCTACAACCGGGACCTGCAGGAAGATAAGGAGCCGGTCTTTGACGCGATTGACCAGCTAGAAGTTCTGCTCCCTGCTGTCTCTGGCATGATCGCCACCCTCACCTTTAACACCGACCGTCTAGCTGAGCTGGCCCCCCAGGGCTTTGCCCTGGCCACGGACGTAGCTGAGTGGCTGGTGCGGGAGGGCGTACCCTTCCGGGTTGCCCACGAGCTGGCCGGTGAGGCTGTGCGGGTCTGTGAAGAGAAGGACTGCGAGCTCTGGGATTTGACCGATGAGGACTACCTGGCCATTGACCCGGCCCTGCACGCGGGCGTCCGCCAGGTACTCACTGTTGAGGGGTCGCTCAACTCCCGTAGCGCCCAGGGCGGCACCGCCCCGTCTGCTGTTGCAGCCCAGCTAGAGGCCCTCAAGAGTGAGCTAGCTCCCCAGCGCGACTTCGCTGCCCGCCCCCAGGTCATCAGCTAGGCTAAAAGCATGATTAAGCCCGTTGACTCTTCCCTGCCCCTTGAGGAGCAGATCCCCGCTGCCTGTGCCCAGATTCAGGACTACCCCAAGGAGGGCATCCTCTTTTACGATGTGACCACCCTCTTTGCTCACCCCCAGGTCTTCCGTGCCTCGATGGAAGAACTGGCCCGCCGCTTTGAGGGCCAGTTCGATATCGTAGCTGGCGTTGAAGCTCGTGGCTTCCTGATGGCCTCTGCTATTGCCTACATTGCCGGCACCGGGGTCATGACCGTCCGCAAGGCCGGTAAGCTGCCGCGTGATACCTACATGAAGGAATACTCCCTGGAATACGGTCAGGCTGCCATTGAGATCCACAAGAACGACATCCCGGCCGGCTCTCGGGTGCTGATCGTCGATGACCTGCTGGCCACCGGCGGCACCCTAGAAGCTGCCACCCACCTGATGGAGATGGCTGACCTGAAGGTTGCCGGTATTGGTGTTCTCCTGGAGCTAGATGGCCTGGGCGGACGGGAAATCCTAGCAGGTCACCGTCTAGAAGCCCTCTCCCTGGTCTCTGAGTAAGACAAGCTGATAAGGACGCTCGTGCCCGGCTTCCCCTGCTAGGGGAGCGGGTGCGGCCGTCCTTTTGCTGTATCTGTTAGGATCGTTGCTATGACAGGTATTATGAGGCCCTGGACCTGCCGCTAGCGGCAGCGAGGTCTTTACCTTTTCTCGTGTGCCGTTCACAGCTGTAAGCTGGGCGGCTTCTTGTTGCGCCCAGAAGTATTGAGGCGAAAGTACACACGAACACCATGTCGCAGGTAGCGAAAAAATCTTCTTTCCACATCAAGCTCACCAATGTTTCAGCAGTCCGTGGTGGCAGGCAGCTCTTTTCGGGACTCACCCTGACGGTGCAACAGGGCAGCCGTCTGGCACTGGTAGGTGAAAATGGCAGGGGTAAAACCACCCTGCTCCGGATTATGATGGACGAAGAACCGGATGCCGGTTCGGCCCTCAGACAGGGGAATATAGCCCTGGTAGCGCAAGGGCTTGATGCCTGTCAGGAACAAACAGTTGGAGACCTTATTGCTGAATCCGCGGCTGAAGCCCTCCATGCCCTAGAGCAACTTGAAATAGCCACTCAGCTATTAGCTGATGGGGCTCCCGGAGCGGAGGCCGCCTACAGCACTGCACTTGAACGGGCCCTAGACCTGGAAGCCTGGGACGCCGACCGCAAAATTAACCTGGCACTGGAAGCACTGGATGCCTGTGCGGATCGACAACGTAAACTCTCCTCTCTTTCTGTAGGGCAACGCTACCGGGTTCGTCTGGCGGTCATGCTAGGTAGTCAACCAGATATCTTGCTGCTCGATGAGCCCACCAACCATCTGGACGCCGCTGCACTGGCCTTCCTCACCCACACCTTGAAGAGTTACCCCGGTGCCCTGGTATTGGTCAGCCACGACCGGACCCTCTTGGCAGATATTGCTGAGACCTTTGTGGACCTGGACCCCACCATTGATGAAGTACCACGTATTTACAGCGGCGGTTACCAGGGCTGGGCGCTGGGGAGAGAAGCCTACCGTAGGCGGTGGGCGCAGCTCTATACCCAACAGCAGGCAGAAGAAGCTCTACTTGAAGAAGCAGTTGAGAACGCCCAGGCGAGACTGATTGATAGTTGGCGCCCGCCCAAGGGCACCGCTAAACACCAGCGGTCCACCCGCGCTGCGGGGAGTGTCCAAGCCTTTAACCGTAGGCTTGAAGACCTTGAAGCCCACCGGGTAACGGTGCCGCCACCGCCCCAGCCGCTACACTGGCCTTCGTCCGGTACCGTGGCCGGTGCGTCCTTGCTGAGGGCGCAGGGGGTCGAAGTCACCGGCAGGCTCCATCAATCGGTCAGCCTGAGCCTTGCTGGAGGGGATCGTCTGGTGATTACTGGGCCTAACGGCGCAGGTAAATCTACACTTCTTGCTGTACTGGCTGGAATGCTGACACCTTCGAGGGGAGCCGTTTCCCTAGAAGCTCACGCACACCTGGCTGTTCTAACCCAGGAAATTCCGGACTGGAACCCAGATCATACTGCCGAACAGATATTCAGGGCAGAGCTGCACCGCAGCGGTGCCCTAGCCCGGCACCAGCAGATTCCCGACATCACCGAGCTGGGGATTCTCGAGGCAGAAGCCCTGGATACTCAGCTGGGTAGGTTATCTCAGGGGCAACAAAGGCGCTTACACCTGGCTCTATGCCTGGCACAGAAACCGGACGTCCTGCTGCTTGATGAACCTACCAACCACCTGTCCATGGGTCTGGTCGATCAGATGACGGCTGCCTTTAACACGGCAGCTTGCGCAATAGTGGTGGTCACTCATGATAGGCAGATGCTAGCTGACCTTGCTCACTGGCAGCACCTGGATCTCAATCCGTTGTAAGGCGGTAAGCTTGCGCCCCCCTTTTTTTAGGAGGCAGGGCGCAAGCCTGTCTTTTCTGCTGATGATTCTGCCACCGGCTTTTATCGGGGTGGCTTGAGGGGGTAAACTATTGTGTCTTCCAAATCAACGTAAGGGTAGGGGCAGCACATGGCTGAGAAGCAGGAACGGGACGCAGCAACAGCTGCCTTCGAGCGGGAACTTGCAGGGGAGTGCGCCTATGTTGGACAGCTCTACCAGCGTCTGGATCAGTTACGTGAGGTCACCGAGTCTAAGCTGCGCAGTACCCGCAAAAACCAGGCCACTGGCAGTCACCAGAACCGTTCTGAACGGGACGCCTACGCCCAGCACTATGAGGACCGCCTAGCCCAGTACAATGCCGTTGACCACCGCCTGGCCTTTGGTCGCCTGGACCTTGATGATCAGGCAATTCGCTATATTGGTCGCATTGGCCTGTCTACTGAAGAGCAGGAGCGGCTCCTTCTTGACTGGCGGGCCCCAGAAGCTGGCACCTTCTACCAGGCCACTGCCTTTAACCGGCAGGGGGTCCGCCGCCGCCGTCACCTCATGCTTGAAGGCCGCCAGGTTACCGGCTTTGAAGATGACGTGCTTGACTCTAGCCTGCTGGAGGAGGGGGAGGAAAACCTGCACGGTGAAGGGGCCCTACTGGCGGCCCTGAACCGTAAGCGGACCGGCCGGATGGGCGATATTGTTGCCACCATCCAGGCTGAGCAGGACGCCATCATCCGGGCCGATCTGGCTGGTGTTCGTGTGGTCCAGGGCGGCCCTGGTACCGGTAAGACCGCTGTTGCCCTGCACCGGGCAGCCTACCTGCTCTACACCTTTAGGGAGCGGCTCAATAAGTCCGGTGTCCTGGTAGTGGGCCCCTCAGCTTCTTTCATGTGGTATATCGAGCGGGTGCTGCCCTCCCTGGGTGAAACCGGGGTGGTCATGTCGTCTCTTGCTACCCTCTACCCCGGTATCAAGGCCGTACCCGAAAGCGACCCCGCTGTTGCCAAGGTCAAGGGCGACTTGCGGATGGTTGAGGTGATCAAAAGGGCTGTTGCTGACCGGCAGAAGGTTCCTGCCCAGCCTGTGAAGATGTATGTAGACTCTACCGCCCTTGAGCTGACCCCCGGCATGGTCAAGCAGGCCCGGGCCACGGCCCGCTCCACCGGAAAGCCCCACAACGAGGCCCGGGAAACCTTTGTGAAGGTTCTGCTCAAGGAGCTTACTGTTCAGCTGAATGAAAAGTTGGACGCTGCTGCCGGCCATGCAGTAGACCGCCCCTACCTGGAAGAGGACCTGCGGGCCTCAATGGATGTGCGTCGGGCCCTGAACCTTGCCTGGATGCCCCTGTCGCCTGAGACCCTGGTGCGCTCGCTGTTTTCCAAGCCGGACTACCTGCACAGTGCAACTGCCGGCCTTCTCACTGACAGGGAACGCGACTCCCTGGCCCGCCCAGCTGACCTGCCCTTTACTGAGGCTGATGTTCCCCTGCTGGATGAGGCTGCTGAACTGCTCGGTGACTTCTCTAAGGTTGCAGGTGCCCAGGCAGCTGCCCGGGCTGAGGCAGCCCACCAGGCAAATCTGGAAAATGCCCGTAAGGCCCTAGAAAACGTGAACCAGCAGCTAGCTGATATGGGTGTTGATGGGGTAGTGACTGCTGAGCAGATTGCTGAGCTGAACGAAGAAGCCGGGGAGCGGATGACTGCTGCCCGGGCAGCCCAGGCCGACCGAACCTGGGCCTACGGGCATGTGGTTGTTGATGAGGCCCAGGAACTTTCCCCCATGCAGTGGAGGCTGCTGATGCGCCGCTGCCCCATGAAGTCCTTTACCATTGTGGGCGATATAGCCCAGGCCTCTTCTGCCGCTGCCTCCACCTCCTGGGCCCAGGCCCTGGAGCCCTTTGTGGGGGACCGCTTTAGCCTAGAGGAACTGACCGTCAACTACCGCACTCCTGCCCAGATTTCGGATGCCGCGGTGGCTGTTGCCCGGGCTGCTGGCCTTGAAATTTCAGCCCCCCGGGCTGTCCGAGAGGGCCGCTGGGCTCCTAGCCTTCGCCTGGTCGGTAAGGAGGGCCTCTACCCGGCCCTGGTACAAACGGTCAACCAGGAACTAGCCCAGGGCGGCGGGGGACTGATTGGGGTTATTGTCAGCCAGGAGGGCTACCGGGAGGCTGTCTTAGCCCTAGCTAAGGAGCACCGGGGTAAGCTGGGCACCTCAGCGTCAGCCCTAGAGCATCAGCTGCTGGTGCTGACTCCCTGGGAGGCTAAGGGCCTGGAATTCGATACCGTGATTATCCTTGAACCGGCTGACCTGGTGCAGGCTGCTAACGGTTCTGTAGGTGACCTCTATGTATCTATGACCCGCCCCACCCAGCGTCTTTACCTGCTAGCTTCTGAGCAAGTACCGGCGGGTATCGAGGCTGAGGCCTTCTAAGGGTCTGGTACCGTGGTGAATAGTAGATAGACCTAAATCTTTTATTGAGAAACTAATCAGGAGTAACCGTGTCTGAAGAGACTCTTGCAGCTCAGCACAATGACGATTCCTTCCAGAACATTTGGCAGGAACTGAAATGGCGGGGCTTTGTGCACGTTAGCACCGACGAAGAAGCCCTTGAAAAGGCCCTGGCTGAAGAGACTGTGAACTTCTATATCGGCTATGATCCCACCGCAGCCTCCCTGCACCTGGGCCACCTGGTGCAGCTGCTGCTCATGCGCCGCCTGCAGCTAGCTGGCCACCGCCCCTTCGGCCTGGTGGGCGGGGCCACCGGTCTGATTGGCGACCCCCGCCAGACCTCTGAGCGGGTCCTGAACTCCCGCGACGTTGTTGAGGGCTGGGTGGCCCGCCTGCGGGCCCAGATTGAACGCTTCCTCTCCTTTGAGGGTGAGAACGGGGCTCAGATGGTCAATAACCTGGACTGGACCAGCGAACTTTCAGCCATTGACTTCCTGCGGGAGATCGGTAAGAACTTCCGGGTTGGCACCATGATCAAGAAGGAGATCGTAGCTAAGCGCCTGAACTCTGAAGAGGGCATTTCTTACACTGAGTTCTCTTACCAGATTCTGCAGGGTAATGATTTCCTTGAGTTGAACCGCCGCCACAATGTCACCCTCCAATGCGGTGGCTCTGACCAGTGGGGTAACCTGACCAGCGGTACTGAGCTGGTCCGTAAGGTGACCGGTCAGTCTGTTCATGCCCTGGGCACTCCGCTGATTACTAACTCTGATGGCACTAAGTTTGGTAAGTCTGAGGGTAACGCTATTTGGCTTGATCCTCAGATGTGCTCACCCTACGCCTTCTACCAGTTCTGGCTGAACACTGCTGATGCTGACGTAGCTGACCGGCTGAAGGTCTTTACCTTCAAGACCCGCGATGAGATTGCCGCCCTGCAGAAGTCTGTTGAAGAGGAACCCTTCAAGCGCCTGGCCCAGAAGACCCTTGCCTACGAGGTGACTGCTCTGGTGCACGGGGTTGAGGCAACTGAGAAGGTTATTGCTGCTTCTGAGGCTCTCTTTGGGAAGGGTGACTTTGCCTCCCTCGATGAGGCCACCTTGCAGGCTGCTACTGCTGAGCTTCCCCATGCTGTTCTTTCAGCTGATCAGCTTGACCTGGTGACTATCTTGACTGAGACTGGCCTGTCTTCTTCTAAGTCTGAGGCCCGCCGCACCCTTAAGGAGGGTGGGGCAGCGATCAATAACGTCAAGGTGCAGGGTGAGGACGCTGTTCTGACTGAGGCTGACCTGCTGCTGGGTAAGTACGCGGTAGTACGCCGGGGTAAGAAGAACATGGCTCTTCTTGAACTGGCCTAGAAGTTCTTGGCTTAGAACTTCTTGACCTAGCCTTGAGCTTCTTGACCTGGTTTAGAACTTCTTGACCTAGCCTAGAACCCATCGAGCTAGTCCTTAAGGCTTTTTGAGGCCCCTCCTGTCTAGGGAGGGGCCTTTTCTGCAGCCACAGCCAGGGCAGAAGGCAGGCTAGAAGGGTGCAAAAGGCAGGGCAGAAGGCAGTCTAGAAAAAAGTTTGAAAAAAATTAATACCCCCCTGACTAGGGCAAACACCCCACATCAGGGCCTGAAAGGCCCCCTGAGGGCGCAATCGGGCTTGCGCACCAGAAAAAACCTGCGTAGAGTATTACGAGTCGCCGCGGCACAGGGATAAAAACCCAAGCCACTGCGATGATGTCTAATCGAATAGCGCACCACAAGTTGATGTGAAGAACTTGATCTTCTCGAATAAGAGAAGGATTGGTCTTCGAAGGGTTGGAACTGAAGGTTTCAGACTAGAACAAAACGCTTGTGGTCATCGTCACGCTCTGAGAAGTTGCGGGATGATGGAAAGCTGAGATAAGATATTCAAGTTGCCAAAACAAGGCAACAACAAAT
>JAXDRN010000055.1:0-12417 GCA_034090985.1 Rothia sp. (in: high G+C Gram-positive bacteria) | reverse complement strand
CTTGCCCGCGTCAACCGAACCTACAAAGAAAAACAGGAAGCCCTGCTCGTTGGTTACGCGCCCATTATCGATAATTTGCGTGAGGCCCTTGGCATCTATGCCAGTAGCCATACTGTAGGTGCACCCGGTGAGCACGATATGCAAACCGCTGCGGAAAACGCTCTCAACCTCATCACTGAAATTGAATACCTGCTGCAACCTGTACAGGGCTGGAAAGAGAAAATTCTCGGTGAAGGCAGTCATGGCCCTAGCCCAGCAGACCGTATTGCAGCCCTGCGCATGGTGATGGGATTCCTGCTCAGCAACCGTCAGCCAGCCGAGCCCGTCCTTAAGGATTCGGACTCTGTTGACGGAGCATCACGCCGTCCCCAAAAAACAGAGAAGAGTATCTACAGCAAGTTTGTAGAACGCAGTTCCCAGCTCACTAGGCTGTACAACTTTGTTGCTTCTACCCATGAGAACGACAAAGTCAAAGAACTTAAACAGAAAACGGTCTATGTACAGTTCTTCGAAGAAGTACGTGTAGCCGCAGCCAAGAACCTAGCCGAAGATCGGGCCAGCCGTGGCCTGCCTGTACCCGAAGATATCAAGCGTCTGCTAGAAAACTACACCGAAGGGCTCATTGAAACCGGTGAAGTGAAAGACCTCTACAAGCTCGCAGGAATTCCCGCCCCCGATCTTAACGATCTCAACTTAGACTTCGCCCGACAGGCAGCCGAGAATTCCAGTGAACCACTAGCCCTGGAAGCCTTGCGTAAGGCAATGCAGCGACAAATGCGAGATACCGTTGGGCATAACCAGACCCGTCAGGCCTACTACGGCGAAAAACTGCAGGACCTCGTCACGAAATACAACAACTCACAGCTAAGCTTCGTTGAAATCATAGAGCACATCATCGAACTGGGTAAAGAGCTTAAGCAAGAAGCAATGCGCAGCAAGGAGCTGGGCCTCAGTGACGATGAAATGATTTTTTACGACGCTCTCGAAGCCTGTGACCGAGCCGAACTGGAATATTCTACCGACGCTCTGGCAGACATTGCCCGCGGAATCGTAAAAGCTATCCAGGGCTCACACCGGGACTGGCTCTCTCAGCCCACTCAGCGTGCCAAGCTGCGCAAGGTTATCAAACGCCTGCTTCGCAAGCACAGGTATCCGCCGGAAGGTCAGGACGAAGCCCGCCGCCGCGTTCTAGAGCAAATGGAAATCATCGCGGAGGAAAGGAGTAAGAGGCAGAGCGAATAGGGCTTGTATGCCCTTAGAAATTTACTCAGTTAGTTAATTGCCTGAGTCTGCCCGCACCATCCCTGTCTGTGGGATGCAAGGCCCGTACCGAATGCTTGGGGCGGTACGGGCTTAATGCTGGTGAGAAGTGGAAAATAAACCTACCTTCTACTGTGTCCTTGTAGTTCCCAATAGTAGCTTTGATAGTATGTAAGAACATATTCTGCTGGATGTTTATTCAGTAGCAGCAAGCCTACAGACAGGCAACATTTCAACGATGAAAGCGTAGAAGCAAATATGACAGAGAACAAGCTCATCATTGGTACCGCCCCGGACTCCTGGGGCGTCTGGTTCCCGGAAGACGACGCCCAGACCCCCTGGCAGCGCTTCCTCGACGAGGTCGTAGAAGCAGGCTATAAGTGGATTGAACTGGGGCCCTACGGTTACCTTCCCGCAGACCCCGAAATCCTAGCCAAGGAACTCAAAGACCGCGACCTGCAGGTCTCTGCAGGAACCGTCTTCACCGCCTTCCACCGCGGTCTCGACCAGTGGGATATTGCCTGGGAACCCGCCCGCAAGGTAGCAGAACTTACCGCAGCCATGGGAGCCCAGCACATCGTCGTCATTCCCGCCCTCTGGCGCGACGACAAGACCGGCAAGGAACTTGAGCCCTCCACCCTGACCGACCAACAGTGGGACGACCTCGCCACAGGCCACAACCGCCTCGGTGAAACCTTGCAGAAAGAATTTGGCCTCTTCCAACAGTTCCACTCCCACGCCGACTCCCACGTGGAAACCATGGAAGAGATCGAAAAATTCCTAGCCGTAACCGACCCCAAGCTAGTTACCCTCTGCCTCGACACCGGCCACGCTGAATACGGTGGAGCGTCCTCCGTCGAACTAATCGAAAAATACCCCGACCGCATTGGTTACCTACACCTGAAGCAGGTAGACCCCAAGATTGTCGCCCAGGTCAGGGCCGAAGAAATGTCCTTCTCTAAGGCCGTCCGCCTTGGGGCCATGTGCGAGCCCCCCTACGGCCTACCTGACCTCTCCAAGGTCATTGAAGCTGCAGAAGCCCTCGGCCGCCCCCTCTTTGGCATCGTCGAACAAGACATGTACCCCGTTGACTCCTTCGATACCCCCTTACCCATTGCCAAGCGCACCAAGAACTACCTGCTCGGCTGCGGCTCCCGCACCACCATCGGCTAAGCCTCCTCAAGAATCTACTGCCCATGGAACCCCACCCGGAAGGTCCATGGGCAGTATTTTCTTGCCATGACATACAAACACAGTGGCCCCACAGGAAAATCCTGCAGGGCCACAAAGGCGTTGAATCTACCAGCTGCTACTGGTCTTCATCCACATTAATCACCTTGATTGCAGAGGTAACCGGAATATGGCCAACTCCTGCGCTCTTATCACTAGAGATATCGTCGCGGACCTGACGGATCTCACCAGTATCCGTGCCAGCTGCCCGGAGCTCATGCACCAGGGCTTCTAGCTCAGCGCCACCAGCCATTAGGGAGGTCAGCTCTTCAACAGTGATATCGCTCTTCTTGTGGTAGCCAATAGAACGGCCACGCTTCAGAAGCAGGAAACGGTCACCTACCGGGTAAGCATGGTGGGGGTTGTGGGTAATGAAGATGACGCCCAGGCCCCGGTCACGGGCCTGCAGAATGTACTTCAGAACCACACCAGACTGCTTCACGCCCAGAGCTGCAGTGGGTTCGTCAAGAATCAGCACCTTAGCGCCGAAGTGGACGGCACGGGCGATAGCTACACACTGGCGCTCGCCGCCAGAGAGGGTGCCGATGGGCTGGTTAACATCGCGCAGATCAATACCCATATCTAGCAGTTCTTTTTTAGTGGTCTCGCGCATGTACTCAACATCGAGACGCTTAAAGGGGCCCCAGCCCTTAGTCACTTCAGATCCGAGGAAGAAGTTACGCCAGACGGGCATGAGGGGGGCTACGGCGAGGTCCTGGTAGACGGTTGCGATACCCCGGTCAAGGGCTTCACGGGGGGAGTTGAAGCGGACGTCCTCACCACTGACCTCGTAGGTGCCGTGGTCGTGCTTGTGAAGGCCAGCGATGATCTTAATCAGGGTTGATTTACCTGCACCGTTGTCGCCCAGGACGCAGGTTACCTCACCGGCCCCTACTTCGAGGGTGATGTCTCGGAGGGCGATGATATTGCCGTAGTCCTTGCCGACGGTATCAAGTTTGACCAGCGGTGCTGCGGTAGCGGTTGCGGTTTCTTCTGTCATTTCTTGCCACCTCGGGCTGCTCGACGTTGGAGGGTGAAGTTAAGGACGGTTGCAATCAGGAGCATGAGGCCCAGGAAGAACTTGAGCCAGTCCGGATTCCACTCGGCGTAGACAATGCCCTTGAGGGCCATGCCGTAAATCAAGGCACCGATTGCGCCGCCGATAGCGGAGCCGTAGCCACCGGTCATGAGGCAGCCGCCGACAACTGCTGCAATGATGTAGAGGAATTCGTTGC
Organism: Rothia sp. (in: high G+C Gram-positive bacteria); assembly: GCA_034090985.1. Lineage (GTDB taxonomy): Bacteria > Actinomycetota > Actinomycetes > Actinomycetales > Micrococcaceae > Rothia. The sequence goes on along the minus strand of JAXDRN010000055.1, from coordinate 8,692 downwards.
CGATACCTTCACCGGACTGGACGGTGCGGAAGGCGAAGAGCTGGTGCATGCCCAGGAGCCAGGCGCAGAAGCTAACGCTCATGTAGAGGGCAATTTTGGTGCGGACGACGGGGACACCAACAGCGCGGGCAGCGTCGGGGGCTCCACCGGAGGCGAAGATCCAGTTACCTGCCCGGGTGCGCTGAAGAATCCAGGTGGCAACAAGGACCAGAGCAATCCAGTAAAGGACGGTGATTTTGACGTTGACCCCAAAGAGGTTGATGTCTGAGGCGAAAACCGCTTCAGCTGAAGAGAAGCCTGAGCCAGAGGCGATGGAGGGGGTAGCAACACCACCGGTGAGCATACGGGTGACACCGAGGTTGATACCGGTCAGCATGAAGAAGGTGGCGAGGGTAACGATGAAGCTAGCTAGCTTTGACTTGGTCAGGAGGTAGCCGTTGAGGGCGCCAATTGCTAGGGAGAGAAGTAGGGAGAAGAGGACGCCCAACCAGACGTTTGAGCCGAACCAGTAGATGAAGATCGCTCCTGAGAGGGCGCTGGTGGTGACGGCTACACCTGCTGATAGGTCTACCTCACCGCCGATCATGAGCAGTGAAACGCCGACGGCCATGATGCCTACGGTGGAAGCACCGTAGAGGACGGTTGCGATAGAGGTTGGCTGGAGGAACTGGCTGGAAGCCATTGCGAAGATGATGAAAAGGGCAACAGCTGCGGTGGATGCACCTGCGATGGGCTGGCTAAAGAACCTAACGAAGAGGTTGGGGCGAGCGAGGCGCTCGTCAGTTGTGGTCATAAGCATGCTCCTTAGCGGGTGCCGTTAGCTGCGTATTCAGCAACAGCATCGGCATTTTCGGAAGTGATGATCTGGGGGCCGGTGAGGACGGCCTGGCCGCCACCGAGGACGTTACCGTTGGTCTTGTAGAGCCAGATACCGTCAACGGCTGAGTAGCCCTGCAGGTAGGGTTGCTGATCGACGATGAAGTCTAGGCCGCCGCTCTGGAGGGCGCCGATAGCATCGGTGTTCATATCGAAGGTAGCGATAGCTGCTTCAGATCCGGCGTCAGCTGCGGAGTCGATAGCGGTCATGGCGATGGGTGCACCCAGGGTCAGAACCGCATCGATGTCTGTGTTGGTCTGGAGCTTGGAGGTGATGGTAGAGGCGACGTTGGTCATGTCGGTGCCCTGGACGTAGAGAATCTCGTACTGGCCAGAGAAGGTCTTGTTGACCCCTTCACAGCGGCTTTCAAGGCCGACGTTGCCCTGTTCGTGGATAACGCAGATGACGCGCTTGGCCCCTTGTTCGTTGAGGGCTTCGCCGGCTGCTTCGCCGGCTACGGATTCGTTCTGGCCGAAGTGGGCAAGAGCGCCAACGGTGGCTGACTCTGCTTCGCCGGAGTTGATGGTGAAGACGGGGATTCTGGCTTCCTTGGCCTTGGCAAGGGCGCCTGCGAGAGCGTCGGGCTTAGCGAGGGTGACGACGATGCCGTCAACATTCTGGTCTACAGCCTGTTCGACGAGCTGGGCCTGGCGGGAGCCATCGGGATCGGAGTTGTAGAGCAGTTCGATGTTGTCCTTGGCTGCTGCGGTTTCAGCACCCTTGCGGGCGATGTCCCAGAAGGTGTCTCCGGGGGAGGCATGGGTAATGAAGGCAACCTTCATGGAAGGGGTGTTGACGGTGTTGGTGACGGAGGTGCCGGTTGAGCTTGAGTTCTTGAGTTCACCGTTGACGCCGGCGGGGCCACCACAGGCACTGAGGAGGAGAACTGTTGTTGCTGCGGTTGCGATTGCGGACTTGCGAGCAAGAGAGCTTGAGAAAAGTTTCATGATTTCCCCCCAAAGGGATGGTTAGTAGGTTAGTATGACCGTACAAAGACTTGTTTCAGATAAAGCTACATCACATCCGTGAGATGGGCAACACCATCCTTGAGATTTTTTTGAGAGTGTCGCAAGCTGCACCGGCTGTCTCGGCAGCGGTGTGGCAGGGCGTGATGGGTCTCAAGCTGGCCGCGCATGAGGGGAAGACTGAAAACCCTGCGGTCTAACCGTAGTGAAAGGAATAGAAATGGCATACAAGATTTCTGCTGCCCCCATCTCTTGGGGAGTCTGTGAGGTAGAAGGTTGGGGTCACCAGATGGATCCCCAGCGGGTTCTAGCCGAGATGAAGGAGCTAGGATTCGCTGCAACCGAATTCGGCCCGGAAGGCTTCCTGCCTGCAGAGCCGGCAGGTAAGGTCGAAGTTCTTGATAAATATGGGATGAAGGCAATTGCGGGGTTCGTGCCCGTCGTTCTACACGATGAAGACAAGGACCCCCTCCCTGCCATTGAGCGGGAACTGGAGAGCTTTGTTGCAGCCGGTGCCGAAACCCTGGTTTTGGCAGCTGCAACCGGTGTCAATGGCTACGACGCTCCTCGCCCTGTCCTTACTGAGGGGCAGTGGCAGACTGTCTACACCAACTTGGAACGAATTGTTGAAGCAGCCTCTGCTGTAGGAATCACAGTGTCTCTTCACCCCCACGCCGGGACCATGGTGGAGCAGGCCGATGATCTCGATAAGATTTTGCAGAACAGCGCCGTCAATATCTGCTTCGATACCGGCCACATGTTCATTGGTGGAATCGACCCCGTACAGTTCGCCGTTAACTACGCAGACCGGGTGTCTCACGTCCACCTCAAGGACGTCCGCCTAGACCTGGCCCGGAAGGTGCAGGAGGGTTCTATCACCTACTACGACGGCGTTGTGCAGGGAATGTACACCCCCCTGGGTGCCGGTGACGTTGACATTGCCCGAATCGTCTCTAGCCTGGTCGCCAGCGGATACCAGGGCTGGTTTGTTCTGGAGCAGGACAACGTCATCACTGCGGAGCCGCAACCAGGGGAAGGGCCCCTCTTGGACGCTAAAGCGTCCCTGGAATTTCTGCATAAGTGCCTCCAGGCCTAGGGTGGCAGGGTAGGGCTGTCTCCCCTCTTGGCCTCCCCGCTTAAAAAGAAGACTGGCTGATCTGCTCGCCTTGTCGAGTAGATCAGCCAGCCTTCGTTGAGCTAGGGGGTAAAAATATCCCGGAAGGTTTGAAGGGCCAGGTCTGAAGAGGTCTTTGCGTAGGACTCCAGGGCAATGACCCCCTGGTAGTCAAGGGACTGGAGGCAAGAGGCGATAGCCTTGTAATTGATCTCTCCTGTGCCCGGCTCGCAGCGACCGGGTACGTCTGCAATCTGTATCTCACCTATCCAAGGCATGCAACGCTCAAGGAGCTGAATTAGGTTACCCTCCCCAATCTGGGCATGGTAGAGATCCAGGTTGAGCCGGATATTCGGGTGGTCTACTGCCTGGACGAGGGCCAAAGTATCCTCAGCCTTGGCCCAGGGGGTACCGGGGTGGTCTACCGCGGTATTGAGATTTTCGAGAATAAAGGTTTTGTTGAATTTAGCTGCTTCATCTCCCAGCTGGCGGAGGGTGTCTGCAGCCTTGATCCAGTCGTACCCGGTGACCTCTTCCTGGGGCAGGAGGGGAAGCCCCCCTTCTCCAAGTCCTGTTCCGTGCAGGTTGAGCCGGGGAAGATCTAAGATGAGGGAGGCTTCTAAGGCCAGTCGGGCTGTTTCGATGAGCTCCTGCCTGCCGGCTTCCGTTGTAAAGTTGCCTCTGATGTACCCCGTCATGGATGAAAAGGTCGCGCCTGTAGCGGCAAGTTGGGGTAGGTTTTTAGAGGTGAAATCCCAGATTTCAACCTGAAAACCCTGCTTGTGAATGGTGGATATGCGGTCAAGTAAGGGTAAATCCAGATAGTGCATTTCAGCACAGACAGCCAGTTGATAGGGCATGATCTTCCTTTGTGCTTATAGGGGGTACAAGGAGAGCCCCGTAGGGACGGGGCTCTCTAGGGGCTGCTGTTACTTGTAGAGGTCAGGCTTTTCATTGAGCTTGACGGTCACGGTGGATCCGATATTTTCTACAGCCTCAATGCCGGCCTCACAGCAGGCTGTAGCGGCATAGCCGTCCCAGGCAGAAGGGCCAACCTGCTCGCCGGCTAGGGTGGCGTCAATCCAGGCCTGGACCTCACGGTCATAGGAATCCTGGAAGCGTTCTACGAATCCTTCAGTGATTTCGTTGATTCCGGCGGTGAGGTGGTCCTTCTCGGTAATTGCCCGGGTGGTGACCTGGTAGCCGTAGTTTGAGACAACGTGGGTATTGACGGTCACGAGAACTCCAGAAGTGGTTTCAATGAGAACCAGAGCGGGGTCCTTGAGCTCGGGGTTGAGAACGTCTGCTGACTTCTTGCCTGCACGAACCTGGACGGTAGAGACCTCTTCGTTGGTGAAATAACGGATGGCATCAAACTCATGGACAACGGTGTCGTCGATGAGGTTGCGGCCGGTGTACCAGTCGGGGACATCGGGGTTGACGTGTTCCAGGTTGAGCTGGAGAAGTTGGCCGTATTCGCCGGAGTCCAGCTTAGCCTTGATGTCCTGGTAGCCTGCATCGAAACGGCGGTTGAAGCCTACCTGGACCAGTTTCTTTCCAGCCTTAACCTCAGCTTCAACAACTCGCCAGGCTGATTCTGAATCAGTGGTGAGAGGCTTTTCGCAGAGGATGGGAAGCCCCCGCTCGATGGCGGGAATCAGAACGGCTTCGTGAAGGAAACCGGGGGTTGCAATTAGGACGGCGTCGATGGTTCCAGAGTCCAGGGCTTCTAGGGCATCGGTGTAGACTTTTGCACCTTCGATACCTTCGATGGCCTGGGCTGCTGCTTCTTCATTGATGTCGATGACGGCGGTGAGGCGGGCCTTCTTCATGCGGTTGCGAATGCGGGAGATGTGATCTGATCCCATACGACCGGCGCCGACGACGGCGATACGGAGTTCTGCGCTCATGGGGGGTCCTTTGCGGGTAACCACCACATCATCTGTGATGGGTGTAACTGTTGTTGTCCTTAAAGGGTGCCCTACGGAACTTAGTCCTGTCAATTGTTTGTAAGAACAAAATCAGTAGCTGGCAAGGGATGTCTATATTGTATATATGACCTAACAAAGCTATAGTGGTGTGTAGCACAAGCCCTTCCCTGGGTTTCCTGCGCAGTAGCAGGGCACCCTACCCAACCTGTCTACGGAGAACTACGTGAAAATCGCCCTGGACCCAACCCCTTTCCATCACTCCCACACCCTGTTGGAATTCCCCCGTCTCGCCAAAGACCTGGGGTACGACTACCTGCAGTTGACACCCCACGCCGACTTCATTCCCTTCTTCAACCACCCCAAAGCCGACGATGAACTCGTTCATCAACTGGCCCAAGCCTGCAAAGACGCTGAAGTAGAAATTGCCTCCCTCCTGCCCGTCCTCCGCTGGTCCTCTCCAGACCCCGACGCCCGAGAAGCCGCCGTGCGCTACTGGAAGCGCGTCCTCCGTATCGCCGTTGACCTTGGCGTCCAGCAAATAGGCACCGAATTCTCCGGTCGTCCAGAACTCGCCGAAGAATCAGAACGAGCCTTCTACCGCTCTATGGAAGAACTCCTACCCATTATCGAACGAGAGGGTCTACACGTCGCTATCGACCCCCACCCCGATGACTTCGTTGAAGAAGGCCTCGCCGCCTGGCGGGTCATTCGAGGGGTTAACTCCAAAAACCGCGGCATGGTCTATGTGGCTCCCCATACCTTCCATATGAAGGACGCTCCCCTTGACATCATGCGTGCAGCAGGCGACCGAATCCGAATCGTTCACGTTGCAGATACCATGGACCACCACCGCTCCCACGGCCTTCGCTACATCACCAACCCCCCGGGCAATCCCGTCCGAGTCCACCAGCACCTCAAAATCGGCGACGGAGATGTCAACTGGCAAGAGTTCTTCTCCGGCTTACAAGAAATTGGATTCCTCGATAATCCCGATACAGTGATGGCCTCATCAGTCTTCGCAGAAAACGAAAACGCCCACGAAGTATCCAGATACCAGCTAGCCACCATGAAAAACATGGTCCAAGAGGCTCGTAAGGCGTAGGTATTCAACGACGATAACCTTTGGATAGAAAGAAGATAGAAATATGAGTCATGCAGTTTCTGCTAGTGAGAGCAACCTGCCTCCGCTCACAAAAGGACCCCACACCCGTCGACTAGGCCAAGTAGCTACCGTCGCCACCCTCGGCGGCCTCCTCTTCGGGTACGACACCGGCGTGATCAACGGGGCAATCGACCCCATGACCGCAGAGCTTGGGCTAGAAGCATCAGGCATCGGCCTCGTGACCGCAACCCTGCTGATTGGCGCGGCACTGGGCGCAATCTCCATTGGCTACCTATCTGACGCAATTGGCCGCCGCAAAACCATCCTCCTGTTGGCTACCATCTTCTTCCTGGGCGCAGTTTTATGTGCAGTTGCACCTAACCTAGGTATCCTCCTAGTCGGTCGTGTTCTCCTAGGCCTTGGCGTCGGCGGTGCCTCTACCGTCGTCCCCGTCTTCCTGGCCGAACTTGCCCCCTACGAAATTCGCGGTTCTCTCTCAGGCCGTAACGAAATGATGATTGTCGTCGGTCAGCTAGCTGCCTTCGTTGTCAACGCAATCCTGGGCACCACCATGGGCCACCTCGACCAGGTCTGGCGAATCATGCTGGCTGTATGCGCCCTACCTGCGGTCTTCCTCTTTATCGGCATGCTCCGAATGCCCGAATCTCCCCGCTGGCTACTCTCCAAGGGGCGCAAGGAAGAAGCCATTGCCGTTCTCAAAACGATCCGCTCCGAGGACCGCGCTCTTGCCGAAGCTCGCGAAGTAGAGAAGTCCCTCGAACGAGACTCCAATATGGTAACTCCCTCCTTGGGGTCCATGATCAAAGACAAGTGGATCTTCCGCATTCTGCTCGTCGGTATTGCCCTGGCAGTATTCCAGCAGTTCACCGGCATTAATTCCATCATGTACTACGGAACCATCGTTCTGCAGGACGCCGGTTTCTCCCACCAAGCAGCCCTCATCGCTAACGTAGCTCCCGGTGTAATCGCTGTCCTCGGTGCCTTCGTAGCCCTCTGGATGATGGAAAGAATTAACCGCCGCACCACCGTCATTACCGGCTACTCCCTGGTTACCCTCCTCCACCTCCTCATTGGTCTGGCCTCCCTCACCATTCCCGCAGATTCCGCCGCCCGCCCCTGGATTCTGCTTGTCCTCATCGTCGGCTTTGTCGGCTCCATGCAGACCTTCCTTAACGTCTCCACCTGGGTGCTGCTTTCTGAAATCTTCCCCCAGCAGATTCGCGCCTTCGGTATGGGTACCGCAGTATTCTGCATGTGGATCGCCAACGCAGCTATCTCTTTCACCTTCCCCATCGTCCTTGAGGCTGTTGGCCTGAACACCACCTTCTTCGGCTTCGCCGTCATCAACGCCGCAGCTGTCCTAGTGATGGTCAAGTTCCTGCCTGAGACTCGCGGAAAGTCCCTGGAAGAAGTAGAAGTCGGAGTAACAACCGGCGCCATCTACATCGTCCAGCCCAAGGACATCAAGCGCTAAAACCCCTCCTGCGAGCAGGCCGCCCGTCAGATTCCTGGCGGGCGGCCTTTCTTTAATCGAGAAGAAGGTAGAGGGCTCCAAGCAAGGTCGTCACACCGACAAGCCGATCAAATACAGTCTGACTGATTATTCCTGCCAGAAACCTACCCAAAAAGGCACCAATTACCACAGCAGGAGCAAGGAAAGAAGCCACAGCTTAGGAATCAGGAGTAATGATCCCCAGCCCCAGGGAAAAAGGGAGCTTGCAGAGGTTGATCACGGCAAAAAACCAGGCAGCCGTTCCCAAAAAAGCCTTCACATCAAACCGCGCAGCGAGAAAATACATGCTCATCATGGGGCCACCAGCGTTAGCGACCGTCGTCGTGAAGCCAGCAAGCGCCCCGTACCCTAGGCGACGAGCCCGTGCCCCTCTCTGAGAGCTGATGGCTCCAGTCCTCTGCTGGGTGTGCCGCTGCCAGAAAGTCACACAGAGGGCCGCAAGAAGAATCACCCCAATCAGCTGTTTAACCCCGCTATCTGTTGCCTGAGCCAGGAAGAGAACCCCGGCCAGAAGACCAACCAAAACGGCAGGAATCATGCCCAGCAAGGTGGGCCAATGGGCGTGCTTGCGGTACATAGCTAGAGCGAAAACGTCACCCACCATAAACAAGAGAAGGACGATTCCGGTTGACGCCTTAGCCGGGAGCAAGGCTGCCATAAGGGCCACAGAAACAGTATTAATTCCCGGGATAGCCGTCTTTGACAGGCCGGTAAGAAAGGCTGCTAGCGCGAGAAAAGTCCAGGTAAGAGCTGGGAAATCCATGATGCCCCCTTTATGTGCGATGTGGCCAGGCAGAAAATAGACGCACCGCGCCCAGGATAGGCGGGGTGCGTCCGATGAAAGGAAGGGCTACTGGTCAGCGGTAAAGGGCAGGCGGGGGTCGATATCTTGCCCCTCCCAGGTGCTCCGGACCCAGCCGTGGTGGGGGTCATCGCTGATGAGCCAGTCACGGACGGGGCCGGGGCCTGCCATGACGTTTAGGTAGTAGAGATCGTAGCCGGGCGCTGCCATGGCCGGACCGTGCCAACCGTAGGGAACCAGGATAACGTCGCCGGTACGGACCTCCTCGTTGACATCAATGGGGCGGTCATCTGAGGCATAAACCCTCTGGTAGCCAATCGCGTCAGTCGCTTCCGCCGGAGCGCCGGGGGTGGGTCGAGTTTCGAAG
>JAXDRN010000054.1:0-11880 GCA_034090985.1 Rothia sp. (in: high G+C Gram-positive bacteria) | reverse complement strand
CCGGCAGTCCACCAGCTTAGTCGGCATAGATGAAGACTCCAAGGCGTTCTTTCGCCGCTGGGCCTGCTTGTGAACCCGCGCAGAAATACGGGCCTTCATCTCAGCAACAACCTTCTCAGACACAGCCGCAGCTTGCGCCTTGTCGCCCCGGGCAGTCGAAGCCAGCTTGGCAGCAAGCTGCTGGGCCACCACCTTAGAGACAATCTGCCGCACCGCCGGGGTACCCAGAATCTCCTTAGTCTGCCCCTCAAACTGGGGCTCAGCCAGGCGAACCGTTAGCACAGCAGTCAGGCCCGCAAGAACGTCATCCTTCTCAATCTTGTCTGTGCCGGCCTTAAACTTACGGGCATTATCAGCAATATGCTTACGGAAGGTTTTCAGCAGGCCCTGCTCAAAACCGGCCTGGTGGGTACCGCCCTTAGGGGTGGCAATAATATTGACGAAGGTGCGCAGCTTAGTCTCATAGCCGCTACCCCAGCGCAAGGCCACATCAACCTCACACTCACGGTCCACCTCAGTGAGCTGAGAATGGCCCTCAGCATCGAGCACAGGAACAGTTTCAGTGAAACTACCAGTACCCGTAAAACGCCAAATATCGGTAACAGCCTGATCATGGGCCAGATAGTCCACAAACTCAGAGATGCCCCCATCATGCTGGAAAACCTCTTCGTGGGTCTCAAACTCCCCCGGGGTGCCAGGCAGGCGGCGCTCATCGCGCACAGCAATCCGCAGGCCAGGAATCAAAAAGGCAGTCTGGCGGGCTCGGGCTGCCAGATTCTCATAGCTAAAACGGGCATCCGGGGTAAAAATCATGGGATCGGCCCAGTAGCGCACCCGGGTGCCGGTGACCCCCCGCTTAGCCTTACCCACCACCTGCAGGGCATCAGAAGAGGCGGTAAAGGGAGCATCAGGCTTAGGCGTACGAGCATCATCAAAAATACCGGGCACCCCGTGGCGAAAGCTCATCTGATAGGTTTTACCGCCCCGGTCCACCTGCACATCCAGGCGGGAAGACAGGGCATTAACAACAGACGCACCCACCCCATGCAAACCACCCGAGGCATTATAGGAGCCGCCACCGAACTTACCGCCGGCGTGCAGCTTGGTATAAACCACCTCAACACCAGACAGGCCGGTGCGGGGTTCAATGTCAGTCGGCACGCCGCGGCCGTCATCCTGCACCTCAACGGAACCGTCCTTGTAGAGGATAACCTGAATAGACTGGCCGTAGCCTGCCAGGGCCTCATCAACCGAGTTATCAATGATTTCCCAAAGGCAGTGCATGAGCCCGCGTGAATCTGTGGAGCCAATATACATGCCGGGGCGCTTACGAACGGCTTCTAGGCCTTCGAGCACCGATAGGTTGCGGGCGGTGTAGTTGTTTGCTGCCACGAAACTCTCCTGCAGGGATGAACCAAATACCTAACTAGTCTAGTACATGTGTTCGGGGTTGCTGGCCCCAGCCCCTAGCGCCCCTTTAGCTTGCTCAAAACATGTACGGTCACTGAAAATTCTTCATTACCTGGCATTCTGCCCGACTGCGTGGTCTCAACTTCAAAGCCAAATTTTTTGTAGAGAGCAAGAGCAGGAAGGTTGCCGGCTAAAACCTCAATCGAAACTGCATCATCCATCTGCTGAAGGGCAGCATCAACCAGCCCTGCCCCAATCCCCTGGCGGCAATACTCCCTATCAACATACAACCAAGCCAATTCACCAGCAGAAAAGGCGGCAAAGCCAGCAACTACACCTTCAACCTCAGCAACAATAACCCGATACTCAAAGAGCCCCTCCCTATCGGCAGCAATATCTAAGGGAAGAAAGGCATCTACAAGGCCAGCTAACTCCAACTCATCAAGCCGAGCGGCATCATGAATCTGGCACAGCCTTTCAAAATCTTCTGGACGGTAAGGCCTAACCTCAATCTCTTTCAGCATGATCTACCTTCCCTTTCAGATAAACTCATCAATCTAAGGCCACTAGGCTCTTTGAAAGACAGCCACCGCTTCAAGGTGGTGGGTGTTAGGGTACATATCAAAGGCTTCAACCGACTCCAGCTCCCAGCCGGCTGCCCGAAGGTAGCCGGTATCGCGGCCCAAGGCAGCCGGGTCACAGGCCACATAAACAATCCGCTGAGGTTCAAGGGCAGAAACCTGCTCCATCACCACCCGGCCAGCCCCCTCCCGCGAAGGATCGCAGATGACAACGTCAGGGGCAGCAAAGCGCCCAGTAGCCACTTCCCCAGAAATCTTCTCAAGCACCTGGGCAACATCGCCCCTTTCCAGGCGAACCTGCGTCAGCTCAGACCTGTGGGTGCGAGAGGGCCCATCGTCAGCAAAGTTCTCAGAAGCATTGCGGCTAGTGACCGGGGATCCCTCAACCGATAGCACCCTACCCTCAGCGCCCACAGCGTCAGCCGCGAGCGCGGTGAAGAAACCAGCACCGGCGTAGAGGTCATAGACCGTCATACCCTGGCCCAAGGCGGCAGCCTCAAGGACGGCGCTGCCCAGCACCTCGGGGGCGGCCCGGTGAATCTGCCAGAAGCCGGTTGGGGCCACCTGCCAGTAGAAGTCCTGGGTGTGGACGGTGGCTGTCTCAAGCAGGCTGGGGCTGGCCCCAAGAATGACGTCTGCCGGTTTGCTGCCGCGGCGGCGTCCGCCCTTTTTTTCTGGGGTGAAGATTAGGCTGATCATCCGTTCTTCTAGCGGCCCCCAAAGAGCCCGGGCCTGGGCCTCAATATCCGCGGCGACCGCCGCAGGCGTGGTACGGGCGGACACCGTAAAGACCACAGCCAGCATATCGCTAGCTGAAACTGCCAGATCAACCCGGCTGATGCCGGCCAGTTTGAGCCGGTGCAGTTCTAGGGCTTCAAGGCGCTGATCGGCTAGGGGGAAGCCCGTGACAGGTACAGGCACCGAGCTTGAGTGGGGGAACATGGCGATCTGCTGGCTCTCTGGTTCGACCGCGAAATGTACCCGGGTGCGCCAGTGTAGCCCCTCTTCGTGACCGGGTAGGGCCTGTACAGATAGCTGGGCCAGTAGGGGGTGATCTGCTGCTAGTCCGCCTAGGCGTTGCAGCTGCTCACCTAGGATCTGCTGCTTGTAGGCCCGCTGGGTGGCCAGCTTCAGGTGGCCGTATTCCATGCCCCCTAAGGGCTGGCTTGTGGCCAGGGCGTCTGCCGGGGCCCAGGGGTGGGGTCGGCGGTCTGGGGAGGGTTCTTCAACCGCTACAAGGTCTGCAAAGAAGAAGCGGCCCTTAGGCCCGCGGCCGGTAATGCGGGCGGTAGCTCTTTCCCCTACCACGCCGTGACGAAGGAAGATGACCCGGTCCTGGTAGCGGGCGACTAAGGCCCCGCCGTGGGCTGGGCCTTCTGGGGTGATTTCAATCAGCTGGCCTAGGGTGGGCTCTTCTGAGGGCAGGCTGGGATTCTTGCTAGCTGGCTGCTGATCTGACACGGGCGCTCCTGGTCGAGAAGGGGAAGAGGTCTTCTTAGTCTAGCCCCTAGCCTTCCAGAGGCCAGGGAACAGAGGCGATCACTACCCCAGATTCCCTCTTAAGGCGGCGGGTGAGCTTATGGACCGTCCGCCGGTGTAAGAGGGCCTGCCACCAGTGGGCTACGAGGTATTCGGGCAGGTAGATGACAAGAACGTCCCTGGGGGATTTTTGTTTCATGGCCTGTACGTAGTCCACAATTGTTCCGGCTGGGTCCCTAAAGGGTGAGTCAAGGACTCTTAGGTCAGCAGGAAGGTTAAGTTCCTTCCAGGTTTCTAGGTTCTGCTGGGTGCGGTGGGGGTCAACATTGACCATGAGCACCTCAATGCTTGAGGGGCGGCTTGCCCGGGCGTAGGCCAGGGCCCTGAGGGCGGGTTTGCGGACCTTTTCTACATAGATCAGGGCGTGCACCCTTGAGGGTAGGGCTCTTACCGCTGCTAGGCCGTTGGGGTCTGTGGGCAGGGCCAGTTGCTGGTCAACGCCCAGGTAGTGCTTCTTTGTTTTTGTCATAAGGGCAGTCAGGGTTGAAACGAGTAGAAGGGTAAGCCAGGCACCCTGGGTGAACTTTGTGAACACAATAACGAGCAGGACTGTCAGGCTCACCAGGGTTCCGATCAGGGTGATGGCCAAATCTAAGAGTAGTTCCCGGCGGGCCTGGGCTTTAAGGGTGAGCCTGAAGGCCTTGTACCTGTCTTTGAGGACGGCGCTTTGGGTGAGGGTTAGGGCCGTGAAGGCACCAACAATGTACATTTGGATCAGGCTGTGGGTGTGGGGGCCTAGGACCAGCAGCAGGGTCAGGGCTGTAGCCCCTAGGGCCAGAACGCCGTTGGCAAAGAGGCTGATGGAGCTTTTAGCTGATAGGTGGATGGGCAGGTACTGTTTTGCTGCTAGTTGGGTGGCTAGAAGGGGAAAACCGGTGTAGGCGGTCATGGCCGCAATGAGCAGTACTCCCACGGCGCTTAGGCCCATGAGCCAGTTGGCCAGCGGGTGGGCAAAGATTGTTTGGCTCAGCTGTAGCAGGATGGGAGTCTGCTGGTAGGTATCGGGCAGGGGTTTTCCCCCCTCTAGAAGGTTACCTGCTTCTAGGCTGTAGAGGGCCCCGGTTTCCTGGGCTAGGTAGAGCAGGCCCAGCAGGCTGGCTGCTGAGAAGCCAGAGATGACCAGCAGGCTTCTAGCGGCGTTTTTCTGCCGGGGTGGAGCGAAGGCCTTGACTGAGTTTGAGACGGTGGTCAGGCCGGTGAGGGCAACGGAGCCTGAAGCGAAGGAGCGCAGTAGGAGCAGGCTCAGGCCGGCTTCGGTCAGTAGCTGGCTGCCTTCTTGGGGGGCTAGTTCCAGGTGGGCTGTTGGAGCCTGGCCTAGCTGGCCGCTGGCGTCTGCTATGAAGCCGCCAATCAGCAGGGCTGTGAGGCAGATCAGAAAGAAGTAGGCTGGCAGGTGCGAGATGCGAAGCATCAGCCCCATTCCCCGCAGGCAGAGCAGGGTGATGAGGATGGTCAGGCCGGCGGCAAGGGTGCGGGGGTAGGCTGCTAGTTCTGGTAGCAGGGCCAGCAGGAAGCCTGTTGCTGAGGAGAGAGAGACCGCTACGGTAAGTATGAAGTCCACCATGAGGGCTGCTGCCAGGAGTTTAGCTGCCCGGGGCCCGAGGTGGGTGGTGACCAGGGCGAAGTCACCCTTGTCTCCTACGTGCTTGATGTTGTAGCGGTAGGTTCCTACCACAATGAAGAGGGTGATGGCAATCAGTAGGCCAACCAGGGGGCCGTAGCTGAGGGCTGAGTGGCCGGCAAGGAGCAGGGTAAGGATGATCTCGTCTGGGGCGTAGGCTACAGAAGAGAGGCCATCTGCCCCAAAGAGGGGAATGGCCCGCCGCTTAGGCAGGTTGCCCTTTTTTACCGCCCAGCTGGCAATGGGGGCTCCTAGCAGGAGCCGTCTTACCAGAGTGCCAATAGTCTTCACAGGCTCTAACCGTAGTCGCTGTAGGGCTGGGGAACAACTTCACACACCTAGCTACTGCTAGCTTTTGCCCCTTTCAGCTGAGCTCAGGCAGCTGGAGGGGTAGACTGGACATGCCTGCCCGTTGGGTCTGGCCCAAGAGGAATCTACTGTTAGAAGTAAGAAGAGGGAGCGAGCGTGCCCCATTTTGTGATTATGGGTGCTGGCCGTGTTGGGGTTATGCTAGCCCACACCTTAGAAGATGCCGGCCATTCTGTGGCTGTTATTGACCAAGATGATCGGTCTTTTAGGCGGTTGAGGAAGAACTTTTCAGGTAAGAAAGTTACCGGGGTTGGCTTTGATAAGGAGACCCTCAAGAGGGCCGGGATTGAGCAGGCCTACGCCTTTGCCGCTGTTTCTTCTGGGGATAATTCGAATATTATTGCCTCCCGGGTGGCCCGTGAAAGTTTTGGGGTTGAGAATGTTGTAGCCCGAATCTATGACCCTAACCGGGCCGAGTTCTACCAGAGGCTTGGTATTCCCACGGTTGCTGCTGTTCGCTGGTCAACTGATCAGGTGCTGCGCCGCCTCCTTCCTGAGCAGGCTATGGCGGGGGATTTTAGGGAGGCCTCTGGCCGCCTTATGCTCGGTGAGCTTCAGCTACATGAGGCCTGGGCCGGTAGGGCCCTGGTGGATATTGAGCAGGCAGCCCAGGTACGCATTGCCTACGTCACCCGCTTTGGGGAGGGTATGCTCCCTAGCCCAGAGACCTCTTACCAGCAGGGTGATACCGTCCACGCCATGATGCGCATTGAAGATATTAAGGAAATTTCCCGGATCCTAGCCCAGGCACCGGCCCTAGATGAGGAAGAAGTACAGTGGAAGTAATCGTCATTGGGGCCGGTTCGGTGGGGTCATCGAGCGCCAGGGAGCTCATTAGCCACGGCCATTCGGTGACCATTATTGATCTGAAGCCGGAGTCTATTTCTCGTAGTGATATTCAGCGGGCCCGCTGGATTATTGGGGATGCCTGTGAACTATCTGTCTTGCGGCAGGCTGAAACGGAGCGGGCTGATGTGGTGGTAGCTGCCTCTGGTGACGATAAAACCAACCTGGTTGCCTCCCTGCTGGCCCGCAGTGAGTTTGGGGTGCCCCGCACTGTTGCCCGGGTTAACAACCCTAAAAATGAGTGGCTCTTTGATGATTCCTGGGGGGTTGATGTTGCTGTCTCTACCCCCCGGCTGATGACGGCCCTGGTTGAAGAGGCTGTTGAAATTGGGGACGTTGTTCGCCTACTGACCCTCAAAACGGGCAGCGCCACCCTCGTTGAATACACTGTTCCCCTGGAGCACCCCATTATTGGGCATAGGATTGATCAGATTCAGTGGCCGCCTGAGGCCACCTTGACCGCTATCTTGCGTGATGGTCAGCCTATAGCCCCAACTGCTGATGATGTGATTGAGGGTGAAGATGAGCTCTTCTTCATTACTACCCCGATCGGTGAAGAGGACATCCGGGCCCTCTTCAGCTAAATCCTGCCCTGACCTAAAATCAGCGGCCTGGCCCCCTGTAGTTGAGGGGCCCAGGCCGCTTTTTTCAGCCGCCCCTAGGGGGCCTGAATAATCTCATAGCGGGGGTTATAGATGGTGGGCTCATCCCCCCGCAGGCTCAAAAGGCCAGAAACCCGTAAGGAGCAGCCTGCCTCAATCCCGGGTACCTGCCGCTGGCCCAGCCAGATCAGCCTGAGGCAGGTCCCGGCAGGCAGGGGCGGCTGATCCGGGTAGGGAAGGTCAAGGGCCTGGCGGGGCAGGCCGGTCATGGGGTAGGTTTGGGCTGGCGGCAGAGGCTTAGAACCTTCAACCTGTAGCCGAACCTCAAAGCGGGCTGCTGACTGGGGGCCAGCAATCAAGAGGCCCTGCACCCTCCCCTGGGCCTGAGCCCTAAAACGCTCAGGAAAGACTAAAGCCCTACTCCCCTGCTCTGCCATGTTTAGCCGATCTCCGTGATTTCAGGGCCCCGGCGGGGCACCTCAAGGCTGGGCTTCTTCTCATCGTCAGCCTTCTTGGCCTCGGCCTGGGCCCCAGCCTGCTGATTTTGAGTCTGGGCAGCCTCAGCCAGGGCTGCAGGAACCCTCATGGGCAGCAGATCCCTAGGGGGCATAGGGGCCGAACCCCGATTCACCACCAGAGACCTAAAAACCTCTTCAAGGTCGCTAGCTACCTGCCCAGGAGCAACAGCCTTACCGGTAAAGACACCGCGCATAAACCAGCGGGGCCCATCCACACCCACAAAGCGGGCAATCCGGTAGCCCTTACGCCCATCAGGCATCTGAGCCGGAACCCGGGTCAGCAGCTGAGGACCAAAGGGACCAGGGGTCTCATCAGCCTGACCGCCCTGCTTCTGCACGCTATCAGCCAGCTCCTGGCGGATCTCATCCCAGAGCCCCCGGCTCTTAGGAGCCGCAAAGGCCTGAACCTGCAAGGTGCCCTCACCCAGTTGCAGGGTTAGAGCAATAATCTGCTGGCTCTTCTGATCAGCCTCAAGCCGCAGGCTCAAACCAGGGTTGCTCTTGACCAGCAGGCCACCTAGGTCAATGTAGGAATTCGTTATTTTCTGTTCAGAAATATCCCAGGGCCCCTGGGTCCTCTCAAAGGAGGCCCCAGCCTGCTCTGCGCTCTGCTCCTGCTGGGCCTGCTCTTGCTCTGAGCTCTGCTCCTGCTGGGCCTGCTCAGCCTCCTGAGCCTCACCCTTACCCTCTAAGGGGGTGCTGGAGTCAGCCTCCTGCTGCTTCTTACGGCCAAAACCAAACATTACACTTCTTCCTCTCTCAGCCAATGACAGGTCTCTACTAGCCCTAGCCTAAGCCAGGCCGGTAGACCCAAAGCCAGCACTTCCGCGCTCAGTGGAATCCAATTCATCAACAACCACAAACTGGGCCTGAACATACTCTTGAATAACCAGCTGGGCAATCCTATCGCCACGCTTAATCTCAAAAGGTTCCTGCTGATCAGTATTGAGCAGACACACCATAATCTCACCCCGGTAGCCTGAATCAACAGTCCCAGGGGCATTAACTACGGTAATCCCATGGCGGGCAGCCAGGCCAGAGCGGGGATGCACCAGACCCACATACCCCGAAGGTAAGGCCAGGGCTATACCGGTAGGCACCAGCTGCCGCTGGCCCGGCTCAAGGGTCAGATCAACCCGGGACCGTAAATCAGCACCAGCGTCCCCCGCCTGGGCGTAGGCCGGCAGCTCAAGACCAGGATCTAATACTTTAAGCTCAACTTTGATTTCTGTTTTCACCCCACCCACTCTACCGCCTCAACGGTCACTTGGGGCCCTCTTCAGCCGCCCTCAGCAGGCTAGCTGGGGCAGCAGAGGCCAATTCTTGTGGGCAAATCCTGGTTAGACTAGTAAGTGAAGCCCGCTCCTACCCACCAGCAGCCCTTGGGGCAGAAGGAAAGCATGTCATCACCATCTAATCCTGTACTCTACACAGAACGTCTCACTCCCGGCCCCGGTCTTTGGGTAGCCTTCTTAGGTGCTGGAGTTGCCTCTTTTTTTGTAGGGGCCCCTATTAGTATCACTGCCGGTATTATTGCCGGAATCCTGGTTTTTCTGATTCTGCTGGCAATTTTTTACCTCTCCGCCCCCACTCTTGAGGTGCGGGAAAAAACTATCCGCTTTGGCCGGGCCCAGATTGAACGGGCCTACCTGGGCCAAGCTGCCGCCTTCCGGGGTGAGCAGGCTCGGGTAGCTACCGGCCCAGCCCTAGATGGGCGGGCCTACATGTGCTTTAGGGGCTGGATTAGCTCTGTGATTAGGGTAGACATCACTGACCCGGCAGACCCCACCCCCTACTGGATTGCCTCATCACGCCACCCAGAGAAGATCGCTGAAATTCTCAACCAGCCCCAGAAGGGCTAAAACTCAAGGGACCGAAAACACTCAAGTTTTCGGTCCCTTTTTTGCTGGTCTATCCGCTGATGCTCTTTAGCTTTCGCACTCGATACAGAACTTCAGGTCGCCTTCTTCCCGGGCGATCTGGGAGCGGTGGCGAACCAGGAAGCAGGAGGCGCAGGTGAATTCGTCCTCTTGGGCGGGAAGAACAACAACGTTGAGTTCTTCGTTCGACAGGTCAGCACCGGGCAGTTCAAAACTTTCGGCAGCTGCGTTCTCATCCTCATCTACAGCCCCTGACTGCATTTCTGAGGGGCGGGAGCGGAGCTCCTCAAAGGACTGGTCCTTGCTTTCGTCGTCTTGCTTGCGAGGTGCATCGTAATCAGTTGCCATGATGATCTCCGTGTAATTGGTGTGCGAAGGATGAGCTAGCCTCAGGGTCAGCATGAGGCCTCTGCACCTCTGGGAGTACTTCAGCAGGAGGGCCTACTGGGGCCGCCCTGACCTCTAAGAAGTGGATGAGGTGACGGGTAGAATTGTTCACTATTAATGTTCAGAAAGCAAATGCTGGTACACAATCAGCAGCTGCTGGCTTCATCTGCTCTACTCCCCTCTTCCTGCTCCTGCCTGGCGGCCCACCCTCCTGCCTGGCTGCCCACTCTCCTGCCCTTTCTGCGCCCTCTCGCTCCTCCCCTCCTCCCCTCCTCCCCTCCTCCCTATGTACCAGATCCCTCTCCCGATGTACCAGATCTGTCTGAAAGTCCGCAGATTCTCTGAGGATTTACAGAGCCAGCTGGTACATAGGGGGAAAGAAGGAGGGATGAGTAAGGAAGGAGGGCGGAAAGCAGGGAAGAAGGAGGGATGAGTAAGGAAGGAGGGGGAAGAAGGGAGGAGGAGGGCGGAGGGGGGAATGGAGCAGAGGACCAAAAGAGTAAACCTAAACCTAAAGTTAAGTTATTTTTCCCCACTCGGGGCCTTTTTCCCAAAGAACCTCCTCAGCCCAGGCCCTCTTTACCTTCAAGCAGAGCCTCAGGCGGTAATCTTTCACCTAAGAGTAAAGATTGAAAATCGTGTTCAGCCCCAACTGACCACCCAACCCAGAAAGAAGGAGCCTCTACAGTGCGTGAATTGCGCCTAGCTGGCATCCATGACGACGGCGAAAACCTGGTCCTTGAATCAGCAGACGGCACCACCTACCTGCTACCTATAGACCAGAACCTGCGCCAGAGTATTGCCCGAGCCCGCCGTATCAGTCCCCTCCGAGGGGGCAAGGGTAGCAGCTTTGGGCCCCGCGACATTCAAACCCGCTTCCGCCAGGGGGCCACGGTTGAAGAAATCGCGGCCGAATCAGGCTGGGAGCCTGAGCGGGTTCGCCGCTACGAGTGGCCTATTGTTGCTGAACGGGCCAACATTATTCGCCTAGCTCGCACCGTTCTGGTCAAGCCCAGCCCCGGCCAAACCCAGCCAGCTCAAAGCCTTGATCAGATGATCGAGGCTGTAAGCCAGCGCTACCATTTCTTTGACAGCCCCATGGACTGGTCCACCTGGCAGCAGGAATCTGGCCAGTGGACAGTTTCCCTAGACCTTGCCCTGCCTGAAGAAGCCCAGAAGGCCCTGCCCCAGGCCGTTATGTTCCCCGCCCGTTGGACCTTCAACCCTGCCAACCAGAGCATCTATGCCTCTAACGAGTCAGCCTACTTTCTGATGGGCAGGGATCAAGCAAGTGGCCAAGCCCAAAACCAGCAGAACCCCAGCAGGCAAGAGGCCGCCGAAGAGCAGGCTAAAAAGGAAGAGCCCCAGCCTGCCCCCTCTGCCCCAGCTTCCCAGCCCCCTAGCCTGTCAACTAGCCAGCCAGTGGCCGCTAAGGACCAGCCCAGTGAGCTTGCTGCCCGACCGGGGGTGCGTTCTTTTGATCAGGCTAGCGAGCGCAAGCTAGCTGATTTGCTGGAGCGAGCCCGCAGAACCTCTCGTAGTCAGCCAGAAGGACGGGATGAGCAGGCTCCCGGTCAGGACGAAACCCTTGAGCTTGATGCTGTTCCCCTGGGGCAGGATTCAGATCAGCTGCCTGCCGAAGATCGGCCAGATCAGGACCAGCAGCTTCAAGATCAGCAGCTTCAGGGCCAGGCGTCAGACAGCCTAGGTCAGTCAGCTAGCCCAACCCAGCTAGGCACTCCAGCCCAGCTAGGCACTCCAACCCAGCTCGGCCAGCAGGTAGAGGCTCCGGCTGGGGCTGAACCTGCTCAAAGCGCTGCATCTGCTCAACTAGGGGAAGCAACTGAACTACCTACAGCTGCTTCACCAGCTGAAGCAGCTGAGCCGACCACCCCGGCAACACCGGCAGCCCCAGCAACCCCGTCAGCCCCGGCAACACCAGCAACCCCGGCAGCCCCAGTTAAGCAGTCTGCCTCTAGCCCCCAAGCAGAAGCTGCTAGTGCCCCTCAGGCCCCTGCAGCTAGCGACCAGCCCGAGCAGGCTCGCTCAACTGCTTCAGCTGAAGGCCAGGAGCAGGAAGAGTCTAAGCCTGCTCAGCCTAAGCCAAGTAGGGGTAAGCGGACCAGT
>JAXDRN010000053.1:0-12671 GCA_034090985.1 Rothia sp. (in: high G+C Gram-positive bacteria) | reverse complement strand
GCCCTGACCCATGCTGAGGAATTCGGAGAGATGCTCGCTATTGCCCTGGCCCTTTCTGGGCTAGTCTCTTTGCTGATTTGGAACAGGGATGAGGGGCAGTTAAGGGCCCACGCCCTTCTCAGGCAACCTAGCTCAGGGCAGCAAGAAGCCCAGGCCTAAGAGGCTAGACCCTTAGGCCTGGGCCTTCTGTAGGAAAGGGCCACAGGTTCACCGCCAGGTCAAACGGGCAGGCCAAACGGGCAGGGCTTCCCCTCAAATCCTTTGGCCTTTAAGCTGAACTAGGATCCTAGGCGGAAGCGGCGGCCTTCTAGCTTCTGGGGGCTGAGTTCAACCCACTCTAGCTTCTCAGTGTCCAGCCAGGGATCTAGGGGCAGGCTAGAAACGTATTCCAGCTCCTGGCTATCTGTGAGTAGGCGGGCCCGGGCAAAGACATTAAAGGAGTAGGCCTGCCCCCCTTCTACCCGGTCAGCTTGCAGGGTTACCTTTTCTTCGAGCAGGAGCTGGGTGAGCTTGCTACCGGCAGCCGTCCTAAAGTAGATTTTCCCCCCGTCAGCAACAATATTGACCGGGGTGATGTGTACATAGCCCTGGGGGTCAACTGTTCCCAGGCGGGCGAAACGGGTCTGGTCTAGCAGGTCCTGCACCTCTTGCTCAGTAAGAACCGTAAGCACAGGTTCCTGGGCTGGGGCGGTCCTGCCGTGAATGTTCATAGGAATGCTCATAGTCCCATTATTCCAGTCATATAGCCCAGGTCACAATACCTTCTGCTGGCTGGGCTAATTATTACCTAGCCCAGCAGCTCAAGAGGCAGGAGGCAGCTCAAGACTCGAAGGGTAGGTCAAGGTGAGGGGGGATAATAGGACTAATGTCTACCAGCAAGCCCACCGACCCTAAGAGTAGTAGCCCCAGCAGTAGCCCCAGTAGCAGTGGCCCCAGCAGCACTAGCCCCAGTAGCAGTGGTCAGAAGGTCGATCAGCAGAAGCTAAGCGAGCTTCTTGACCAACTTGGCTACCAGCAGCGGCCCCAGCAGCTCACAGCCTTCCGCCTACTGCCAGCCCAGGCGGCACGCTACGCCCCCTGGCCCCAGTGGCTGCACCCTAGAGTCCTAGAAGCCTTTCTGCATAAGGGCATCAAGGAGCCCTACCTGCACCAGCTTCAGGCCGCCGACCTCATCAGGCAGGGAAAAAACCTGATTCTGACAACCGGCACCGGCTCAGGCAAGTCCCTGGCCTACCAGCTAGCAGCCCTCGATGCCCTCTATCGGGGAGAGGAAGAAAGGCAGGGCCAGGGCTTTAAAAGTGGGCGGGTCAGCGTTCTCTACATCACCCCCACCAAGGCCCTAGCTGCCGACCAGCTAGAGAGCCTGCAGGCCCTCAAACTACCGGGGCTCAGGGCCGCAAGCTACGATGGGGACACCCCCCAAGAGAAGCGGCAGGCCATCCGCCAGCAGGTTAACTTTCTGCTCACCAACCCAGAAATGCTCCACCACTCCATCCTGCCCCACCACCAGGCCTGGTCCTCCTTCCTGGGCAAGCTCAGCTACATTATTATCGACGAGGCCCACACCTACCGGGGGATCTTTGGGGCCCACTGCGCCCTTCTTCTTCGCCGCCTTCAGCGGATCTGCCAGCTCTACGGGGCCCAGCCGGTCTTTCTGGGGGCCTCAGCAACCAGTGCCGACCCCCAGGCCTTCTTTGCCCGCCTCACCGGCCTTGAGGAGCAGGCCATAGAGCTCATCGACCGCAGCTACGCCCCCCAGCCAGAACGGCAGGTTCTACTCTGGGAGCCAGAATTCAGCCAGGAGCAACCGGTCAAGGACCGCCTAGCCTTCAGAGGGGCAGCAGCTCAGAGCCAGCAGTCCTCAACAGCTCTGAGAATCTCTGCCCTGCAGCAAACAGCCCAGTTCATCTCTGACCTGGTCCTGCAAGGAACAAGAACCCTAGCCTTTATCCGCTCCCGCCGGGGGGCTGAGCTCCTGGCCCAGACTAGTCAGGAGCAGTTAGCCTCCATTGACCCGGCCCTCAGCCAGAAGGTAGCAGCCTACCGCTCTGGCTACCTGGCAGAAGAACGCCGGGCCCTAGAAAGGGACTTCGCCCAGGGAAGGCTCCTTGCCCTAGCCTCAACCCCAGCCCTAGAGCTCGGTATTGATATTTCTGGCCTTGATGCCGTTCTTCTAGCTGGCTGGCCCGGCAGCAGGGCCTCCTTCTTCCAGGAAATTGGCCGGGCCGGCCGGGGCGGCGAGAGCAGTCTAGCTATCTTTATTGCCGACCAAGACCCCCTAGATACCTACCTGGTGCACCATCCAGAAGACATCTTTGACCGGGCCCCAGAGAGCACCGTCTTTGACCCAGAAAACCCCTACCTTCTGGGCCCCCACCTTTGTGCTGCAGCTGCTGAGATTCCCCTCAGGCCTGAAGATCTGCCCCTTTTTGGCCCCTCAGCAGGCCAGATTCTGCAAGAACTGGTCAACCGCCGCTACCTTCGCCGCCGGGCTACTGGCTGGTTCTGGACCCACAGCACACCGGCCAGCAGCCTGGTTAATTTTCGGGGCGGCGGCCCTGCCCTAGACCTGATTGACCTAGAGAGCGGTAGCCTCTTAGGCAGTATGAGCCTTAGCCAGGCCTACAGCCAGGGCCACCCGGGGGCTGTCTACACCCACCAGGGCAAGACCTACCTGGTAGAGGAGCTCTCTGTTGAAGAAGGAGTCATTGGTCTAAGGCCAGCTGAACTGGACTACTACACCCAGGCTAAGGAGGTCAGCGACCTGGCTCTTGAGGGCTCTAGCCAGCAGAAGCAGTGGGGGCAGGTCAGCTTCCACTACGGGCCGGTGAAGGTCAGCAGCCAGGTCATAAATTTTCAGAAAAAATCCCTAGCCAGCCACCGCTCCCTAGGTTCTGAGGCCCTCGATTTACCGGCCCAGGAGCTAAGAAGCCAGGCCCTTTACTTCTCCTTTCCCCTGTCCCTGGTGCAGGAAGCCGGTCTGAGTGCAGAGCAGCTGCCCGGGGCCCTTCACGCCATTGAACATGCAGCGATTGGCTTACTTCCCCTGCTAGCTAGCTGCGACCGTTGGGATTTAGGGGGCCTATCTAGGGCCTTTCACCCCGATACCCAGCAGCCAAGTATTTTCATCTACGACACCCACCCTGGCGGGGCGGGCTTTAGCCAGAAGGGCTTTGAGGACCTAGAGTCCTGGCTTCTGGCTACCTTCAGGGCCCTTCTGGCCTGTGACTGCGAGCGCGGCTGCCCCTCTTGCGTCCATTCCCCCCAGTGCGGGAGCCGTAATGAACCCCTGGATAAGCAGGGGGCGGTCCTTTTGCTGGGGAGGATCCTGCTTGAGGGTTCTGTTCTAGAGGGGCAGGAGTTAGAGCAGCTGCTGGCTTCCTGGCCCCTTCAGGGGGCTGAGCGGGGCCCTTCGGTGGTGCAGGTTCTGACCGGCACTGAGGATCTGGGAGCCCCCTATTAGCCTAGGTGCCCTGCTGCTAGTTTTCCTCTCTTTCCTACCTGGCTGGGTGTACGTCTGGATTTGAGTCTGGATTTCTTCCTGAGTCTGGGGCTGGGCCTGCCCTGGCTAGGCCCTGGGCTGACCCCAGCCAGGAGAAGGGGCCGGGGATGGGGTAGCTGGTGCGCACATCTACCGTGCCGTAGCGGCCCGGCGGCTGGGAGCAGGCAAGAAGGCTGGCCCCATGGACCTGGGCTAGCTGGGCAGCTCGGGAGCAGGGGTCAGCCGGGTGAAGGCCGCGGGCTGCGTCTGCTGCGGCTAGGGCTGCCAGGTCAGCTGCGGTAGCGGCCCTGTGGCTTGCCAACCCTACCCCGATCAGGCCAATCAGGCTGATGGCCACTAGCAGCAGGAGCAGGCTTAGGCCTAGGGCCAGGACGGTCCCGCTCCCCTGCTGCCTGCTGGGCCGGTGTGCTTGCTGGCCCTGCACTTGGGCTCGACTGCTGTAGGCTCCCCTGGCCTGCTCCTGCATTAGCCGCCTCCTTCCCGGGGTGCCCGGGCTGAGGCTACTAAGGTCCAGCCGCTGATCTGACCGATCAGGCCTGGGGCTGGCCGGGAGGCTCGCACTAGCAGGTAGGAGCCCTCCTCTTCAAGACTGACCTGGGCAGCAGGCTCAATCTCTTGAACAAGGGCTAGTACCTCTTGGGCTGAGTCTCCCCGGGCTGCTGCCCGGGCCCCCAGCCGGCTGGCCTCCTCTAGGCGGAACTGGGCAATTCCGGTAGCCAGAGCCCCCAAAATGAGAGCTAGAAGGAAGATGACAGCTGGCAGCAGAAGAGCAAATTCAGCTGTTGAAGAGCCAGCCTGGCTTGACTGGGCCCTCAGGGCCCTAGGGGGCTTGAGCATCTTTTTAGGCCCCGGTTGAAAGGGCTGATTGAACGATATTCAAAAGGAGCTGGCGAACCTCATCAGACTTGAGGATGAGCACCAGCAGGCCGGCAAAACCAACCGCTGCCAGCATCACGATGCCGTATTCGGCTGTTGTGGCCCCGGCCTCTGGCTGCTCAAGGGGGCCGCTGCGGGTCCCTTGACCTTCTAAGGCCTTCTGGGCCCTGGCTATGCGGGGCTGCTGGGCCCTGTCGATGCGGGCATTCTGGGCCCTTGAGCCCGGCTTGCCCTCTAGCTGGCGGAGCGGTCCACTGCCTACAGGTTGAGGGGGCTGCTGCATTGTTAACACATCCTTTGTAGTATCTCGTAGCTGATTTGTTGTCTGAGGGCTAGGGCTTAGCCTTGGCCCTCAGTTGGCCAGCTGGGCTTGGGTAAGGGATGGTCTAGGTTTGAGAGAGAAACTCGCCCCCAGCAGGCCGTAGCCTCAGTCTGCCCCTGAGGGCCAAAGGCTGATCCTCTGCCAGCTAGCTGTGGATAGGGGCTCTGGGGGCAGGGGCCCTTGCTGGAGCCCCTGCTAGCTGGCCTACTCATTCCCGATTGGGGAAAAGGTGACAGCTTATGACGGCCCTCAGGCAGCCTGTGGACGGCCTTGCCCCCTACCGGCTGCTTAGCTCCAGGAGCCCTAGAAGACTGTGGGAAAGAGGGAAAGCAGAACAGGAATAACCCCCAGACAGATGAAGGACGGTAGGGAACAGACCCCTAGGGGAAGGACCAGGCAGACAGCTAGGCGGGCGGCGGACTTTTCATAGCGCCTCTGCTGGGCCCGTCGTTGCCGCTGGGCTAGGACCCTGATCATCTGGGCGCTAGGGGCCCCGCACTTGAGGCTAAGGTCTAGGCTGGTCCTTACCTCCTCTAGGGCCTCTGGGCGGGGCTGGGGCCAGGCTTCATTCCAGTCTGCCCCGGCGTAGAGGGCAGAGAGCACTCCTTCTAAGTAGGCCCGGTAGCGGCCCTGATCTACCCGCCCCAGTTCTTCTAAGACCCTAGGCAGGGGAAGGCCAGCTCCTAAGATGCTGGCCGTCAGGTCCAGGTAGAGGCTGGCAGCTAGGGGTTCATCTGCTGGCCCGCTTGCCCCCGCCCCCTTCTGCCCCTTGCGGCCCCGATTTTCTGGGCGGGTTTTTTGCTTCCTTGACCCTCTGGCCGGCTGAGAAGAGGGGCTTATCATAGGTTGCCCTCCTCTGCCCTGGCAATGAGCCGGCCTGTCCAGTAGCTACCGGCTAGGGCCAAGAGCAGGCCGCTTAAGCCCAGCAGGGCTCCTGCCCAGGAGCCAAAGAGTAGCTGTAGGGGCTTAGCTCCCATCATTCCCCCTAGGCCGAGCCCTAGAAGGGGTAGCCAGGAGAGGATTTTGCCCGTTGCCTTGGGGCCGCTGAGGGCTGTCTGCCGCTGTTGAAGCAGGTCAATTTCTACTTCGCAGTAGCGGGCTAGCTCCTCTAGCACCTGGGCTAGGCTAGCTCCGCTGGCCTCGCTGACCTGCCAGCAGGCCGCTAACTGCCTGCTGGCCTTCTGGTTGCTGGCCCTTTGCATCCTGCTAGCCTCCTGCTGGCAGAGGGGGGCTAGGGGTTGCCCCTGTGCAGCTGCCTGGGCGCAGTTAAGGATCAGGCTGCTTAGCTCCCTTCTCGCTAGCTCATAGGCCTTCTGCTCCCTAGCTTCTAGGCTGACCTTAGACCAGCAGGTCAGCAGCCAGTTTCCAGGCGGGCTACTTACCTTCTCTTCTTCTTGTAGATAGCTGGCTAGAATCTGGCAGGAGCGGGCAGGGCTCAGGCCAGCCTTGAGCAGGGATGAGAGGCGCCAGAGGGCATCGGGCCAGAGTTCTAGCTCCTGATAGCTGGCAGCTGGGGGCTCTAGGAGGGGCAGTTTCATTGCTCTTCTCCCTCTGGCAGGTCCTTTCTAGCTGCCCTGAGGCCAGAAGGCGGGGCTGTATCTGCCTCTAGCTCTTCTTCTAGGCTAATCCCTGCCGCCCTGGCAAGCTCCTTACCTGCTTCTGACCAGTAAAGATAGGGCCTGCGACGGCCCTGCTCCCAGCGGCAGAGGGCATCTACCTGCAAGCTGACAGCCCCCTGCTGCCCCTGAACCGACCTGAGGGCGTAGACCCCCTCAAGCTGCCGCTGAGTTCCAGAGCGGCGCAGGTGAATAATGTAGTCAAGGGCTGTGCTGGCCTGGAAGGCAAGGGCCTGGGGGCTTACCCCGGCTAGGGCCCCCATGGCGTAGAGGCGGGCAGGTAGGGCCTGGGCGGAGTTGGCGTGAACGGTTGAACCGCTACCGGCATGGCCGGTATTCATGGCTGTTAGCATGTCCATGACCTCTGGGCCCCTGCATTCGCCTACAATCAGCCGGCTAGGGCGCATCCGCAGGGCCTGGCAGATCAGCTGGGCTAGGCTCACTTCTCCCTTACCTTCAACGTTGGCCTCCCTGGTTTGCAGGCTGACCACATGCTGGTGGTCTAGGGCCAGCTCTGCTGTGTC
Organism: Rothia sp. (in: high G+C Gram-positive bacteria); assembly: GCA_034090985.1. Classification (GTDB taxonomy): domain Bacteria; phylum Actinomycetota; class Actinomycetes; order Actinomycetales; family Micrococcaceae; genus Rothia. The sequence goes on along the minus strand of JAXDRN010000053.1, from coordinate 5,831 downwards.
TTCTACAAGAATCAGCCTTTCTTCTGGCCCGGCCTTCTCAAGTAGGGCCCCCAGCAGGGTGGTTTTTCCGCTGCCCGTTCCACCGGTTACTAGCAGGTTGGCCCGAATCTGCACCAGGTAGGTTAGCAGGCCTTCAAGTTCTTGGGGCATCATTCCCCCCTCCCTCAGCTGCCTGAGACTGGGCCGCTGCCTAGCATGGAGGCGGATTGAGAGGAGGGTCCCTGACCGGCTTAGGGGCGGTAGGAGGGCATGGACCCTAGCTCCCCAGTCAGTGTAGACATCGGCAGCTGGGTAGGCCTCATCTAGGCGGCCACCGGCTGCCAGAATTAGCCGGCTAGCTAGGGCCCGTAGCTCTTCTTCGCTGGGGAAGCTGAGCTTAGAAGGACAGAGGCGTCCTGCCGCCTCATACCAGATCTGCTGGGGCCCGTTGACAAAAATATCGGTCAAGTCCCTGATTTTCAGTAAGGGGTTCAGGGGGCCAAGGTCGGGTAGGGCCTGGGCCCTAGAATCTTGGATCCTAGGATTTTGGGCTCTAGAATCCTGGGCCCTAGAATCCTGGGTCTTAGACACTTGGGGCTTAGCCTCTTGAAGGTCAGCCTGGGCAGCAGGATAGCTAGGACTGAAGTCTTGGAGGGGGATCTGCAGAAGAGAGGGGCGGCGGGAGCGGCGCACCTGTAGGGATGACATAGGCTTCCTTTCAAAAGAGCCCTCACCCTGGTGAATTTTTCTCTCTCCACTTCTTTATGCCACAGATTTTCAGCCCTGTCTAGGGCCAGGCCCTCAGGGATAATAGAGGCATGTATATCGTGCTTGGCCCAGCTTCTAGCGCCCCCGGCAGTCCGCCCCGCTGGGAGGCTATTACCTTCAATGAGAGCGGATCAGGCACTCAGCGCAGCTTTCCAGCAGATAGGTTAGCTGACTTTGTTCGCACCCTTGAGGCCCAAAACCCCCACCGGATTATTCGCTGGGCCTGGGCTGATTCCCGCCCTATCATGCCCCAGCTGCTAGAGGCTGGCTGCTCACCGGCCTCCTGCCATGACCTGCGCCTGGCTCAGCGTATCTTGCTCACGGCAGCCAGCCGCGCCCAAAACCAGCTGCCCTACTCCCCCTATCTGGATCTGACCCTAGAGGCGGCCCCGGCCGGCAGGCTTCCGGCCCGCCCTCAGATTGAGGGGCAGACCTCCCTTTTTGAGGATTTGGATTCAGCGACTGCTGGGCCCCAGCCGGTCGCTGGGCCAGGGGCTTCTGACCTGCTGCTTGAACTGCGTCGCCAGCTTGATGCTGTGGCCGCTTCACCAGCTCCGGCCCGCTTTTCCCTGCTGCTAGCTGCCGAGTCGCAGGGGGCCCTACTTGCTGCTGAAATGAAGCATTACGGTATGCCCTGGAATCGCAGGATTCACGAAAAAATCCTGGAACATCATCTAGGGCCCCGCCCCAGTGGTTACGACCGGCCCCTGAAGATGGAGCAGCTTGCTAGCCGGATCCGCCAGGAGCTTGGGGCCCCCCAGCTCAATCCTGACTCCCCCCAGGAGGTCCTCAAGGCCCTGCAGGCAGCTGGGCATTCGCTTTCTTCTACCCGCAGGTGGGAGCTGACCGAATGGGCTAATGCGGTCCCTCACCTGCGTGAGGCCCGCTGGCAGCTGGTGCATCCCCTTTTAGCCTATAAGCGTCTAGCCCGCCTTTACACAGCCAATGGCTGGAACTGGCTTGATGCCTGGGTAGTGCAGAACCGCTTTCACCCCAGCTATGAGGTGGCTTCTGCTGCTACCGGCCGCTGGGGTGGGCATGGGGGTGGGGCTATGCAGATCCCTAAGGAGGTTCGCCCAGCTATTCGCGCTGAGGAGGGGATGATTCTGACGGTGGCAGATGCTGCCCAGATTGAGCCCCGGATTCTTGCTGTGATGAGCGGGGACCGGGCCCTGGCGGTAGCCGGGCGTGGAACTGACCTTTACCGGGGTATTGCCCAGATTGGTGCGCGCACCGATAGCCTACTCAAGGATCGTTCTCAGGCTAAAATTGCCCTTCTTGCTGCCATGTATGGGGCTACTAGCGGCCAGGCGGGGCAGCTACTGCCTCACCTGAAAAGGATGTTCCCGGCAGCTATTTCCCTCACTGAGGCTGCAGCTGAGGTGGGTTTGCGCGGTGGGCAGGTCACCACCTTTTTGGGGCGGACGTCCCCTGCGCCTTCCCATGCCTGGTTTCAGGCCCAGGCCCAGCAGGCTACGGCCGCTGATGAACGGGCTGCCCGCTCAGCTGCCCGGGCCCATAGCCGTTTTACCCGTAACTTTCTGATTCAGGGAACTGCTGCTGAGTGGGCTCTGATTTGGATGGCCCAGATCCGCAAGGCCTTACGCACCGAGCGCCGCTTTGGTCGCCGGATGCAGACCCGTCTGGTTTATTTTTTGCACGATGAGATTATGCTCTACGGGCCGGCTGCTGAGGCTAGCCGGGCTGCTGAGATTGTGCGTGAGTCGGCAGCCCAGGCAGCTGAACTGATTTTTGGGCCCAGTGATGTTGAGTTTCCTGTTACGGTGGTCAGCACTGATGATTATTCGCAGGCTAAGTAGTTTTATAAGTAGTTTTAACTGCCTATTTCCCGGGTCCGTTTCCTGTCCCAGGGTTCTTCCCAGCCTAGTTCTTCAAAGACCCGGGAGAGCAGGTGGCCGGTAAAGCCCCAGATGGTGAAGGGGGCAAAGTCGCCGCTGACGTCAAAGGCCGGTGACTTGTGCCGGGTTCGCCCTCGGGTGACTGTTGCAGTAAGCCGGTTGGCTGGGTTCAGCAGGTCTGCTACCGGTAGGCGCACAACCAGGGTCGATTCTTTGCTGTCGGTGACCTCAACTGGGGTGGGCAGGTCCCACCAGCCTAGGACGGGGGTGACCCGGTAGTTGCTGACCGGCAGGTCAAGGGCGGGGAGCTTGCCCAGCAGGCGCACCCCTGCTGCTTTGAGGCCGGTTTCTTCTTCTGCTTCTCGTAAGGCGGCTACTTCTTCTACACTCAGGCCGCTGCCTACTGCCCTTTGATAGTCTTCGGGGTCGATTCGCCCGCCGGGTAGGGCTGCCTGACCTGCATGGTGGCGCAGGTTTTTAGAGCGCACCAGCACCAGCAGGTCAAGGTCTGAGCCGACCTTAGCGCAGCTAGTATCTTGGGCTGCCGCCTGGTCCAGTACCCCTAGAAGAAGAAGGACGGCGGCTTCTTTGATGCTGCTGGGATCCATCTGACCGATGGGCCAGCTGTCTTCGGGGCGGATGAGGCTGGGGGCACGCTGGGCCAGGTCTTTGAGGGCACTCAGGGCGGGGTGTTCTGCTGAAGGTTGGCTTCTGATGTCTGATTCTTCCTTAGGCACTGAGGCTCCACCCTTCTGCTCGTAGCTGGCGGCGACTTGCCCCTTCGAGTAGGCGCTGGTGCAGTTCTTCTCGGCCGGGGGCCAGCTCGTATTTGAGGAGTTTTGCTGCTGCGAGTGGGTCGGTTTCTCCTGCGCCGTAGGCCGGGCAGAGGTCGGCGACGGGGCAGGCCCCGCAGGCCGGTTTTTGGGCGTGGCAGATTCGGCGGCCCTGGTAGACCAGGCGGTGGGAAAGCTGGGTCCAGTCTTTGGGCTTGAAGAGTTGTGCAAGGTCGCGTTCAACCTTAACGGGGTCTTCTTCGCTGGTGAAGCCCAGGCGGCGGGCCAGGCGGCCAAAGTGGGTGTCAACGGTGATTCCAGGCTGCTTGAAGGCGTTACCCAGTACCACGAAGGCTGTTTTTCGCCCCACACCGGGGAGTTTGACCAGCTCCTCTAGGGTGCCGGGTACCTGCCCGCGGTGGTCTGCCAGTAGTTGGGCGGCCAGATTCACGATTGCCTTGGCCTTGGAGCGGTAGAAGCCCAGGGGCCGCACGATGTCTTCTACCTCTTCGATTCGTGCGGACGCAAGTGCCGCCGCGTCGGGGTAGCGGGCGAAGAGTTCGGGGGTGGTGGCATTGACGCGCACGTCGGTGGTTTGGGCTGAGAGGACGGTAGCTACCAGGAGCTGGAAGGGATTATCAAAGTCGAGTTCAGCCACAGCATAGGGGTAGGTTTCCCCCAAGATACGGTTGATTTTGCGGGCGCGACGGGTGAGGGCTAGGGGGCTTTCTGTCTGGCCGCGAGCTGCCGCGCGGGCCTGCTTACGGGCGGCCGCACGCGCTTTAGGTTCGGGCACAGAGCGGGTTTTGAGCTGGGCTAGCTTGCCGGGGGTGAGGGGCTCATGCTGATAGGACGTGGCGTGGGTGGGCATATATCAATGTTACCGGGTTACTTTGCTTGAGTTTCTGCTGGTCTTGAGCCTTCTGCCCCGACTGGAAGGTTAACTGACTTCCTCCCCTCCCTTACAGGAGGGGATTCCCAGCATCACTACCAGGAATTTCCTGCTTCACCAACGACAGCCCACCCCTGAAACCCGCCAGGGGTTTCTTGGCAGGTCTTACACCATCTCCACAGGCGTACACCGCAAGCCCTGCGGCGTGGATATTCTGTGCGGCGTTCATATCCCGATCAAGCCGGGTGCCGCAGGCTTTGCACGTCCAAAAACGTGTACTCAAGGACAGGCGCTCTCTGACCGTTCCGCACTCGCTACAGCGTTTGCTAGAGGGGAAGAACCTGTCAATAGCTACCACCTGCTTACCGTACCACTCAGCCTTGTATTCCAACAGAGTGCGGAACTGGGCGAAGTTATGGTCAAAGATTGACCGGTTCAACCCAGCCTTAGCGGCCCGGCCTTTACCCCGGGTGGCTTTGGTCATACCAGCAACATTGAGGTCTTCAATGCAGATCACATCATAGTCGCGCACTAGGGCGGTGGTGGTTTGGTGTAGCCAGTCAGTCTTAGCGTCTTTCGCCTTAGCGTGGGCGCGGGATAGCTTGAGTTTCGCCTTTTCCCAATTCTTTGACCCTTTAACCTTGCGGGAAAGGACACGCTGATAGCCGGTGACACGCTTGTTCTTGGCAGCCAGATTATAACTGTCAGAAGGGTTGAGTCTTTGACCTGTTGAGAGCACCAGGGCGTCTTTGACACCCACATCTATTCCCACGGTTTTACCCCTTGTAGATAGGGGAGCTATTTCGGTTTCACACAAGGCTGAGATGAACCAGCGCCCTGCGCTATCACGGCTGACGGTGAGGCTTGAGACAGTTTCCCAAGGAACAGGGCTATCCCCTGTGGCAAAAGTGAGTGGCTGGCTCATTTTGGCTAGGTAGATAGCCCCGTCTTTGATTCTGAAGCCAGCCTTGGTGTAAGTGGCAGCGAGTTTTGAGTTTCTGCGGGTCTTGTGCTTAGGGTACCTGGCTCTGCCTTCAAAAAAGTTGGAAAAAGCGGTCTGCAAATGACGTAGGGCTTGCTGCAGGGGAACGGATGAGACCTCGTTAAGGAAGGCTAGTTCAGGCTCTTTCTTCCAACTGGTCAATGCCTTGTCTGTTTGGGCGTAGCTCACGCGCTCGCCCTGTTCATACCAGGTGTTAGTTCGGTAGTGCAGTGCTTTGTTGTAGGCTACCCTAACGCAACCGAAGGTACGCATCAGCTCTGCTGCTTGCGTTTCGGTGGGGTAGAAACGGCGTTTATAGGCGCGTTTCACGGTGCGGGCAGTCATGTTCATATTCCATCTAGTTAGTGTGTGAGTTTCTGGTGGTTGGGGGTGCGTTTCCTTCCCGCCCTCACGGGCGGGACCTTCACGCTCAACCCTTGGTAAAAAATCTGCAAAAAGTGTCTTGACACACTTTGAGGTGTAGTGCGACAATAGATATATCTACCGCAAGGTTGAATCCACCCCTTAACCATAGGGGACACAAATTAAGACTCTAACAAGGAGCAAAGCCATGAAAG
>JAXDRN010000052.1:0-19891 GCA_034090985.1 Rothia sp. (in: high G+C Gram-positive bacteria) | reverse complement strand
ATCCTCAAGTTCAACTTCAACACCCCCGGTCGTGAAGTAGACGGTGCCGAAACCAAGCTCTACACCAAGGCTGACTACAAGGAAGCTAAGAAGAACGGCACCCTGGGTGCTGAAGGTGCAGCTGCCGCTGGCGCAACTGCTGGCGCTGCAACCGCTGTAGCATCAGACCCCTACACCCAGCGGGCAACTGACTTCCTGGCCCTGCTCGGTGGCCCTGCCAACATCACCGATGTGAACAACTGCGCCACCCGCCTGCGGGTATCTGTTGCTGACCCTGAACTGGTCGGTAGCGAGGCTGACTTCAAGTCCTCCGGCGCCCTGGGCCTGGTCAACAAGGGCAAGGCCCTGCAGGTTATCGTTGGCATGGACGTACCCCAGGTTCGTGACAAGTTCGAAGAAATGGTCAACGCCGGTAAGTAAGGCAGATACCTACTTCTAGTCCACTTGATACTAGGGGCTCCTGAGAAACCACTTATACTGTATAGAACTGCAGTGATCGTGAAATCTCAGGAGCCCTTGGTGGACTTACAGGAACTTGTCAACGCGCATCAGAACCGCCTCAGTGATACTGAACGTGATATTTTGGCCTTTATGCTGGTGAATGAACAGTTTGTTGCTGATTCAACCATCAGCGCCCTGGCCCATAAAACCTTTACCTCAACGTCAAGCATTATCCGCCTGACTAAAAAACTGGGTTTTTCAGGTTTTGCGGAGCTAAAATTCTTTGTCAAAAATTCCCTGCTCGATAGCAGCCAGGAAACACCGGACTTTCTTGAAAACGGCAGAAAAGACATCCTCAAAACCTACGAGGGCCTTCTCAACACCGACTTTGAGCCCATCTTGCGCAAGATTAGCCAGGCCAGAACGATCTACTGCTATGGCACTGGCTTTGCTCAAAGAACCGCCATTCAGGAGTTCTCAAAGTCCATGCTGGCCTGTGGAAAGTTCACCCACGTTATTCCAGCCTCCAGCGAGTTCAGGGGCAGTATTGGGGTGATGGGCCCAGAAGACCTGGTGATCATTGCCTCCCTCTCAGGGGAAACAGCCAGCGCCCTGCCAACGGTGCGGGCCTTGGCCGCACGAAAGGTTCCCCTCATTGCTATTACCGCCCTGGGGGTCAATAGTATCTCTGCCCTGGCTGATTACTCCCTGCACTACGATTCAACCCCCACCCTGGCTCCTGGCCATAAGGAGCCCTACCACTCCTTTGTCTGCCTGAGTGTGCTGTTGGACTACACTGTTCGCCAGTACCTTCAATACACCTCAACCCAAGAAAAGACCCCATGAACGCCCTGCTCTATGCCCTGAGTGACACTAACCGCCTTCGGACCTTCCTCTTCTGGTACTGGCTCATTAGCCCCCTGATTTTCTTCTTCTACCAGTTCGCTGTCTCCCAGGGGGAGCAGGTGGACTTCCGTCAGATGCTCAATGAGCCGGCTATCGCCCTAGCCTTTATGGTCAGCTGCATGTCAATCATTATGACCGGCCTGCTGAAGGCAGCTGAAACTGAAAATGAGGGCACAGAGCGTATCTTCGGTATCTTCGCCGTCATCCAACAGCTATTGACCGGTAATATTCCTGGCTTCCTGCTCAGCTACTTCTACACCCGCAGCCTCTGGCAGGAGCGCGGCTACCCCTTTGCCCCCCGCCTGCGCTGGGTCCTCATTGGCGGCATGGCCCTGCTAGGCTTCCTGTCAGGTCTTACCCTCCTGGCCTATATTAATCTTTCCCTGGTCTAGGCCCCTAGAGACCGAAGCTTCGACCGAGAGGGCCTGGAGCTGGACTAAGATAGTAGGGAAGTAGAACCGTGCAGAAAGTCAGAAAGAATCAGTGAACGAGCAGGCTGCCCCCCAACCGGCCCCCCAGCGCCCCAACCCCTCACCCGCCACCCCCTGGGCCCAGCGACCCAGCCCCTGGAAGGGGCAGGGAACCCAGCAGCAGCTAGAGAATGAAGAGGACAGCGCACAGGTTCAAGCCGGCCTAGAAGCCTGGGCCGAGCAGATGGAAACCTACACCGGCCCAGATGCCATGCTGGACTTCAACCCGGTTGACTACGTTCATATTGATCTGACCGAGGCCAACTCCTCTGGGGTTGCCCAGCTCTTTATGGGCCGCAAAACCCGCCTTTCTACCATCCTGCGCGATAAGGCCCGCCTAGATCAGGGCATGGTTGCCGCCCGGGCCCTACGCACCAAAATCTTTGAGCTAGCTAGCGGCCACGGCCTTGACGCTGGCTACTTTGTAGCCGGTACAGCCTCCTGGCTTTCAAGGGACATTCGGGAAGACGGCATGGTGGGGGAGAAGCGCTTCATCGCCCCGATCCTCATGGCCCCCCTGACCCTAACCCCCCACCCCAGCAGTGAGGACTTCGAGGTTCAAATTACCGGCCCGGCCCAGCTCAACCCGGCCATGGTCCGGCAGATTAAGAAGGAATACGGCCTAGATTTAGGCACCATGGATGTAGCCCAGCTGGCTAACTCTATGCGCAAGCTAGACCCTGAGCCGGTGATTGAACGGATGCGGGCCAGCTCCCGGGCCGTGCCTGGAATGACCATCCAGCCCACCTACTTCATCTCTACCTTCGCTGACCTCAAAGAGAGCACCGGCCAGCTACCGGCCCAGGCCCACACCAGCCTGGTCAAGGACCTAGCCCAGCTCAAGCTCAACCCCCTTGAACGGCCCTTCCGGCCTCCGCTGACGAACACCCGCCCTGCCCTTGATGAGCGGGACCCAGAGTCAGATATGCTCATTGTTGATGCTGATGCCAGCGGCCAAGAGATCGTTGACCTAGCAACCTTAGGGCACTCCTTTACCGTCACAACAGCTCCGGGAACCGACCAGCTCGGAACAGCCCTGAACCTGGCAGCAGCCCTGATCCACCAGGGAAAGTCAGTTCTGCTGGTTGGTGAGAAACGCTCAACCCTCACCTCCTTTAACCAGCTCCTAGAACGCAAGAACCTAGCTGATCTGGTCTTTAACCTGGTAGCCGACCGGGACGCTGAAGCCTACCGGGCTGACTTTATTGCTGCCATTGTTCGCGGCGAGAAGGCCCCGGCCCCTAACATGACAGCCATCCACCGGGAACTGGTAGAAACCCGCAACCGCCTGCGCGGCCACACCCAGTCCCTGCGCTTTACAGAATCCCGCTGGGGCTGCTCAGTCTACGATGCCTTCCAAACCCTAGCTGCCCTCACCGCCCAGGATGAGGCCCCCTCAACCGCTGTCCGCCTGCCCAAGGCCAGCATGGACGCCCTGACCCAGCGCGCCCCGGTCGTGGCTAAGCTCCAGCGCCTAGCTGACCTAGGCGGCTTTAGGCCCTCCACCCGGGCCTCAGCCTGGCACCTAGCTAAGCTAACCAACGCCGAGGATACTGCGGCAGCCCACCAGCTAGTTCTTTCCCTTCGCCTGTCTTTGAATCAGCTGCGGGCCCAGATGCGAACCATGAACCAGCAGCTGGGCATTCAAGAGGCCAAGAGCATGGAAGGCTGGGGTCAGCAGCTTGATTTGCTGGAGCGGCTAGAAGAAACTCTAGGCCGCTTTAAGCCTGAAATCTTTGACCGGCCAGTGACCGACCTGATCGCTGCAACAGCCAGCGGCGGCTGGCGGCGGGACCACGGCATTGATATGTCGAGTATTCAAAGGACCCGCCTGCGCCGGGCCGCTAAGGAATACATCCTGCCGGGCGTGACCATAGCCGACCTGCACGAAAGCCTCTTTACTGTTCAGGGCCAGCGGGAAGAATGGGTGACCTGGGTTGAGGGCAAGCGCCTGCCCAGCATTCCGCCTAACCTTCTAGAGCTCAGGGCCAGCTACCAGCGGCTGATCGAGGAATTTACCGGCCTGGCCCTGGTCCTTGAAGATTCCCCAGCCGGAATTGCCTTTAGCAGCAGTAGCCTAATTGACCTTGAGAACCGACTGAACTCCCTGGTAGATGACGAGTGGCTCCTCTATACCCTGCCTGAGCGGGTTCAGCTAACCCAGGAACTAACAGACCTGGGCCTAGGGGAGCTCTTAGCCGACTTCTATGAACGCCAGCTCCCCAAGGAGGCTATCCCCGCTGAGCTGGAGCTGGCCTGGTGGCAGACTGCCCTAGAGATGATGCTGGCCTCCCAGGAGCTTGATATCTTAACCGGCGATGACTTGCGGGACCTAGAAACCCGCTTCCGCCGGGCAGACTACTCCCATCTAGCAGCCGCCCCAGCCCGCCTACAGGCCACTGTGGCCGATAGCTGGCGCAAGAGGATCCGCCTAGAAGGAGAGCAGGCTGCCTACCTTAGAAGCCAGCTGCGCAGCCACGACTTTAACCTTCAGCAGGTCCTGCGCCAGGCCCCAGACCTGGTAACTACCCTGCTGCCGCTCTGGATTGCCAGCCCCTTCTCCCTGGCCGGGAAGGTGCCGACCTCAATGCGCTTTGATGCTGTGATCTTCCTTGACGCAGAATCAACCCCCTTAGCCGCTAACCTTCCAGCTCTGACCCGGGCCGAGCAGGTTATTGCCCTAGGGGACCCCCACAGTGGATCCCCTGCGCCCTTTATGGTCTCAGCCCTGGTCAACCCCTCCCAGCTGGTTTCTGGCCAGAAGCTGGTATCAACCTTTGAGGCCCTCAGCAGCCTGGTGGAGGGCAGGAGCCTTTCAACCCTGAACCGGGCAATTGACCCGGCCCTCTTCAACTACCTCAATGAGCACTTCTATGAGCAGAAGCTGATCTCCTACCCCTGGGGTGAAGAGGTCACTGACGGCACCCAGGCCCTGACCGTTGAATACGTTGACCTAGCTGGCCGGGTTTCAGATAACGCCAGCCTGGATTCACCCAGCCTAGAAGTTGAGCGGGTGGCCCAGATGGTCCTGGAGCACGCCTACAGGAGCCCCAAGCAGAGCCTGGCTGTTGTCACCACCACCGCTCGCCATGCCCAGCGGATCGCAGAGGCAGTCCGCCAGCTTCTGGCCCGCTACCCCCAGTTCGCCCCCTTCTTCGCCCCCGGTGAAGAGGCCTTCCGGGTGGTAGACCTCTCAAGGGCCCTGGATATGGAGCGGGACGTTATTATCTTTGCCCTGGGAGCCGGTAAAACCGCCCAGGCTACTGCCCACCACTTTGGTTACCTCTCTGAGCGGAAGGGCCGGGCTCACTTTGTGCTGGCCATGACCAGGGCTAGGCACCTGACGAAGATCGTTACCTGCCTGCAGCCAGAGGACCTAGACCCCCAGCGCCTAGAGGCCGGTGCCTTTGACTTCTACCGGCTTCTTCTGGCCTACCGGAAGGAGCAAGAGGCCAGGGCCCAGCAGGAATTGACCCAGCCTATTACCGATAAGCTGCCGGTCAATGAGTTTTTGACCAATGACCATCTTGAGGCAATCGACATGGGAGACTGGCTGCTCAATGATCTGGTCCGCCGGCTCTCTCCCCTTGACTTGACCTTGCATGAGTCGTCAGTGGAGCTCTTTTCCCTACTGATTAGCAGCGAGCAGGAGTCCCTCTTGGCTGGGGCCTCCTTGAGCCCTAGAGCCAGGAAGCTCCTGCACGATGTCGATCAGACCAGCCCTGCAAGGGTTCCCCTGGCCCTGATTTCTGATGGGTCAGATGCCTACGCGGCCCTGAGCGTTCGGGAGCGTTCCCGCCTGATCCCTGAGCTTCTGGCCCGCACAGGCTGGAACCATATGACCTGCTGGACCATTGAGGTCTTTACTGACCCGGAGGCCCTGGTAGGCAGGATTAAGAGTTACCTGGGCCTGGACCGGCGGGAGCAGCTATAGGCCCAGCCTAAGAGCTGGACAGACGCTGAGGAAGGATAGCTATGGGTGAGAAGGAAAAAGACCAGCAGCCTAGGGGCTATAGCCGCCAGCCTGTGCCCCGGCGGGGCAACCGGCGGGCCAGTGGGGGCTCAAGCCTGACTGGACCTGAGCCCCGCCTAGCTGGCCTAGAAAGCAGCGGGCAGGCTGCACCCGAGCCAGAGGAAGAGGACCAGCGGGCTGCCTGGCTTAAGGCAGAACGCCCCCCTCACTACTAGGTGAGGAGGGCGCTCGCTGGGCAGGGCCTAGCCCCTAGGGCTGGGCCTTACTTGCCCTTGTCGTTGGCGTAGAAGCCTGAGCCCTTAAAGACCACCCCAACCTGGCCAAACTTCTTGCGCAGGGTATCCTGGCCGCAGGCTGGGCAGGTGGTCAGGGCTGGGTCTGAGAAGGACTGGTGTTCTTCGAAAAGATGCTGGCACTGCTTGCACTGGTAAACGTAGACAGGCACGGGGGCTCTCTCTTTCTGAGCTGGGGGCGGGTAAGCAAATACGCCCCATTCTAACCCCTGGGGGCCAGCTGGCGCACTCCCTGCTCGGTGAGAGCATACTCAAAGCGGGCCTCCCAGGGGTCTGCAGGTAGGCCGTCAAGGATTTCGTCCTCAAAGATCACAGCAAGACTGGTCCGGTCCAGGGGAGCTGATCCTCGCTGGCTGAGGAGCCGGTCGTAGTAGCCCCCTCCCTGGCCCAGGCGGGTGCCCTGAAGGTCAAGGGCCAGGGCTGGGATAAGGCGCAAGCTAGCAGCCCAGAAGGCCTGGGGGGCAACTGCTGGGCCCTGGGGCTCAAGAATTCCCAGCCTGTTTCTGACCAGGGGGGCCTTAGGCTGGTAATCAACCCACTCCAGCTGCCCCTGGGGCAGGGTTCTCGGCACAAGTACCCTGACGCCCTGCTCCCAGCAGGCATCGAGGGCAGGGCGGATGGGCGGCTCACCGCCTAGGGGCAGGAAGGCTGCCAGGGTCGCATGAGGCCCTAGGGGCTCAAGGCAAGAGGCAACTGCCCTAGTGAAGGCGGCCTCTAGCTGGGCCTGCCCGCTTTTATGGTGGCGGCGGCGGCGCAGATAAAACCTGGCTAGGTCCTTATGGGTGGGTCTTTGGGTGGGCATGGGCTGACCTTCTGGTTAGAAAATATGACCTTTTCAGCCCATAATTTACTGGACTGACCCTCAAAGGTGTACCTTGTGAGGTATTTATTAGGTATTCTGAGGGGTATGACTGAAAATAACTCACTCACCGTGACCAAGGCAGTTATCCCTGCTGCAGGTCTCGGCACTCGCTTCCTTCCTGCAACCAAGGCTACTCCTAAGGAGATGCTGCCTGTGGTTGACCGTCCTGCTATTCAGTATGTTGTCGAAGAAGCCATTCGCGCTGGCCTCAACGACGTTCTGATGATCACCGGCCGCAACAAGCGGGCCCTTGAAGACCACTTTGACCGGGTTCCCGGCCTGGAGCAGCAGCTCGCTGACCAGGGCAAGGTCGAACTGCTCAAGAGCGTTGAAGACTCAAACGACCTGGGCGAAATCCACTACGTTCGCCAGGGCGACCCCAAGGGCCTGGGCCACGCTGTTCTGCGAGCAAAGGTTCACGTTGGCCAGGAGCCCTTCGCGGTCCTTTTGGGCGATGACCTGATTGACGAGAAGGAAGATCTGCTCTCAGCAATGGTTGCTGTTCAGCAGAAGACCGGCGGCTCTGTTGTGGCCCTGATGGAGGTTCCTGAGGATCAGATTTCAGCCTACGGCTGTGCTGCTGTTGAGGCTGTTGAGGGCGAAGACGGTTTTGTTAAGGTCACCGGCCTGGTAGAGAAGCCTGCCCGGGAAGAGGCCCCCTCAAACCTGGCTGTCATTGGCCGCTACGTTCTGTCTGCTAAGGTTTTTGAGGTTCTTGAGAACACAGCACCTGGCCGCGGCGATGAAATTCAGCTGACCGACGCCCTTCAGACCCTTGCCCAGGGGCAGGGGGCTGGTGAAGGTGTTTACGGTGTTGTCTTCAAGGGCCGCCGTTTTGACACTGGCGATAAGCTTTCCTACCTGAAGGCTAACCTGATTCTTGCCTCAGAGCGTGAGGACCTTGGCCCTGAGCTCAAGGCCTGGATTAAGGAATTTGCTGCTGCAAACGAAGCCTAAGATCTTTAATGAGTCTTGAGACTTCTTTGAAGGTGCCCCTGATATTTTTCAGGGGCACCTTCTTTTCTTTTCTCTAGGCTAGAATAGGCAGGGATACCAGCCTTGTTGCCAAAAGAAGAGGGTAGATACTAGATGAGTTTTCTGAGCACCTCTGGACTGATTGTTTTAGTCTGCGTTTTGGCTGGTTTTTATCTGGCAATCCGCAGAACAAGGGGAAGCGAACCTACCAGCATTGAGGCTGAGAAACTGGCAGCTGACGTATTAGAAGACCCAGCCCTTTCTTCCCCCTCTAAGTCTGCTGCTGGGCTAGATCCTGCCCAGGGCCTAGCCCAACCATCAGGCCAGCAGCTACCGGATCAGCAGGGCGTCGGCCCCTCCCGCCCCCTTCGTTTAGCCCTCTTTTACCTGGGGATGGCAAGTGGCCTGGGGGGCCTGATCCTCCTGGGCCTGGGTCTAGCCCAGCGCCTTCCCCTCAGCTGGGCCCTGCTGGCCTTGCTCCTTTCTTTTGCCTCTTTGGCTTCCTTACGCTGGTGGGCCCTCAAAGACCGGGACCGCCGCCGGGCCCTCGCTGCTGCCCGCTGGCAGCAGCAGAAGCAGGCGCAGGCTCCTAGAGCTAAACCAGGCCAGCCGCTGCGCATTAAGCCGCCCCTTGAACAGGACCAGCCTTCCCCTCTAGCTGGGCGAACTAAGGCAGCTAGCGCCCCCGACCGGCAGCAGGTCAGGGAACAAGAAGAGGCCAATAACTTAGCCCAACTACCGGTCCCTGACCATACCCAGGGCACTGAAGGGGCAAAGGCCCCTGAGCCCCTTGACCTAGACCAGGTCCTTAGGCGTCGCCGCTCCTAAGGACTAGACACCCATTCACACTGAACCTGAAGGATAGGCTCATGGCTTCTCACAGCTTTGAAATTGAACGCAAGTATGAGTTGAAAGACCCCCACGCCCGTCTTGAAACCATTCCCTGGTCCTTCAAGAACTGGCAGCTAAGCCCGGCTGAAAGCCACCAGCTAGAGGCCACCTATTATGACACAGCCCAGGGAGACCTAGCGGCCTCTAAGATCGCCCTTCGGCGCAGGCTAGGGGGCAGTGACCAGGGCTGGCATGTGAAGTTTGACGAAGCAGGTAAGCGCCACGAACTGTCCTTCCCCCTAGAGAAGAAGGACCAGAACCTTCCAGCTGACCTTGCTGCCCTGCTGTCCCTAGCTACTGGCCGCTGCGCCCTAGAACCTATCCTGACCCTCAGTACCTTGAGAACCCGGCAGATTCTGCAGGGGGACAGGGGCCAGGAGTTAGCTGAAATCTGCCAGGATCAGGTCCGCTCCTTTGACTACGCTAGGGGCCAGGAAAGAAAGTGGCAGGAGTGGGAGGTTGAGATTCTGCCCGGGGCCCAGAAGGATTCTGCCCTGATTCAAGAGGTCTTCAGCCAGCTTGAAGACCAGCTGCAGGCAGCAGGCCTTCACCCCTCCAAAAGCCCAGCCAAGCTGGCCAGGGCCCTGGGCCAGGACCTGGACTTTGAGGCCCGCCTTCAGGCTGCTGAGGGGGCGAGGCAGAAGAAAAAGGGCGGAAAAAAGAAGAAGAAGGGGCAGGAATCAAGCCCCCAGCTTCCTGATGCCCTAGAAGCCCTCAGCTCAATCCTTAAGCTGCATACAGCTAGGCTGGTGCGAACCGACCTGCTGGTGAGGGTAGGGGCCCCAGATTCAACCCACCAGGCTAGGGTTAGCGCCCGTCAGCTCAGAAGCATCCTCAAGTATATGGTCCTGCCCTATGCCCGAACCCAGGCCCAGGCCCAGCAGATTAAGGAGGTCCTTGCCGGGCTTAAGGCCTACGCCCGCCAGCTAGAACCCCACCGCAACGGGGAGCTGATGCTGCCTATGGTTGAGCAGGCCCTTACACTACCTTGCCTTCAAGAGCAGCTGCCCTCCTTTAGGCTACTGATGGGCCAGCAGCAGGAGCAGGCCCTAGCCCAGGCCCAGGCCTACCTGGCCTCTGATAAACCCTATGACCTTCACCTGGCCTTAAGGGAAGTCAATGACCAGCTAGCTGAGCTAGTCGATTTGCCTCTGAATGGGGAGAACTACCTCAATAAGGTGGCCAAGCGCCTTAGAAAGAGCCTGCAGAAGGTAGGGGAGCGGGCCCTGGGCAGCTGGCCAGACTCTGCCCTGGCCTTCTCTGAAGGGGAGGTGTGGGATGAGGGCCTTCACGATGTTCGAAAGCTGGCCAAGGCGGTTCGCTACTGCCTAACAGCCTGCGCTGAGGCTGGCCTGCCCCTTACTGAGCCGCAGACTAACCTGCTGGCTCGGGCTAGGGCCGTGCAATCAACCCTAGGGGACCTCACCGATGAACTTACCCTTCAGGGCTGGATCCTTGAACAGAGAAAGCGGCCAGAAGCCTGCGGCCTAGACGGTTTCGCCCTAGGCTATCTGCTGGGCAGGAGCCAGGTCTATGCTGTTGGGCTTCGTCTTGATCTTTTTACCGCCCTGCCTAAGACCTTGAAGAAGGTCTCTAGCCTGGTTCTGCTCTAGTCTGCTTTTCTTCTAAGCCGTAGACTTAAGACTATGAGTGAATGGATTGAGGGCCTGCCCTGGCTACCTGCTATCGGCTTTATGTGGCTGGTGGCGATTGTGCGAAGCAGCCTCATCTACGGGCTGGGCCGTTTAGCTGCCCTGGGTGGGAACCGCTTTGCCCCCCTGCGGGCCCTGATGGCTCATAGTCTTTACCAGCGGGCCCAGGCCTTTGTCAGTCGCTGGGGGGTGCTGGCTGTTCCAGCCTGCTTCCTGACCCTCGGCTTCCAAACAGCAGTGATCCTCACCACCGGCCTTACCCAGATGCCCCTGGCCCGCTGGCTTCCAGCTATGCTGGTGGGTAGTTTCATTTGGGGCCTGATCTATGCAACGGTAGGCCTGTCTGTCATCTGGCTCTGGCTGCAAAACCCCCTCGTTGGCCTGGGGGCCCTGCTTCTGCTTCTTGCCCTGATCTTTACTATCCGGGCAGTAGAATCCCGCTTCGTCCCCTCTCACCAGCCTAAGGAGCTTACCTGATGAGCCAGCTACCAGACCCTTCTACCTACCGTCATCTCCTGCTCCAGGACCTCGCTGAGCAGGAGCCAAAGAGGCCTGAGGGGCTAAGCCTAGGCTACGTACCTGGGGTGATGCCCGGAAAGTGGCTCAAACGCTGGGAGGAACGCTACGGGCAGGTAAACCCCCTGCTGGCCCTAGCCCTGGTTGAGGGAGCAGGCCTTGAAGCCCTGGATCGCTTTGCTGACCTGGTTCTGCTACGGGTTGATGAAGAAGAGGCAGCACGAGATAAGAGCCGCTACCATCTGATTGAGCTCTACAGGGAGCAAATGGTTCTAGTTCTACCCAAGGAGCACCTGCTGACCCTCCTGGAGCAGGTGAGCCTAGAAGACCTCTCAGAGGAATTTCTGATCCAGGGCCCCCAGAAGCTACCTAACTGGGAGGTCGTCTCAGCTAGCTTCAGCAAGGAGTCCTCTTCCCGCCTGCCCGCTCAAACCCAGACCACTGACGCCCTAGACCTGGTAGCTGCCGGCCTGGGCCTGATGGTCCTACCCCTTTCCCTGGCCCGCTTCTACCACCGGAAGGACCTGACCTACCGGCCCCTGCTCGGGGTGGAAGAAAGCCCCGTTGCCCTGGTCTGGAAGAGGGAGCTACGGCCAGAGGAGCAGGAAGAAGCTATCCAGGATTTTGTGGGTATTACCCGGGGCCGGACGGCCCAGTCCCAGCGGGGCAGGGACAGCAAGGAAGTAAGCCAGGAAAAGAAGGCCCAAGCCAAGCAGAAGGAACAGGCTAAGAGGCAGGCTGCTAACCGCCGGCGGGAAAGTGAGGACCGCAAGCGCCGTCAGGCCCGCAAGTCTGGGAACCTGGCCCAGCACCTGCGGCAGACTAAGGCCGCCCAGAAAAAGAGCAGCCAGAAGAAGAAGGGCCGCTAACGCAAAATCAGCTGAAGGCCCTGCCCCTTCAGGGCCTTTTTCAGCTCCTGCCTAATTCTTGGTTCAACCCTCTGCTGGGCTGCTGGGGCTAGGGTGATTCGCAGGCGGATGACCAGCTGATCCTCATCGAGGGACTCTAGGCCCAGGTACTTGGTTTTGCCCACGACAGCCGGGGCGATATCGGGCTTGGTCAGGGCCTGGGCGCAGGCATCTAGGATGATGGGCACCTGCTGGTCAAGGTCAGTGTCGGCAGGCAGGACAAGATCAAGCAGGAGCTGGGCCCAGCCCTGGGAGGAGTTGCCGACTTTCAAGATTTCACCATTGCGCACATGCCATAGGGTGCCCTTTTCATCCCTGACCTGGGTGGTTCTCAGGCCAACAGCCTCAACCCTGCCGCTTTGATCGCCCAGAGTGACCCAGTCCCCAATGCCGAGCTGGTCTTCAGCCACAATGAAGATGCCGGTCAGGAAGTCTTTCACCAGGGACTGGGCCCCAAAGGAGAGGGCCACACCAACAACACTGGCTGAGGCTAGGACGGGGGCAACGTTGAAGCCCAGCTCTGCAATGATCATGACGATAGTAATGGCCGTAATGCTGAGAGAAGAAATGGACCTGAGCACTGACCCTATGGTCTGGGCCCTTTGAGCCTGGCGGATACTAGCCTGGCTGCTATCGGTCATCCAGGCCCTGGCCAGTTTTGACCGCCTGGCCTGCTTCTGAGGCTGGTCCTTCTGCTGGGCTGGAACAACCCGGCTGGTAGCGCCCCGGGCAATGGAGTCAGTGACCTTGCGGATGACCAGGCGCAGGAAGAGGTGGAGCAGAACCCCTAGGCTGATAATGACCAGGATTCGCAGGGGAGCCCCTAATAACCAAAAATCTAGGCTGGTAAGCCTGCTAACCAGGCTGCTGGCTGCTTGGGCGCTCTCTTGAAGGCTTCCATCTGCTGCTTGAATCCAACTAGTCATAGCCCTAGCCTAACGGTTTCAGATGAAGAAAGGCTGGGGGTGGCCCCAAAAAAGGGGCGGAGGGGGTATTAGACTGGTGGGAAGGCAAAAAGAAGGAGGAGCCTGATGCCTCTGGTCATGGACACCAGACCAGCTGCCTACGCTGTGATAATTGAAGACGATAAAATCCTTCTGACCCGCTGGGTGCCAACCCTAGCTGGCTACCAGCCGGGCTGGACCCTACCTGGCGGTGGGCTAGAGGTGGGCGAACAACCCCTTGAGGCCATGGGCCGGGAGGTTTTTGAAGAAACTGGCTACCGGGTCAAGGCAGATCAGCTACTGGGTGTTCACGCAGCCTACTTTGAGGCCGATGACCCCCAGGGTAGGCCCTTTTGTGCCTTCCGCACTATCTACCGGGCCCACCGGGTTTCAGGGTCCCTGCGCTCAGAGACGCAGGGCTCTACAGATCTGGCCCAGTGGGTTGCCCTCAAGGATTTAGCCGACCACTTCTACTACTCCCTGGTCGATGAGGCCGCCAGGCTCCTAGGTTACCGGGACGCTGTAGACCTAAGCTCCTTCTACCGGAAGAAGGCCCAGGGATGAGGGGGACGCTAGGGGCTCTCAGCCTGACTGCCCTGCTGCTGCTCACTGGCTGCAGCCAGCTACCTGAGCAGAGCGCCAGAGCCCAGAGCTCAGGGCTTTCAAGCGCCTCAGCCCAGCAGCTTGGAACGATTCGGATCTCTAGCGGCCTGACCCCAGAGACCCGCCAGGCCGCCTACCTCTACCAGGCTGCCCTAAAAGAGGCCGGCTACCAGGTGCAGGTCCTAGAGGCTCCGGCCAGTCGCTCAGCCTACCTGCAGGCTATGGGCCTAGATAGCTCCAGTCCCCTAGAGGGGCAGGCAACAGCCCCGGCAGGAGGGGAGGAAGACCTTATTGATATCACCCCCGATCTGAGCGGGGACCTGCTGCTCTACCTGACCGATAACGGGAAGGTAAGCCCCACAACCCTTGAAGAGCAGCGTCAGGCCAGTGCCAGCCCTGGTTCTAGCAGCAGCTCTGAGGCCAGCCCCAGCCCTGCGGCCAGTGCGTCCAGCAGCAGCCCTAGTTCAAGCCCCAGCCCTAGTTCTAGCCCCAGCGGCCTGAACGTTAGAGGGCTCAGCAGCTCCGACATCATCAGCTACCTAGACCGGGCCCTACCCGACCAGGCCCAGCTGCTGAGCCCCTCAGCTGCCAGCAACCGCTACGGCTTTGCCATCACCCAGGCAACAGCGGCCAAATACGAGATCGAAAGCATGGCAGACCTAGCAGCCCACTGCCCCTCCCTGACCCTCACCGCCCCAGCCAGCTTCGTCAGCCAGCCCAACGGCCTAAGCGCCCTAGAAGAAAGCTACGCCTGCCAGCTCAAAGACATCGGCCAAAGCCAAAGCGCCCAGGAGCAGGCCAGCCAACTGATCCGGGCAGAAAAGGACCTAGCCTACATCTACTCAGCCAGCTCCCAGATCCAGGCGCAGAACCTGCTCTTCCTCGACGACCCCAACCGAACCCAGCTAGAGCAGAAGATCATTCCCATCACCCGCTCAGGATCCCTACCCCAAGAGGTGAGGACCATCATTGACGGTGTATCATCCAAGTTAGACTCAGATTCCCTGATCCAGCTCAACAGCCTTACCACCGGCCAAGAGGCACTCAGCCCAGAAGAAGCCGCCCAGTTCTGGCTGACCCAACACAGAAAGTAACCCCCTATGGCCTACAAGCAGTCCAAAAAACTTCAGAACGTCCTCTACGATATCCGCGGCCCCATCCTGGAAGAAGCCCAGCATATGGAAGCCCGCGGCCACCGAATCCTCAAGCTGAACATTGGCAACCCAGCCCCCTTCGGCTTCGAGGCCCCAGAAACAATCATGATGGACATCATCGAACACCTGCCCTACACCCAGGGCTACTCAGATTCCCGCGGCCTCTACTCGGCCCGTACCGCCATTGTGCAGTACTACCAAAACGAGGGAATCATGAACATCACCACCGATGATGTCTACCTGGGCAACGGGGTCTCCGAACTGATCCCCATGACCCTCCAAGCCCTGCTCGATAACGGGGACGAAATCCTAGTCCCCAGCCCCGACTACCCCCTGTGGACCGCCTCAACCCAGCTAGCAGGCGGCAAGGCAGTACACTACCTCTGCGACGAAGAAAACCACTGGTACCCCGATATTGAAGACATCAAGTCAAAAATCACCCCCAACACCCGCGGTATCGTCGTTATCAACCCCAACAACCCCACCGGCGCCGTCTACACCCCCCAGATTCTTCAGCAGATCGTAGACCTTGCCCGGGAACACGAACTGATCATCTTCGCCGACGAAATCTACGAAAAAATCCTCTACGACGGGGCAGAAATGACCCACATCGCCGCCCTAGCCGGCGACGACGTACTGACCCTAACCTTCTCAGGCCTCTCAAAGGCCTACCGGGTCTGCGGCTACCGGGCAGGCTGGGTTGCAATCTCTGGCCCCAAACTAGCAGCAGCACCCTTCATCGAAGGCATCAACCTGCTAGCTAACATGCGTCTTTGCGCCAACGTGCCGGCCCAGCACGCCGTACAAACAGCCCTAGGCGGCTACCAGTCAATTAACGACCTGATCCTGCCCGGCGGCCGCCTCAAGGAACAGAGGGACCTCTCCTACAGGATGCTCAGCCAGATGGAGGGCATCAGCGTAGAACAGGCCGAAGGCGCCCTCTACCTCTTCCCCAAACTCGATACAGACAAGTTCAACATCAGAAGCGACGAGCAGTTCATCCTAGATCTGCTCCGGGAACAGAAAATCCTGCTCAGCCACGGCAGTGCCTTCAACTGGGGCAAGCCAGATCACTTCCGCCTGGTCTTCCTGCCCGATACCCACACCCTAGCTGACGCCCTAGAACGGCTAGGGAACTTCCTCAGCGACTACAAACAAAAGTAGAGCGCACCCTAGGCCTGGTTCTGGCGGGCGGCATCCAGGGTTGCCTGGGCGCCGTCCAGCCAGGCCTCACAGCGGCGGGCCAGGGCCTCACCCCGCTCCCAAAGGGCAATAGACTCCTCCAAGCTACTAGCCCCAGACTCCATCCGGGCCACTAGCTGAAGCAGCTCCTCCCTAGCCTGTTCATAGGAGAGCTCCTCAACAGCAGGAGCCTGCAGCTGAGTCCTAAATTCAATCTTCTGATCCATTTTTCTTTCCTTTCATAAAATCCCTTTTCAGCTAAGCCTCAAAGTTTTTAGCAACTGCCTTCACCTAGGGCTGGGTGGCCTGAACCTGGGTGAGGGCAGAGCCCCGAGCCAGACGAACCTTCAGCTCCTGGCCCTGCTGCAGGGACTGGGCATCACGCACCAGCTGCCCGTCAGCCAGCTGCACCAGGGCGTAACCGCGCTCTAAGGTCTGCTGGGGGGAGAGGGCCAGAACCCGCGCTCGCAGCTGGCTAATGAACTGCCTGTCCCTGAGCAGGCCCTGCTGGGCAGCTAGCTGGGCCCGGCTGCGAAGGGCCTCTAGGTCTTCGGCGCGGGCCAGCAGGCCTGATTCAGGCTGGGCCAGGGCTGGGCGGCTGCGTAGCTGGGCGAGGCCCTTCCTTTCAGCGCTGATGAACTGTTCAAGTGTTCGTTCTAGCTGGTAGCGGGCTGAGGCGAAGAGCTCTCTTTCCTCTCGCACATCAGGGACAACCCGTTTACCGGCGTCGGTTGGGGTTGAGGCCCTCAGATCGGCGGCGTAGTCAATCAGGGGGGTGTCAGCCTCGTGGCCGATGGCCGAGACAATGGGGGTTTGGGCGGCTGCTACAGCCCGGACCAGGGCCTCTTCAGAGAAGGGCAGCAGGTCTTCAAAGGAGCCGCCGCCGCGGGCCAGAATAATAACATCAACAGTTTCTAGGGCATCTAGTTCGCTCAGGGCCCTGCTGACCTGGGCTAGGGCCTGGTTGCCCTGAACGGCTACCTCACGGATTTCAAATTGAACAGCCGGCCAGCGCAGGGAGGCATTGCGCACAACGTCCTTGAGGGCATCTGAATCCCGGCCAGTAATGAGGCCAATACGACGGGGCAGCAGGGGTAGGGGCTTTTTGCGGCGGGGGTCAAAGAGGCCTTCTGCCTGGAGCCTGCCCTTGAGCTCTTCAATGATAGCTAGCATGGAGCCTAGGCCCTGGGGTTGAAGGTTAGAGCCCTGCATGGAGAGACGGCCGGTTTTGACCCAGAAGTCTGGCTTGAGCTGAAGGACCAGGCGGGAGCCGCGCTCAAGCTGGCCCTTGACCTTGGCCATCTCTGAGCCCCAAATGGTAACCGATACTGATACTTCTTCTTCTAGGTCCCGTAAGGTCAGGTAAGAGACCCGGCCCCGCTGGTTGAGTTCTATCACCTGACCCTCAACCCAGGTGGGGTGGCAGCGGGCAATATATTCGTGGAGTTTCTGGGACAGCAGGTGCAGAGGCCAGGGGTTTTCTGGGCTGGTCTGCTGGGCGTAGGGGGCTAGGGCCCGTTGGGGGGTTGGGGCTGCTAGGCGGGCCTGAATCTGGGCAAGAGTTTCTTCCTTGGGGGCTGAGGGGTCGCTGGGAGTCATCTGCCTGCCTTTACTGGGGTGTGTGCTGAGGCCTAGCTTTTTCAAAGCTGCCTAAGCCTAGTTTAAGGCAATACTCAGCTTGAGGGGTTAAGCTGTGGGGACTATGGCTGGCAGTAAGAGATATGAAGAGTACGGTAAAGGCAGCTGGACTAACCCAGAAGTTCAGGCTGAAAATTGGCGGGCCCAGGCGGAGCTTCAGGCCCAGCCCCTAGCAGATCAGGCCTTTCTGCCCCCGGCCTCTTCAGCCCAGCCTCAAAGATACCAAGCCCAGCTAGCCCCGGACCGGCCTTCACCCTCCTTCCTCCGGCGGCGGTCTAAGCCGCGGCTGAGTCTGTTCCGCCGGCTGATCTGTAGCCTGCTAGCCCTTCTTGCCCTTCTGCTGGGCCTGGGGTCAGCAGGGGCCTACTGGGCTCAGACTAACCTGGTTGATACTGAACGTTTTTCCCAGGTCACAGCCGACCTAGCCTACGACCCAGACTTTCAGGCCAGCCTAGCCACTGCCGTTACCGGTGAGCTCATGGCCTCACCGGTCGTCAGCAGCTACCTGGGGGATGGGAACTCTAGCGCCTGGTATGGGGGAGTTCAGAATTGGCTCTACGATCAGACCTACTCCCTGGTGGATGGGGCAACCCAGTCGCTGGTTGCCTCAGAGGCCTACCCGCAGGTTTGGGCCCAGGTCATTGCTGATACCCACGCCTATAATTTCTCTGGCCAGAGCCGGCCAGCCCAGCTTGACCTCTCTGCCCTCTACGACCAGGCCGGGCAAAGCGTGGGGGCGGCAACCGGCCTGAGCCTTGATACCTCTAGCCTGCCTGGCCGCACCATCACCCTTGATAGCGCCCAAAACTTCTGGCCCATCAACTCAGCTATTAACAGCCTGATCTGGCTAGCCTCCCTCTGGCAGCTGCTACTTCTGCTCTCTGCCGGCTGTCTTCTGCTGGGCTTTTTGCTCTGGCCCCGCAACCGCTTTGCCTACCTGGCCTTTGTTGCCTTCATCGGTTCAGGCCTGCTCTGGCTTCTGGGCCTTATCGGTGGTGGGCTTTCCTTGACGGCGGGCCTGAACCTGCCTACAGGGGGTACAGCCTTACTCTTTGTGCAGAAACTATCAGAGATCTTGACCGCCTCTTTTGCTAGTTTTCACTATGACTGGGCCTTTAACCTGCTGATTGCTGGGGCTGTTTTGACCCTCATGGCCTTTCTCTCAGCGATCCTTGGCCTTTCTACCCGCCTGGCCCCTGCACAGAGCTAGGGCGGGCAGGTTAGGATAGAGGGTATGTCCACCCAAGAGAAGACCATTGACCTGGGCCTGCCCACCGTACCCCGCGTGCGCCGGACCCGTGAAGAAATTGAGGCTGCCGCCCCCACCGGCGAGAAGAAGGTTCTTCTTGCAGCCCCGCGCGGCTACTGTGCCGGTGTTGACCGGGCTGTGATCGCTGTTGAAAAGGCTCTGGAGCACTACGGGGCTCCTGTTTACGTGCGCAAACAGATTGTGCACAACCGCCATGTGGTAGAGACCCTTGAGGCCCAGGGCGCTATCTTTGTTGATGAGGTTGAAGAGGTCCCTGAGGGGGCTGTTACTGTTTTCTCAGCCCACGGTGTTTCCCCTGCGGTGGTTGCTGCTGCTGGCCAGCGGCAGCTGAACACTATTGACGCAACCTGCCCGCTGGTCTCTAAGGTCCACCGGGAGGCAGTGCGCTTTGCTAAGCAGGACTACGATATTCTGCTCATTGGCCATACTGGCCACGAGGAGGTTGAAGGTACAGCCGGTGAAGCCCCCGACCACATTCAGATTGTGAACTCACCTGATGAGGTGGATCAGGTGACGGTCCGTAACCCTGAGAAGGTGGTGTGGATTTCACAGACCACCCTGTCGGTGGATGAAACCCTTGAAACCGTTGCCCGCCTGCGGGAGCGCTTCCCCACCCTGCAGGACCCGCCCTCAGACGATATCTGCTACGCAACCTCTAACCGTCAGGGCGCTATTAAGGAGATTGCTCCGAAGGCTGATCTGGTGATCGTGGTAGGTTCTACCAATTCTTCTAACTCGGTGCGCCTGAAGGAAGTTGCCCTGGAATACGGGGCTAAGCAGGCCTACCTGGTGGATTACGCCAATGAGGTGGATGAGGCCTGGTTTAAGGGCGTGACCACTGTTGGGCTAACCTCTGGTGCTTCTGTGCCTGAGGTTCTGGTGCAGGATGTTCTGCGTCTGCTGGCTGACTACGGCTATGTTGATGTTGAGAAGTTTGAGACCGCTAAGGAAGATATTCTCTTCTCCCTGCCTAAGGAGCTACGGGCAGCCCTGAAGAACGACTCAGGGGAGCCTGCCATGCGACTGGGAGGACGAGGAGCGAAACCTAACCGGTAAAATCGCGAAGCGACCGGTTAGGTTGAGCGACGAGTCTGCCGTTAAGAAAAGGCCCCAGTGGGGCCTTTTAGGCAGGGGCAGAGGTGGGTAAAATCGCGAAGCGACCGGTTAGGTTGAGCGACGAGTCTGCCGTTAAGAAAAGGCCCCAGTGGGGCCT
>JAXDRN010000051.1:0-28679 GCA_034090985.1 Rothia sp. (in: high G+C Gram-positive bacteria) | reverse complement strand
GTCACCGTCTCTGACGACTAAACCTCCCGGCCACCTCCCCCTCCCCCCGCTCAGCCTCCCCTCATCCCCCCTCCTCCCGACTATGTACCAACTGGCTCTGCAAATCCTCAGATTCTCTGCGGACTTACAGAGTCAGCTGGTACATTGCTGGCTTGGCAGGCTGGCTTGGCAGTCCGGAGGCAGGCCGAGGCAGGCCGAGGCAGGCCGGGGGCAGTCCGGAGGCAGGGCGGGGCGGGCAGCCGGTAAACTTATACCCGTGCTCAATACCGAATTTTCTGATCCCACTTTTTCCTTTGAACTGGGCAAGCGCCTAAGCGATACCGCCCAGCCCACCGGCAAACAGGTGGACGCCAACGGCGGTTCCTTCCAGGGCCGCACCGGCCTCATCCACACCCCCCACGGCGATATTGCCACCCCCGCCTTCACCCCGGTAGGCACAAAAGCCACCGTCAAGGCCGTCCTACCCGAGGCCATGAAAGACCTGGGCGCCCAGGCCCTGCTGGCCAACGCCTACCACCTCTACCTGCAGCCGGGCCCAGAGGTCCTAGACGCCGCTGGCGGGCTGGGTGCCTTCATGAACTGGCAGGGGCCCACCTTCACCGACTCCGGCGGCTTCCAGGTGATGAGCCTGGGCTCTGGCTTCAAAAAAGTGATTGACATGGGCACCGTGGCCGGGGCTACCGGCGCAGACGGCCGACCCATCGGCGATGATGACGTAGCCGCCGGCAAGGAACGCATGGCCCACGTGGACGATGACGGAGTCAACTTTAAATCCCACATCAACGGCGACATTCACCGTTTTACCCCCGAGGTATCCATGCAGGTACAGCACCAGATTGGCGCTGACATCATGTTTGCCTTCGATGAGCTGACTACCCTCTACAACTCCCGCGCCTACCAGGAAGAGGCCCTTGAGCGCACCCGACTCTGGGCCCTGCGCTGCATTGCTGAGCACCAGCGCCTGACCGCTGAGCGGGTGGGTAAACCCTACCAGGCCCTCTTTGGTGTGATTCAGGGGGCCCAGTATGAGGATTTGCGCCGTAAGGCCTGCCGAGATTTGGGCGCCATGCCCTTTGACGGCTTTGGTCTGGGCGGTGCCCTAGAGAAGGAAAATCTGGGCACCATTGTTCGCTGGTGTAACGAGGAGCTGCCTGAGAACAAGCCCCGCCACCTGCTGGGTATCTCTGAGCCTGATGATATTTTTACCGGCATTGAAAACGGCGTTGATACCTTCGACTGTGTTTCCCCTACCCGGGTGGCCCGTAACGCGGCGGTCTACAGCCCCGATGGCCGCTTTAACCTGACCAATGCCCGCTACCGAACTGATTTTTCCCCCATCTTTGAGGGCTGCGACTGCTACACCTGCACCCACTACACCCGCGCCTACCTGCACCACCTCTTTAAGGCTGACGAGCGCCTCTCAGCGACCCTAGCCTCGATTCACAATGAGCGTTTTATTGTGAAGATGGTCGATGATGCTCGGGCGGCTATTGATTCTGGGGAATATTTTGACTACCGGGACGAGTTCTTAGGTAAGTACTATGCCAAGAAGGTTGCCCAGCTCAAGGCCCAGGAGGAAGCTGCCGCCCGCAAGGCCGCTAAGGAGGCTGAGCGGGTTGCGGCCGCCCAGGCCCGCTGGGAGGCGAACATGAAGGCCAAGGCTGAGTCTGAGGCCCGCCGGGCGACTGAGCAGGCTGCCCAGGGGCAAGGGGTTGGGGCGGATCGGCCTGCTCAGGCTGAAGTCACCCAGCCTGAAAGCAAGCAGGCTGATACGACCAAGACCAGCAGCAAGGAGAAGTAGAGTATGAACGACTTTAAGATTGAAGACCTCAAGCCTGAGGAAACCATCACCTACCGCCAGGAGTTCGCCGCAAGCCCCCAGCAGGTTTTTGAGGCTTTTACTAACCCGACCCTTTTCATCAAGTGGTTTGGACCTGCCGACTGGAAGGTTATTCCCAACACCCTGACCCTAGAACCGGTCATTGGCGGCCGCAAGCAGTTTGTGATGCGCCATAAGGATCAGCCTAAGTTCCAGGCCCCCATGTACATGCGCTTTGTGACCCTGGCGGAGCCCCACACCATCGAGTACCGGGAGGCCCTACCTACCCCCTCCGGCCAGCCCTCTGATACCCTAATTGCCCTGCGCTTTGAGTTTGAGGCGGGCACCGCGGTGACCGAGGACGGCGTGGGTGAGGGTACCATTCTGAAGCTGACCCAGGGGCCCCTGCCTGCTGCTGTGCATGAGCAGACCCTGGCCTCCTGGCAGGGTTCTTTGAGCAAGCTAGCCCAGCTGCTCAAGCAGAAGTAAGATTTTTCAGGATGCCGAGCCCCGCTCCCTCCTGCCCTAGGCAGGAAGGGGGCCTGCGGCTTCTGCTCCTGCTCATCTCAGGGCTCCTGCCCAACCACTCTCAAACTTTAAGGAAAACAGCATGAACTTTGATTTTGATAGCCTTGCCCCCGAGCAGGTTCTAACCTTTACCCACGACTTTGAGGCTACCCCCGAGGCCCTCTACGAGGCTTTCACCTCAGCTGAGCTCGTGCCCCAGTGGTTTGGCCCTGAGGGTTTCACCGTTCCTCTTGACACTGTTGAGATTGAGGTGCGCGAGGGCGGGCCCCAGAAGCTTGTGATGGTTAGTGAAGAGAACCCCGAGTTCACTTCTCCGGTCAATGGCACCTTCCACAAGCTAGTGCCCGGTGAGCTGATTGAGGGCTATGAGGCTATCGGTGAGGAGCTGGCTGAAGCCCACGGTATGGAGGCCGGTTCCTATTTCCTGAACCGCACCGCCTTTGAGAGGGTTGATGAGAAGACCACTCGCGTCACCATCACCCAGGGCCCGCTTGACCCTGCCATGCACGAGATGTCTGTTGCCGGCTGGAAGTCCTCTTTCAACAAGCTCAACCGCATCCTCGCAGCCTAAAAGCCTAAGCGCCATATAAAAAGTGCATCTACAATCTAGGCCGCCAGCTGCCTTCGCTGCTCGGCGCTCAGGCGTACCAGGGAGCCGGTTTCAGGGGTAAAGAAGGCCAGGGTGGTGCTGGCTGATACGCAGTGCTCACCGCTTACCGGGTCAAAGAGCTCATAGGCAACCTGCAGGGAGGCAGCTGTCACCTTACTCACCTGCATCTGCACCCGCACCGGAACCCCCCGGTAGGCCAGGGGGCTACGGTATTTGACGTAGTTCTCGGCCACCAGGGCCTGGGTTCCGGCAGGTAGGGTCTCAAAGAGGGGCAGCTGAGCAGCAGCCCTCCCCGGCCTGCCCTCCCCGGCCTGCCCCGCCAGCGGAGCAGGCTCACCAGACGAAGGTGGCGGCCCAAAGAGGGCAACGCGGGCTTCTTCAAGCACCTGCATCATAGTCACGTTATTAACGTGCCCGTAGGCGTCCATATCACCCCAGCGCAGGGGAACTTCAAGCTCATAGACTGCTCCCACAGCTAGCCCCTATCCTGGCTCTGGGCGGCAACGGCGGCATCTGCCTCAGCGAAGGCGTCCTCATGGCCGGTGTGAACCCGTTTGACCACACCAAAGTAGATCATGGTCAGAATCAGGAAGTAGGCGATTCCCATGGTGGCCGGGGCGGCGTTGCCGCTGCGGGCGAAGAGGGCCGCCCAGATAGCCAGCAGTAGGAAGATACCCAGGCTAGCTGTTGCCCGGCCGCCCCACATACGGAAGGCTGAGGAATTACCCTCAACCCCCTTGAAGGCAATGTAGGCCAGCAGGATCAGCACCCAGACGGTCAGGGCGCAGACCATGGTGAGGGTCATCATCAGGCCAAAGGCCTGGCCGGGTAGGAAGAGGGCCAGCAGGATAGCTAGCAGAACCCCTGAGGTTGAGGCCCACATGGCCGGGACCGGAATACCAGCCGGGCTCACCCGGGCCAGGGGGGCCGGGGCCATTTTCTCAGTTGCCAGGGAGTGCAGCAGGCGGGTGCCTGCATAAAGGTTGGCGTTAGCGGCAGAGAGGGCGGCTACCAGGATGATGAAGTTAGTGATAGAGGCGATGGCCGGAACCCCGATTTCTGAGAAGACCAGCACAAAGGGTGAGGCCTCAACGGAGCCATCTAGCTGGGCTGCTGCCTGCCAGGGAATAATGGAAACCACAATAAAGAGGGAAATAACATAGATGGTTGCCAGCCGCCACATGTTGGCCTTGGTGGAAGCCCGCACTGAGCGAACTGGGTCCTTAGCTTCAGCAGCAGAGATAGAGAGCATCTCAATCCCACCGAAGGAGAACATGACCACAGCCAGGGAGAGCCAGACCCCCTGGAAGCCGGTGGGCATAAATCCACCGTCATTGGTTAGGTTCCTGATACCGCTTGCCTCATGGCCGGGGAAGCCCACAAAGACCAGGGCCAGGCCCACCAGCACAAAGAGCAGCAGGGCAATGACCTTAATGGAGGAGAGGAAGAACTCCATGGTACCGAAGTATTTGACGGATCGAATATTCAGCAAAATAATGACAGCCCCGAAGAGGACGATTCCCACCCAGAGGGGCAGGCCCGGCCACCAGTACTGCAGGTAGGTGCCCACGGCAACTAGCTCAATGCCGGTGATAATAGCGGTCACGGTCCAGTAGGCCCAGCGGGTCAGGTAGCCGGCGTAGGGGCCCAGGTAGCGGCCGGCAATGGAGCCAAAGCCACCGCGCACCGGGTAGCGGACGGCCATTTCACCGGTTGAGGCGGCAATGATTGCTGCGGCCAGGGAGCCAATGGCGTAGGAGAGAATAACTGCCGGACCGGCTAGGGCAATTGCCCCAGAGGAGCCTAGGAAGAGGCCGGTGCCCAGGGCGGAGCCGAGCACGATCATGGTCATTTGCCCGTGGGTCAGTGAGCGTTTGAGGGTGGGTCCTGCTGCCTGCCCCTGCTGAGGAGTGTGTGCCACGCGGTAAGCCTTACTGTGAGAAAACGTCGGGTAGGGTAGCGGTGTTAATGCGCGGACGCCGGTGCGCAGCTCCCCTAGCTCTGGGCAGGGGGCGGGCTACCGGCGTCCTTGTGTAGACCTGCTACTGATTTTACCGCTGTTTGTTTCTATCTACGAGGGGAACCTGGCTGGTCACGGCCTGAACTTCCTCAAAGGCGTCATCTGAGCTTCGGATGTTCTTGTTAACACCGGCGAAGTAGATGATGGTAATCAGGCCGAAAAAGCCCAGACCCACCAGGATTGAGGGCAGCATGGAGCCGCCGGCAAAGAACATGGCAAGGAAGGTGGCAATCACCCCGGCCAAGCCAAGGCCTGCGGTGGCTGATCCGCCGAAGACCCGGAAGGGGGAGGAGTTCCCTTCAGCCTTCTTGTAGGCCATGTAGGAGAGCAGGATCATGGACCAGACCACCAGTACGCAGACGGTCACTAGGGCCATCATGTAGCCGAAGATTCCACCCACACCTGAGATGGCCATAATCATGGCAACCACAGCACCTAGGGATGAGACGGTCAGGGCTAGAGCGGGAATCCCTGAGGGGTTGGTCCTAGAGAGGATCTTGGGGGCCATGCCTTCGTGGCCGAGGGAGTGGAGCAGGCGGGTAGCTGCGTAGAGGGCGGCGTTAGCCCCAGAGAGGGCTGCGGTCATGAGGATGAAGTTGGTGATACCGCCAATGTAGGGGATACCTAGTTCGGTAAAGACCATCACGAAGGGGGAGCCTTCGATTTCCTTGCCCAGGCTGGCGGCGCTGGTCCAGGGGATGATGGCAACCACGATGAAGAGGGAGAGGACGTAGAAGGTGGCTAGTCGCCACATCATGGCCTTAGCTGAGGAGCGGACGGAGCGGACTGGGTCCTTAGCTTCTGCCGCTGAGATGGAGATCAGCTCAATACCGCCGAAGGAGAACATGACTACGGCCAGGGCAATCCAGATGGAGGAAAGGCCATTGGGCATAAAGCCGTTGTGGGCGGTGAGGTTAGCTACGCCGGTGGCCTCTTGGCCGGGCAAGCCGAAGAAGACTAGGGCTAGGCCGAAGATGATGAAGAGGATAACCGCGCTGACCTTGATGGAGGAGAGGAAGAATTCCACCAGACCGAAGGACTTAACACTGGTGAGGTTGAGAACGAAGATCGCTCCGCCTGCCAGAAGGACCCAGATCCAGAGGGGCACATTGGGGTACCAGTAGGCCATGTAGGCGCCGACGGCTACGACTTCAGCACCGGCTAGGGTGACGGTGGTCATCCAGTAGGCCCAGCGGGTCAGGTAGCCGGCGTAGGGGCTGAGGAACTTACCGGCGATGGTGCCAAAGCCGCCGCGCACCGGGTAGCGTACAGCCATTTCACCGGCGCAGGCACCAATGATAGCGGCGATGAGGGAGCCGATGGCGTAGGAAACAATGACGGCTGGGCCTGCGATGGAGATGGCCGCGCCGGAGCCTAGGAAGAGGCCGGTGCCCACGGCTAGGCCCAGGGCGATCATGGTGAGCTGGCCGTGGGAGAGGGAACGGCTAAGGTTGCCGCCCTCCTGCTGGCCGGTGGTTGTTGGTGCCACGGGAGCCCTCCCTTTCATGAGAGTGTGGTGTATGCAATGAACCGAAAGTTTACACAGGTTTTGAGGTTCAAGGCCTGTCTTTTCCGCCCACCATCCTACAGTGAGGCCCACATCACCCTTTTACCGCTGAGTGCAGGCTACTTGGCTGAGGGTGCTTGCAGGTAGGTAGGCTCCTTGCGCTTAAACCAGCTAATGACCGGGTAGGTCAGGGGCAGGAGGAGCACTTCAACGGCGCACTTGTAGAAGTAGCCCACAAGAACATAGTTCATGAACTGGGGGAAACTTGTAATTCCAATAATGGGCGCTGCGATGGAACAGAAGATGATGGTGTCAGCTAGCTCCCCCACCAGGGTTGAGCCCAGCAGGCGGCCCCAGAGGTGCCGGCCAGCGGTCCTAGCCTTCAGGCGGGTGAGCACCCAGGAGTTCAGGAGCTGGCCGCTCAGAAAGCCCAGCAGGGAGCCAACCAGGATAAGGGGAACCGGCCCCAGAACAGTTTCAAGGGCGGCCTGGCCCTGGTAGAAGTCAGCTGAGGGCAGGGCAATCAGAACCCAGAAGCTCACTGCCGCTGCCGCAGCGGCAAGAAAGCTGGTCATAATGGCCCGGCGGGCTAGCTTGAAGCCGTAGATTTCGCTGATGACATCGCCTAGCACATAGGCCAGAGGGAAGAGGAAGAAGCCCCCGTCAGTGAGGATGGGCCCGAAGGCAACCCCCTTGCTGGCCCCAATATTGGACAGTATAAAGACGACGCAGGTTGCAGCTAGAAGAAGGTCGTAGTAGGTGCGGGCCGGACGGGCGTAGGCGGCCTGGGAGTCTTGGATGCTGGTAGCTGGTGTAGTACTTGCTTGCGTGGACACACTTATCCCCTGGGTTGAAGTTTTTGAACTGCTGTGCCCACCTGCCACCTGGGCCCTCCCTAGTTTACAACCTCTTGTCTAGGGGGGACCCTTTAGCCCGCTGGAATCTTTTTCACCCTCCTTTGGGTTAATAAGCCTGCCCCAGGCTAGTTTTTGCTGACAGATAGCTGTAAGGTGTCATTATGCCTCGAATTACTGCCGCCACCAACGCCGCCCAGCGCGAAAACACCCAGCGGGCCATCCTAGACTCCTTTGGCCGCCTACTCTACGAGCGGGGCCTACCGGGCCTAACCATGACCCATGTTGCCAAAAACGCCGGCATCGGCAGGACGGCAGTCTACAACTACTTCGCTGACATGGGTGAACTGCTGATCGCCTACGCCCTAGATGAAACCGAGCGTTTTCTCTCAGACCTGCGCCAGGCCCTTGAAGGGGTAGCTAACCCCATCGACCAGCTGGCCGTTTACGTCCGCCTGCAAATGGAAGACCTCACCCGCCGTCACCTGCCCCCCGGCCCGGCCATGCGCTCAGTCCTTTCCCCAGAGGCCTTCGCCCAGCTAGGGGCCCATGTTCAGGAGCTTCAGGCAGTACTGGCCGGAATCCTCAGGGCCGCCATTGACCAAAACTACCTGCCTGAGCAGGACATCCACCCCCTAGCCCAGCTGGTTCACGGCTCCCTGTCTTCATCAGCTGACCGCAGCGGCGAGGCTGAGGACCCCCAGGCCCTAGAGGAACAGTTCGAAAAGACCATCCGCTTTATTCAGCGGGGCGTTGGGGCCCGCTTTGACGAGCAGGGCCTTCCCATCCGCCTGGATGGAACCTCTGACCGCCAGCTCCGGGCGGCCTCTTAAAGTTCCGCCCCCTGCCCTTCTAGCTGTTTAATAGAGACTGAACCCTAAAAGTTTTCTCGTTCCTGAGGCTGATTCACTCTTCCTTTGAATCAGCCTCTCTATGTCAAGGAGTTTTATTGATGCAGTTAGATTCTTCTGCTCTTGCAGCCCTAGTTGATCACACCCTTCTTAAGCCTGAGGCTACTGCCGATCAGGTTCAGGACCTTATCAACCAGGCCCAGGCCCTGGGGGCCTTTTCTGTCTGTGTATCCCCCTCTCAGCTGCCGGTTACTGTTCCGGCTGGTCTGAAGGTTGCCACTGTTGTTGGTTTTCCCTCAGGGGCTGTTAAGCCTGCCATTAAGGCTGCTGAG
This sequence comes from Rothia sp. (in: high G+C Gram-positive bacteria), assembly GCA_034090985.1. GTDB lineage: Bacteria > Actinomycetota > Actinomycetes > Actinomycetales > Micrococcaceae > Rothia. The sequence goes on along the minus strand of JAXDRN010000051.1, from coordinate 20,158 downwards.
GCCGCCCAGGCTGTAGCTGATGGGGCTGATGAGATTGATATGGTCATTGATATTTCTCAGGCGGTGTCTGGCAATTTTGAGGCTGTTGAGGCTGAGATCCGGGCGGTCCGCCAGGCCTGTGAGGGCAGGTTGCTGAAGGTCATTATTGAGTCTGCTGCCCTATCTGATCAGGCTATTGTGGCCTGCTGCCAGGCTGCTGAGGCTGCCGGGGCTGACTACGTTAAAACCTCTACCGGTTTTCACCCGGCCGGTGGGGCCAGCCTGCACGCTGTTGAGCTGATGGCTCAGACTGTTGGGCCCCGCCTGGGAGTTAAGGCTTCTGGGGGTATTCGCAGCAGCAAGGAGGCCCTGGCAATGGTAGAGGCTGGGGCAACCCGCCTGGGCCTATCTGCAACGGCAAGTATCCTTCAGGAGCTTGAAGACTAAAACCCTCTAGGGGGCTGGGCCCCAGCCCCCTCCCAGAGGGCCCTAGTGGTCTTCTAGGAGGCTGGGGGCTAGCTGGTCAAGGTCTAGAACCCGGGCATACATAACAGCCCGGCGTTGAAGGGCTGTTCGCAGGGCCCGATGAACCCCGTCTTCTAGGTAGAGTTCGCCCCGGTAGCGAACCACGTGGGGGAAGAGGTCCCCGTAGAAGGTGGAATCTTCAGCCAGGAGGGTCTCAAGGTTGAGGTGCTTCTGAGTTGTAATGAGCCGGTCTAGCCGCACCTGAGAAGGAGCTAGGCTCCCCCAGGTCTTTTGGGTCAGGCCGTGGTCGGGGTAAGGGCGATGATCGCCTACACCTTTAAAAATCATGCCTGATATTTTACCCCCCCCTTCTTCTGCCCAGTTGGCAAGAAGGGGGGTAAAAGAGTAGGCCTACACCCTAGAGGGCCCTTAGCTGAGGACCCCTACCGGGGTTGGGCTGTAGTCAGGAAGGATCTGGGAGATTCTTGCCTGGTCAATCCCTAGGCCCTTAGACATCACTTCTGCCGCCAGGGCCCTGTAGTCGGTGAGGATGGCGTTATCCTTATCCCTGGCATTTTTCAGGCCGATCCACTGGCCGCCTGCCACCTTACCGGTAGCCCGCCCTGAGAGGATGAAGGAGAAGTTCCCCGCCCCGTGGTCGGTGCCTAGGGAGGCATTTTCAAGGGTGGTGCGGCCAAATTCAGAGACAGTCATGAGCACCACCTTATTCATGCGGGTTGGGCCCATATCCTTGTAGAAGGCCCCCAGAGCATCGCCTAGATCCCGGGCTAGAAGGTTAACCTGGCTAGCCTGGCCCCGGTGGGTGTCCCAGCCGCTTTGATCAACGGTTACTACCTGCACGCCCTTGTTGGCCTTAAGGATCTGGGCGATGTCTTTCATGCTCTGACCAAAGTCGCTCTTGGGGTAGCTGGCCCCGTTTTCGGGAACATAGCTGGGGGCGTTGAGCTTTTGAATTTCGGTCATGGAGCTCAGGGTTGTTTTGACCATGGTGCCGAGTTCGCCGCCAACCTTGCTGTTGATTCGCTGGGCCAGGGCGTCAATGGTGCTGGTGTCTTTAGCGGTTGACTTCATTTTGAAGTCGGCAAAGCTGCTGATAGCTAGGACTTCCTGGTCGGTGCCATAGAAGGCCCCTGAGACGTTCCCGGCGTGGGAGAAGGCCCGGAACTGGGAGGCGTTGTTCGTAGTTGCATCTAGCAGGCGGGCCAGCCAGCCGGTCTTGTACTGGACGGGGGCTGAGCGGTCAGCCTCCTTGTAGTTGCTGAAGTGGGAGCGGGTGTTGGAATTAAGGCCAACGGAGTGAACGATAGAGAGGTCCCCTGCTACCCAGGCGCTGGTCAAAGAGGACAGTTCGGGGGCCAGCATGAAGGTGCTATCAAGAACCTTAGCTCCGGCCATGCTGGGAGTTTTACGGGTGGTTTTGCGGCTGGCGGTGTAGTAGCTATCGGCGTAGGGGGTAACTAGGGACAGGCCGTCTGCTCCCCCGCGCAGGTAGACCATGATCAGGACGGTGCCATCCCCAATGGGTTCTGCTGCATAGGCGTAGCGGGGGGCTGCTGATTCGGTGAGCATGACGCTGCTGAGGGATAGGACGCCAACGCTGGCGCCGGTCAGGGCTGTGCGGCGGTTGCAGCTAAGGCGTTCTGCTGCGATTTCGTTTGCTTTTTTGAGGGAGTTGATGGTTTGACCGGTTTGGGTGTCTACCAGGAAGTTTCGGTTGTCGTCTCCTGAATGGTGGTGAACCTGGTGTAGGTCATCGGCCTTAAGGAAGAGGGTGTTCAGTGGCTTCATGGTTTTCTTTCTTGTCTGTTCGTGGGGGTAGGGGGAGGGCTGGGAAGGTTGGGAAGTTGGGAAGAGTGTGATGATCTGGGGTGCGAGCCTAAGCCAGCATAAAGTGGGGCGCTGTAAGGGCTGCTTCGATCATCCGTTTGATGTGTTCATCGGTTACGGTTTGGCTGGCAACGGTGGCCGGGTTAAAGCCGCTGACCGCTGTTGGGGTGCGGGTGACGGCGTAGGCCATGAGGGAGCCAATCAGGTGGTCGTCTGCCTCGTAGCCGGTCAGGGAACGGAAGATGATCTTGGCTGAGTCTTTGAGGGTGGTTCTTCCTAGGGTGATTCCTAGGGCACCGGCCCAGCTGATGGGGTTTGACCAGAGGGTGAATTTTGAGGGGTCGCTTCCGTCCCAGGTGTCAATGTAGTTGGTGAAGCGGGTGAGCTTGGTGATTCCTACGTAGTGGGCTGAGGACATCCAGGCGTGGGCTTCTAGGGGGTAGCCGTCGGTTTGGGGTGCGTTGAAGGGAACTCCGCCGGCGTATTCGTAGAGCATCCACCACATCCGGTAGAGGGGGGCGTAGAGGCTAGTTGAGGTAGCGAAGCTGACTGTCCCCTTGAGGCTGAGGTTGGCTGAGGCCATCAGGCCACAGAGGACGCTCCAGGGCCTGCGGGCTGTGTGGCCTGCCGACTGGAGGAAGAGGGGCGAGAGGACCAGGGCCCGGATCATGGGCCGAACGTCGGTGTCGTTGGCCATGTAGAGGTCTGCTAGCTGCTGGGCTAGGGCTTCTGTGTTGAGCTGGTCGCCGATGAAGTGCTTGATCAGGCGGCGGGCGATCCGCAGGCCGGTGAGGCGGTCGACGGCTAGGAAGTTGATCAGCTCCCGCAGGGTCGCGTACATGTCTTGGGCTGTTGATCCCTTGTTGGCGAAGGTTTTGCCCAGGACGGTAATTGCCCCAAAGTGGTGGTAGGCCGGGTCTGCCCCGGAGCCGTAGCTGCTGATGTCTCCGCGGAATCCGGTCATCAGGGTGGCTACTGCAACAACGTCTTTTTGGGTGTAGCCCTTCTCTGCTCCGAAGGAGTAGAGTTCCATGATTTCACGGCCCATATTTTCATTGAGGGCATAGCGGGTATTGGTGTGATTATCAAGGAACATACTGATTGTTCTGGTGTTGATCAGATTCCAGAGCAAATCCTTGTATTTACCTAGGGCACCGTCGTAGAGGGTGCCAATATAATCGTGGTAACCGTCGGGTGCTTTTGATAGGCTACTGGCTGCAACATCTGACCAGAAGAGGGCCATTGTATTTTGCAATTGTTTACGGGAAGCCCACATACGATGCATTGCTGCTTCAATGACATAAGTAGCCACATTATAGGGTCTGACGCTTACCTTCTGGTAGTTATCCCAGAAGATTTTATCCCTGGTTTTACTGGCCTGACGTGGGGCGAACATGCTGGGGAAGAGGGCCTGCCGCTCTAGTTCATAGCGGGGATTTTCTTGGATTTTATCGGGGTAGAGTTGGCTATCAATCCAGGCTGCTAATCCCTTCGTTTCTATCTCTGTTGCAATTGCCTGAGTGGGTGCGGTGCAGAGCTTGCGAGCTGCAACCCAACCGTCCGTTGTCTGTAGAGTAGCTCCCTGAAGAAATGGGGAAGTAATACTCATGGTAACCATGCTGGTATCCCTTCAACTTATTCGAGATTTTCATCTTTCCACCTCCCCATCCTAAACACACTTACTTATTAATCAAGCTAGCCCCGCTTAAAAGGGGACACCTCCAACAGTTTTGGGGACAAACCTTGCTCTCATTTGGGTGAATGCCACCTCAAGAGCCCACCACCCCCTGAGGGGTCCATTAAAGAGCGATTTTTTGGGAAAATACATATTTCAGCAGTAAAATGGCATGAAAAAAGCCGGTCTGATCAAGTGGGCGATCAGACCGGCTTTGAGCGGAGGATGGGGGATTGGAACCCCCGAGGGCGTGACCCCAACACGCGTTCCAGGCGTGCGCCATAGGCCGCTAGGCGAATCCTCCAGGCTTGTTGCTTAGCTACAGAATCTATAGCTTCACGAAAGCGAACAGGTACAACCCTACACCCTTCAGATTCAAAAGGCAAATCGGGCGCCCAATTGCCTTTTGGGTAGCCCCTGGGGTAAAGTGTTGGAAGCCCCTTATGTGGCGTCATCTTGGAAAACTCCCCCAGGGCCGGAAGGCAGCAAGGGTATCTGGGCTCTGACGGGTGCGTAAGGGGTCTTTTTCTATCTTCAGGGCCTCTAGGCCTACTAAACTAGAGGGGAGCACCTGGCTTCTGCCCTGACCTGCTAAAGCCCAGCCTTAAGCTGGCTAGCTGGGTTAGTCTCTAGCTAGGCCCTCTTGCCTGATTTTTTCCTCATCCCGTGAAGGTTGACTGTGAGCACTGCCCTCTACCGCCGTTACCGCCCTGAATCCTTTGCTGATGTCATTGGCCAGGAACACGTCACCGGCCCCCTCATAACCGCCTTAGAGAAAAACCAGATCAACCATGCCTACCTTTTCTCTGGCCCACGAGGCTGCGGCAAAACCACTTCTGCCCGAATCCTTGCCCGCTGCCTCAACTGCGCCCAGGGCCCTACCCCTACCCCCTGCGGTAGCTGCCAGTCCTGTAAGGAGCTAGCTCGGGACGGGGGCGGCTCCCTGGATGTGATTGAGATGGACGCCGCCTCTCATGGCGGTGTTGATCATGCCCGTGATTTGCGGGAGCGGGCTACCTTCGCCCCGGTACGGGACCGCTACAAGATTTTCATTATTGATGAGGCCCACATGGTTACCCGGGAGGGCTTTAACGCCCTGCTGAAGATCGTTGAGGAACCCCCGGCCCATATCAAGTTCATTTTTGCTACGACCGAGCCTCAGAAGGTTCTAGGCACGATCCGTTCCCGAACCCACCACTACCCCTTCCGCCTGGTCCCGCCCCAGACCCTAGGTGCCTACCTTGAGGCCCTCTGCACCCAGGAGGGGGTTAAGGTTGCTGACGGGGTCTTGCCCCTGGTGGTGCGGGCCGGGGCTGGCTCTGTGCGCGATAGCCTGTCGGTTCTTGACCAGTTGATGGCGGGGGCCTCAGCCCAGGAGGGTATTAGCTACGACAGGGCCGTGGCCCTTTTGGGCTTTACCCACGCTGAGCTTCTGGACCGGGTTCTGCTGGCCTTTGCCTCTGGCCAGGCCCCAGAGGTTTTTTCTGCTGTTAGCCAGGTGATTGAGACCGGCCAGGATCCGCGTAGGTTTGTTGAAGACCTCTTAGAGCGTTTTAGGGATTTGCTGATTCTTAAGGCTGTTCCAGATTCGGCCCAGTCTCTGCTGCGGGGCCTGCCAGCTGATCAGCTAGAGCGCCTGCGCCAGCAGGCCCAGGCCTTCTCTTCAGCTGACCTCTCTGCAGCTGCTGATATGACCAATGAGGCCCTCAATGAGATGGTGGGTGCTGTTAGCCCCCAGCTGCAGCTTGAGCTGCTCTGTGCCCGGATCCTGCTGCTGGCAGATCAGGGCCTCGCTGCCCTAGCTGCCCGCCTTGACCGCCTGGAGGCTAAGGGGGGGCCTGCTAGCCAGCTGCCTCCTAGCTCGTTGCCTAGCCAGCGGCCTAGCCAGCAGGCTGCTCAGCCTCTGGGGCCTGTGGACTCTGGCCTACCTGGGCAGTCCGGCCCCGCAGTTGCTGGGGACCGGGTTCAGTCTTTAGGGGACCAGCCCCCGCTAGGGCCCCTGGCTCGGGCCCGGCAGCAGTTAGCGTCCCAGGGGGCTCTCTCTGAGCCAGGGCCTGCTGTCCCAGAAGCTGCTGTTTCAGAACCTGCTCTTTCTGAGCCGCCAGTAGCCCCTGCGCCAGCTCAGCCAGCCCCTCAGGAGTCAGCTCCTGCTCCATTTGAACCTGGACCCCTTCAGGCAGCAGCTACCCAGCTAGCTCCAACCCAGCAGTTTTCAGCTGAGCCTACCCAGCCTGTAGCCGCCCGGCCTCCGCTGGCAGATCAGCTCAATGGTCAGAACACTCTTGACCTGGTTCTTAACTCCTGGTCAGATGTGCTCGCTGCCCTGCCCTCTCCCTTTGCCCGGGCCCAGTTTGCCCTTTGTGAGCCTTCGAAGTTTGAGCAGGGTGCCCTCTTTCTACGGGCTGACCTAGCTGTTCTCAAGGCAGTCAAGGACTATCTGCCCCAGCTCCAGTCGGCCCTGCATCGGATTTTGGGCCTGCAGGTTCAGCTGCGGGCAGAGATCAAAAAATCGGCAGCAGCCAGCCCAGCCTCAGCCGCACCTGCCCAGGCCAGCCCAGCAGTAGCTAGCCCAGCAGCAAGTAGCCCAGCCCCTGCACCGGCCCCAGCACCTGCTCCGGCCACAGTAGCCCCGGCAGACCCGGCCCCAGCGTCTGCTAGCCCTGCGCCCCTAGCTAGCCCTGCCCCCCTAGCCCCCCAGAACACCCCTCCCCTAGCTCCGGGCCCCCAGGCAGGCCAGCAGGCCTGGGCCACCTATGGCCAGCCCCATTCTGACCAGCCACCCAGCTGGAGCCAGGATGACTGGAACAAGCCGGTCACTAGCTGGTCAGTTGCCCCCATCCCCGGCCAGGAGGATAGCCCAGAGGCCGCCCCTGCCCCAGCCGCCCAGCCAGTAGAAGCTCATGCAGTAGAAGCCCAGCCAGTAGAAGCTCAAGCAGCAGAATTTCAGCCAGAAAGGCCTGAACCTAGCCCCTACCGGCCAGCAGAAGAGCCAGCTACTGCCCCCGCTCCCCTAGCTGCCCCAGCAGAGGCCACATCGGCTCCGGCGCCAGTTCCAGCACCGGCACCGGCTCCCCAGGCCCAGGCAGCTCCGGCCCCTAAGCCCTCCTTCCGGGAAAGGCACGCCGCCCACTTCGCAGCAGGCCAGCAGGCCAGCCAAGAGGCCCAGCAAGCCCAGGAGCCAGCCGAGGCAGAAGTAGCCTTCACCCCCAGTGATGACGACACCCCCCTAGAGTCCTCCGTCCTGATCGGGCAGAGGGCTGTTGAAAAGATCCTGGGCGGAACCGTCATTGACGAACAGCCCCTCCACCAGGCCTAAGAGAAGGAGTTTGTGTGTACGAAAGCGCCGTCCAGAATCTCATTGACGAACTAGGCAGGCTCCCAGGGGTTGGCCCTAAATCAGCCCAGCGCATTGCCTTCTACATTCTGAATGCCGATAGTGCAGAGATGTCCAAGCTCACTGAAGCTATCTCCCGGGTCAAAAAGACAGTTAGTTTCTGCCAAACCTGCGGCAATGTCTCTGAGACCCAGCTCTGCGCCATCTGCCGGGACGAACAGCGGGACCCTAGCATCCTCTGCGTCGTTGAAGAATCAAAGGACGTCGTTGCCGTTGAACGCACCCGCTCCTTCAGCGGCCGCTACCATGTGCTCGGCGGCTCCATCAACCCCCTAGGCGGGGTCGGCCCCGAACAGCTCAGAATCCGGGAACTGGTCGCCCGCCTCTCTGATGAGCGCATCACCGAACTGATCTTGGCCATGGACCCCAACCTTGAAGGGGAGGCAACAGCAACCTACCTCTCCCGGCTCCTGGTCCCCATCGGCATTAGGGTCTCCCGCCTAGCCTCTGGCCTGCCTGTAGGTGGAGACCTTGAATACGCTGACGAAATCACCCTAGGCCGGGCCCTAGAGGGCCGCCGGATCATCAGTGAAGGCAACCGGCCAGAGGGCAAGAGCCCAGCCCAAGACTTTGAAGAGGCCCTTGAAGAGGACCAGAAGCAGAAGGCCCAGCAAGAGGCTGAAGCCCAGGCCCAAGAGAAACCGCGGGCCCGCTGGGCCGGCTCTATGTTCGCCGATATCGACCAGCCAGCCCCCCAGCTGCAGGACCAGCAGGACTACCAGGCCAGCCTAGAAGAAATCCAAAGGTCTCCCCTACGAACCGTTGCGCCCCAGATACCGCCTATTCCCGGCAAGACCTACGTCAATCCCTGGACCCAGGAGGGGGCAGAAAAGCCCTAGAGACTGGGCTGAAAGCCCCCTGACCGGCAGAACCCTCAGCTGCCGGCAGGGCGGACGTAAAAAAAGGTCATACACGTAGTATTCCCGTCATATGAACAAAAATAGTTGATCTAGCCCCCGGCCCCTTACCATTGTTTTAAGGCCGGGTCCCAAAGCCCCCGGCATCATCAACCTTCTTTGCAGTGGAGTAAATCAATGAGCCTGATCGTCCAAAAGTTCGGTGGATCCTCAGTATCAGATGCTGAAGGCATCAAGCGGGTAGCTCGCCGTATCGTGGACACCCAAAAGGCCGGCAATGAGGTCGTTGTTGTTGTCTCAGCCATGGGTGATACCACCGATGAGCTACTTGACCTTGCAGCTGAAGTAACCCCCAACGCCGGCCCCTCCCGTGAACTCGATATGCTATTGAGCGCCGGTGAACGAATTTCTATGGCCGTGCTGGCCCTAGCCATCAACAACCTGGGGGGCCAGGCCCAGTCCTTCACCGGCTCACAGGCTGGAATGATTACCGATGGCGTTCACGGTTCAGCCCGCCTGGTAGAAGTCAACCCTGAGCGGATTCGCACCGCCCTTGACCAGGGCTATGTTGCTGTTGTTGCAGGCTTCCAGGGCATGAACCGGCAGACCAGGGACATCACCACCCTAGGCCGGGGCGGGTCAGATACCACCGCCGTTGCCCTTGCCGCCGCCCTCCAGGCTGATGTCTGTGAAATCTATTCAGACGTTGACGGGGTTTTCACCGCCGACCCCCGCATTGTGCCTACCGCCCATAAGTTAGAGACCGTCACCAGCGAAGAAATGCTTGAAATGGCTGCTAACGGTGCAAAGATTCTGCACCTGCGGTCAGTTGAGTACGCCCGCCGGTTCAATTTGAAGCTGCATGTGCGTTCCTCGTTCTCGCAGCTTGAAGGTACCCTCGTTATCCCGGACAATGAAGGTATGAGCACTAATGTGAAGGAGATTCCCTTGGAACAGCCCCTCGTTTCGGGTGTAGCCCACGACCGTAGCCAGGCTAAGGTCACCATTATCGGGGTGCCCGACGTCCCCGGCTCAGCAGCCAAGGTCTTTGGTCTGCTGAACGAAACCAAGGTTAACCTAGACATGATCGTTCAGAATGTCTCTACCGACCGCCCTGAGGTAACCGACATTTCCTTCACCCTTCCCCAGGAACAGGGGGCTGCCGCCCTGGCCGCCCTAGAGGAGCACAAGGCTGAGCTGGGCTTTGAAGAGGTTCAGTACAACGAGTCTATTGGTAAGCTCTCCCTGGTTGGGGCTGGCATGAAGTCCAACCCGGGTGTCTCCTTCCAGTTCTTCGATGCCCTGAGCAAGGCCGGCATCAATATTGAAATGATTTCTACCTCTGAGATCCGTATTTCGGTGATTACCGATATTGAAAAGCTGGATGAGGCTGTTCGGGCTGTTCACTCAGCCTTCGGCCTAGACACTGAGGGTGAGGCTACCGTCTACGGTGGCACCGGCCGCTAGGTTTGTGAATTAGGTTTGTCCGCGAGGACGCCCGGGCCCCGGGCTGGCAGTATCAGGCTGCTGGCCCGGGGCCCGGCTTTTACCCATTTCAAGGGCTTATAAAAAAATTGTCTATATTCCCCACCCAAAGACTTGTTGGGAGTATATAGACCAATATAGTATTGCTGTACACCACCTCTTCTTTACCCCCAAATTCAGCCAACTGGCTGGTCAAGCACTAAAGGAGCATACAGTGAACCCTTTATCTCGTAAGACCTTTGCGAGCATCTTTATCCCTTGGCTAGGATTTGATTTGTATACTAACGTCTACATCTCAACCGGCGGTGATGCCAATGGGAAAGGCTGGAAGATTAACGCCACACCTACTACATGGGGGAAGGCTAATCGTGCCCCTCATATATGGTTCGCCCATCGCGACGAGCTAAAAACAAAAGCTGGTCGATGGAATGAATCAGTCCAAGAACAGCTATATTGTCACATTGCCGGGCACCCCCTATCTCTTCCTGAATACAACCTTGAGTCATGGCGCCCAGTTGTCAATTGGTCAATCTCCTTGGCAAAATATAGCTGCAACCCCTACTCTGGTGCCATTTCATGATTATGAATAGAAGAATAGGAGTACTCTGTCTGGCAACTTCAGGAATTCTCCTGGGTTACATCTTGGGAGTATTTGCCACTAAATTCAATAGTTATATGCGGGCTGAAGACATGAACCTTTCTGCCAACCAAGAAATCTTGGAGATTCTGAGGTACTCGCCAACAGAGAAAGCAGCAACAATCTTTTGCATAATTCTTTTCATACTACTAATATCAACCAGCATTGCACTAGCAAGGAAAATACGCTGAGTCATAAAACTCATAGCTGATTGATAAAAGGAATTTGCAAAAAATATTTTCGCGCCCCATGTTCTTGAAGCTCGGTTGATATTATATTAGTTTCGAGAATATGGGGCCATTTCCCATGTGCAAGCCTTCAATTTATTTATGCCCTATAAGCTGACCAGAAATCAGGTGAGCGTATGTGGGAGGCTAGAATAGACCCCATGCCCCTGACCCTCCTTGCCCCTGAAGAGTGGCGCGCAGTCGCACGCGCCCATGAAGAACGCTCCGGCCGCTACGCCCTACCCTTCGCAGGCCGCCGCGAGCGCGGCCAGGCCCACCCGGTTGAAGACTTCCTCTTCACCTACTACACCCTCAAACCGGGGCAGTTCATGCGCTGGCACCCGGGGGCCGGGATTATTCTGCAGGAGGCCGCTGAGCGGGCAGACTGGAAGTTCTACCGGGCAGCTACTCAGCAGGAGCTAGAAGAGGCGGGCCTGCCAGCTGCCGAAGCGGCCGCGGCGGCGCAGGCGGGCAGTAGCATCCTGGTGGATACCGAAAAGTTTGCCCAGGCCCGCGCCTCAGCCATTGATTTTGCGCGGATTATTCTGGGCAAGACTGCAGCTAAACCCGGTTTCTTTGGCTGTTTTGGCCTGCACGAGTGGGCTATGGCCTATAAGTCGGTGGAGAATAACATTCGCCACGACTACCTGGAACTGCGCCTGGGGGCAGAGGGAACTGACCGGGTAGTTGAGGAGCACAAAATCAGGTGCTCCCACTTTGATGCCTTCCGTTTCTTTATGCCCCAGGCTGCTCCCCTGAACGAGCTGCAGCCTACCCGGGAGCAGCAGCGCAACCTAGAGCAGCCAGCCTGCCTGCATGCCAATATGGATATCTATAAGTGGGCCTATAAGCTACTGCCTCTGATTTCTTCTGACCTGGTCATGGACTGTTTTGAGCTGGCCTGGGAGGTGCGTGAGCTGGATATGAAGGCTGCGCCCTACGATTTGAGGGGCTGGGGCTATGAGCCGGTAAAGATTGAAACCGCCGAGGGTAAGGCCGACTATGTCAGTCAGCAGCGGGCCTTTGCCCAGAGGGCTCAGCTTCTTCGCCAGCGGCTCCTGGGCGCCTTGGATCAGGCCCTGCTTTCACCTCTGCCCTGAGTCACAGAAGACAGACGGATATTTAGCCCCCTAAATAGCCCACATAGCCCTAGAATAGAGAGGTCACAGGCCCATCCCTCCCCTGGTTTCCCAGTCCACCACACCCAGGTGAGGTCTCTATCAAAGGAAAGTCATGCCCCTATCGCCCGCCCTCAAGGCGACCCTTGCAGCCGCCCTTCTTACCGCTAGTAGCCTAGCTGCCCCAGCCGCCTCAGCAGCAGTACTTGATACTGACGGCGACCGCCTGCTCGATGTCTGGGAGACTGACGGCTACGACTACAACCGAGACGGAATCATTGATATTGATTTCGCCGCCCTAGGGGCTGACCCCTACCGTAAGGACCTCTTCATTGAGATGGACTACATGCCTGACCTGCTGGCCACTGAGGCAGAGCTAGACACCATTGTTGACACCTTCGCCCAAATGCCTATCTGGAACCCTGACGGCAGCACCGGCATCACCCTTCACCTTGATGCTGGTAGCATCTACCCCAAGTATGACCTGGGCGGGGGTAACGAGATGCCCCTGAAGGCCCTCAGCGGGGTTGCTGAGGCCCAGACCCTGCGTGCAACCCAGTCTGACCCTGCCCGCCACAACGTTTTCCACTACATGATCTGGGGCGATAACTACGGGACCGGCTCTTCCTCTGGCCAGGCCTACGTGAACTATCGGACCTTTATTGTCACGGTTGGCCCAACCTACTGGGGTAAGGCCAGCAGCTCCATCCGCATTGGAACCTTCATTCACGAACTGGGCCATAACCTGGGCCTGGGCCACGGCGGCACCGACGAAACCCACCGCAAGCCCCAGTACATGAGCGTCATGAACTACAAGTATCAGATTTCTGGCCTGCGGAAGGCTGATGGCAGCATCAGCTACGGCTACTCTAGCCGCACCGGCATCACCTTAGATGAGTCGGCAGTTGTTGAGTCTAGGGGCCTGGGTAATGCTAGCCGGGGTTTCCAGACCTCTATCAACGGCCGCTGGTGGACTGCCAACCAGGGTATTGACTTTGATAGGGACGGTGTCATTGAGTCTGAGCCCCAGTCTATTGACTTGAACGGGGACAACCTGATTTCTAGCCTCTCTTCCCCTAACGATCTGCAGACCCTACGCTTCCAGGTCTGGTGGGGTAACCTTGCTGGCCTGAATGCCAATGCTGAGGCTGAGAGCGAAGAGGAGCAGCTCATTGTTGAGTCTAACGAGCTTACAGCTGAGGAAGCCCGCCAGCTAGGCTACCTACCGGCCCAGTAGTTTACCCGGCCCCTAGGATCAGCTGAGCAGGCTGGCAAGGTTCAGGCCACGCCTCAGAAGAAGGAAGGCGGGGAGCTCTTGTAGCTGCCCGCCTTCCTTTGCCCTTCTAGGCCACCGGTTCTTGGGCGAATTCGCGCATTCCGTCAATGAGCCAACGGCCCAGGTAATCGGCGAAAGAGGAGCGGGGTAGAATCCGCCAGGTCTGTTCAGCGCTGCGGTAGAGGATAACCTGCACGGGGCCAAGCAGGGTTGAGGCTGAGGCTCCGATGGGGAATTCACGGGGGTGCAAATCTAGGTGGCAGCCCTTTTCTAGGACGGCCCGGGCTGAGGGGCCCTCAAGTTCAAAGATGGTCCGGTTGCCCGAAAGGTCAAGCACTTGGCCGGGCCTAGAACCCAGGGCCTCTACCAGGGCCCTTTCCTGCCCGAAGGTCTGCTCCACTGAGACATCAAGGAGCAGGTATTCGTCCGGGGAGAGCCAGATCAGGTGGGCCCCTTCAAGGTCGCCGCTGGTTCCCCCGGCTCTGGGGAAGGCGAAGCCCAGCTGATCTTCTAGGGCGGCTGCTGATGGGCTAGCAGCTGCTGCGCGCAGACCGATCTGGGGCCGGAAGGGAAGCTCACGGACCGTGACGCCCCGCTCCCCGCTCAGGCCTGCCTCAAGGAAGGCCTGAGCTAGGTGCTCTGCCGGTGAATGACGTAGGTGGGTGGGGTCAGCTTTAACCATCGCGGCGGCTTCCTTCCGGGTCAACAAAAACTGATGAGGTGATTTCGGCATCGACAAAGCCGCTACCGTGGCGTACTCGAATAATTTCGCCCAGGCGCTGACGGCCCTTTTTCACAAGGGCTAGGGCGAAGGGGCGGCCTAGTTCTGCCGAAAGGTAAGAGGAGGTAACGTGCCCTTCCATGGGGACGGGGGCCTCTTCAGGGCTGATGGGGGTTGTGGCGGCCACCAGCTGGGCGCCTTCGAGGAGGCGGGTTGAGCCGTCTACCGGTAGCAGGCCAACGAGCTGCTTGCGGTCTTGGCGGGAGGTGTCTTGGCGGCTAAAGGACCGCTTGCCCACAAAGTCCTTGAGCTTTGAGACAGCCCACTCCATGCCTGCGTCCTGGGGGGTGACGGTTCCATCGGTGTCCTGGCCGATGATAATCAGCCCCTTTTCGGCCCGAAGCACGTGCATGGTTTCTGTGCCGTAGGGGGTGATATTGAATTCTGCGCCTGCTTCTGCAATGAGTTCCCAGGTGGCTCGACCGTAGAAGTTTTCAACATTGACTTCGAAGGCAAGTTCTCCTGAGAAAGATACCCGGCAGATTCGGGCCGGAATTCCATTAGCCAGGGTGGTTTCACGGAAAGCCATGAAGGGGAAGGCCTCCTTGCTGACATCAAGGTCAGGGGCAACCTTAGCAATGACGTCCCGAGAGGCTGGGCCTGCAACAGCAATGGTGTTCCACTGTTCTGTCACTGAGGTGAAAACAACGTCCAGCTGGGGCCACTCAGTCTGGTGCCATTCTTCAAGCCAATCTAGTACCTTGGCGGCCCCTGAGGTGGTGGTAGTCATCAGGAAACGGTCTTCGGCGATCCGTAAGGTAACGCCGTCGTCAAAGAGCATGCCATCTGCCTTGCACATCAGCCCGTAGCGGCCCTTGCCCACGGCGAGTTGAGCGAAACCGTTGGTGTAGATCCGGTTCAGGAACTCACCGGAGTCTTTCCCCCTGATTTCAATCTTGCCCAGGGTAGAGGCGTCCTGGAAGCCGACCGAACTGCGTACCGCAGCGCATTCGCGGAGCACAGCAGCATCCATGTCTTCACCGGCTTGGGGGTAGTAGCGGGGCCGCTTCCACTGGCCAACGTCTTCAAAGACCGCCCCGGCTTCAAGATGCCAGGGGTGAATGTTAGTGACCCGAACTGGCTCAAAGAGCTGACCGCGGCGGCGGCCGGCCAGGGCGGCAAAAGCTACTGGAGTGTAGGGGGCCCGGTAGGTGGTTGGTGCTAGCTCTTCAGGGCCGCTGAGCCCTAGCTGCTCTGCGATAACACCCAGGGCGTTGACGCCAGAGGTCTTGCCCTGGTCTTGGGCTGTTGAGATAGAGGTGTAGCGCTTGACGTGCTCAGGCGAGCGCATTCCTGCCCCCAGGGAGCGGAGCATATCTGCAACGCTTTGGTCTCTTTGTAGGTCAACGAAGTGGGTATCCCAGTTTCCGCTGGGGCTGGGGATGAGCCAGAGGGGGCGGGGGGCGCTTGCTGGGGCTGGGCTGTCTTGGTCGCTGACCGGTGCAGCCAGGCTGGGGCTGTGGTCTGTTGCCCTGGCTGCGGCTGCTCCGGCTTCATGGCCCTGCTGGAGGGCTTCTGCCAGGTTACTTGCTCCTGCCATGATGCCGGCTACCTGCTGGTGGCTGACGGGGCTTGCAGGGACGAAACCTGGCAGGTTGGGGTCCCAGGTGAGTTTGCCCTGGCGCTGGGAGTGTAGGTGGGTTACTGGTGAATAGCCGCCTGCTAGGGCTAGGGTGTCAGCTTCGATGGTCTGGGGGCTGCCGGTGAGGTTTCCCTGGGGGTCAAGGGCGCTGACGGTCACGGAGCTAAGGGCGGTGTTATCGGGGTTGCCGCTGGTGTCGCAGACTGCTGATCCGGTGAAGACGGGGATTCCGGCTTCTTTGAGCTCTGCTGCGCGGGGCCCTGGTTCTGGGCGGGAGTCGATGAGGGCGGCGACGCTGATTCCGGCATCCAGCAGGTCAGCTGCTAGGTCGTAGCCGGCTTCTGAGATGGTGGCGATGGCGATTTTCTTGCCGACGGCCAGGGCGTAGCGGTTGAGGTAGGTTTGTACGGCTGAGGCTAGCATGATGCCGGGCCGGTCGTTGTTGGCAAAGACCAGGGGCCGTTCGTGGGCGCCGGTGGCAAGGATGACCTCTTTGGCGCGGATGTGCCAGATCCGTATGCGGGAGATTCCGGGGGCTGGGGCAGTTTCGAGGTGGTCGGTTCGGTTCTGTGCTGCCAGGATGTAGTTTGAGTCGTAGGAGCCGAAAGCGACGGTGCGCGGCAGGTAGAGGAAGTCGGGCTTCTCGCTCAGTTCAGTGATGGTTTGGGCGGCCCAGGCTGGGCCGCTGTGGCCGTCTATTGTGAGCTTGCGGGATGAGAGGAGCCAGCCGCCGGGTTGGGGTTGTTCGTCGATGAGGATGGTTCGTGCTCCGCTGCTTGCTGCCTGGCGGGCTGCTGCTAGTCCGGCGGGGCCTGCTCCGATGATGGCGATATCGTAGTGGACGAATTTGCGGTCGTATTCTGCCTGGTCTCCTGCCGGGTCGAGGGTTCCAAGGCCGCTGAGCCAGCGGGCCTTGAGGCCCTGGTAGAGCTCTAGGGTGCTTGCGGTGACCATGGATTCTTGGGAGTAGCCGGGGTGGCGGGCTTCTAGGTGGACGAGGGCGTTGGGTTCTTCTGCCCCTGATGAGTAGATTCCACGGGGGCGGTTTTCGTACATGGAGGGTCCGCAGGCGCTACTACCGGTGGCAGCTAGGGTGGCGCTGGTGAGGGTGTCACCGGCGAATCCGCTGAGTTCTTTGCCGTTGAGGCTGTAGGTAAGGGTGCGGCTACGGTCGATGCTGTGGCCGGGTGCTTGTTCGGGGCTGAGGCGATGGGCGGGCATTTAGGCTTCATCTCCTTCGGGTGAGCTGGTTAGTGCTGTGGTTGAGACGAATTCGTAGGTGAGGGTGTCTCGTACTGCCGTGAACCATTTGCGGCAGCCGGCTGAGTGAACCCAGCGTTCTTCGAAGAGGCCTTTGGGGTTGTCGCGGTAGAAGAGGTACTGGGCCCATTGGGCGTCGCTGAGGGCCTGGGGGTCTTCTGGGTAGGGAACCTGGGCTTGGCCGCCGTAGTGGAATTCAATTTCGTCACGCGGGCCGCAGTGGGGGCATTCTATGAGGAGCATGCTGATTTCCTTTGAGGGCTTGGTCTGGTTTAGTGGGCTACGGCTGCTGCGCCGTGTTCGTCAATGAGGTGGCCGGTTTCAAAGCGTTCTAGGGAGAAGGGGAGGTTGAGTTCGTGGGCGCTTCCGGTGGCTATGGTGTGTGCGAAGGTGTAGCCGGATGCTGGGGTGCCCTTGAAGCCGCCGGTGCCCCAGCCGCAGTTGATGAAGAGGCCCTGAACCTCGGTGGTAGAGATAATCGGTGAGGCATCTAGGGTGGTGTCGACGATACCGCCCCAGGTGCGCAGCAGGTGGGCGCGGGAGAAGATGGGGAAGAGTTCTACTGCTGCTGCTAGCTGTTCTTCAATCACATGGAAGGCCCCTCGCTGTCCGAAGCCGTTGTAGCTGTCGATCCCTGCCCCCATGACCAGTTCGCCCTTGTGGGCTTGGGAGACATAGACGTGGACATGGTTGGACATGACGACGGTGGGGTGGACGGGTTCGAAGAGTTCAGAGACCAGGGCCTGGAGGGGGTGGGATTGGATGGGCACCCGGATTCCTGCCATTTCTGCAAGCTGTGAGCTGTGGCCGGCAACGGCTAGACCGATTTTTTCGGTGTGGATTCTTCCCCGGTTGGTGTTGACTCCCAGGACGCGGTTGCCTTCTTTGAGGATTCCGGTGACTTCGCAGTTTTGGATGATATCGACTCCCAGGGCCTGGGCTGCCCGGGCGAAGGCCCAGGCGACGTGGTCGTGCTTGGCGATACCTCCGCGGGGCTGGTAGGTGGCGCCTAGGACTGGGTAGCGGATGTCATCTTCAATATTGACGATGGGGCAGACTTCTTTGACCTGGGCGGGGTCAAGGTATTCTGCGTCTACTCCGTTGAGGTTATTTGCGTCGACCCGGCGGCGGGCTTCGCGTTCTTCTTGGAGGGTGTGAACAAGGTTGAGAACGCCGCGCTGTGAGAAGAGAAAGTCGTAGTCGAGTTCTTCTGGGAGTTGTTCCCAGAGCTTGAGGGAGTGTTCGTAGATGGCTGCTGATTCGTCCCAGAGGTAGTTGGAGCGAATGATGGTGGTGTTGCGGGCCATGTTGCCCCCGGCTAGCCAGCCGCGTTCCAGGACGGCGATATTGGTCAGTCCGTGATTTTTTGCCAGGTAGTAGGCGGTGGCAAGGCCGTGTCCGCCGCCGCCGATGATCAGGGCCTCGTAGCTGGGTTTGGGGTCGGGGTTGGCCCAGAGGAAGTCTGGGTGTTCGGGAAGTTTTTCTGCCATGGTGTTCCCTTCCGATTCTGCTGGGTTGCGCTCTCAGGGGCGCCCAGGTTAGGTCTAATGGGCAACTGATGTATCAGTTCATGGCTTAAGAATAGGTGTTGCGCATCACCTTTTCAAGAGATGAAGACAGGGGGGAAAAGCCTGGCAAAGACAGATTGGACACTCCCAGGCCAGCAGAGGGGCAGGTCAGGAAGCCTCAGGTTAAGAAAGAAAAACTATTGACCTGCGTCACATTTGTTGGTTAGTATTTCTCTCAATCTGACCCGCAGCTGATATTTTCAGCCCTCCACCACAGATTGAGAGCCAGCACCATGAGCACCAGATCCACCCCAACAGGCCAGGGAAAACAAGTCGTCAGCCCTAAAAACGTCCTGCTCTACGCAGGTACAATCCTTGCTTTCCTGATCGGCTCAGGCTTCGCCACCGGCCAGGAAATCCTCCAGTACTTCACCTCCTACGGGCTCTGGGGCATCATTGGCACCGGGGGCACCGTTCTTGTCCTGATGACCTATGTCTGCGTTGAATTCATCTACACCGGCCGCCGTAAGACCTTTGAGCGGCCCTCCCTGATCTTCCAGTACTACTGTGGCAAGCCCCTTGGAGTCTTCTTTGACTACTTCTCCATCCTCTTCGTCTACCTCAGCTTTACCGTCATGGTTGCAGGGGCAGGGGCCGTCTTTGAAGAACGCTTCGGGCTCTCTAAATTCATTGGGGGCATAGGGCTTGCCGTCCTTGTTGTTGGCACCGTCCTCTTCGGCCTAAGGGGCGTTATTGAAGTCATTGGCAAGCTCGGCCCCCTGATTGTCCTGATCGCTGTGGCCCTGGGAGCCTACGGTGTGATCTCAAATCCCGGCGGTATCAGTGAAGGCCTGAGCATCCTACCTTCACTGGAGGTTAAGCAGGCCTCCTTCAACTGGTTTATGTCAGCCCTTTCCTATGTAGGTTTCTGTATGCTCTGGCTTGCAGCCTTCCTCACCGCCCTGGGCAAGACTGCCCAAAGCAACCGGGAGGCCGTCTACGGCGGGGCCCTGGGTGGCTTTGCCTTCTCAGCAGCCTGCATCATTGTGGGCCTAGGGCTTCTGGCCCATATCACTGAGGTCTACCAGGCTGAAGTTCCCATGCTCATTCTGGCCCAGCACATTAGCCCCCTCCTGGCGGCTACTGTCTCGGCCATGGTCCTGATTGGCATTATGACCACAGCAGTTCCCCTTCTGTGGACGGTCAGCTCCCGCTTCTTCCAGGAGGGAACAGCCCAGTTCAAGGGAGCAACTATTCTGCTTGCCCTTCTAGGTACGGTCATTGGCCTTCTGCTGCCCTTCTCAGCCATGGTCAATCTTGTTTACGTCATCAACGGCTACGTTGGCATCCTGCTTCTGCTACTGATGATTATTAAGACTGTCAGCCGCTTTGCCCGGGGCTCCTTCCGGCACAGCTCCTAGGCCTTAGGGCGCAGGGCGTAGATGATAAGGTCGCAGACAGTAAAGGCCAGCAGAGTCAGCCCCAGCAGGGGCAGGAAGAAGCCTACTGCCAGAGCAGCAAGGGCCAGCAGGACCCAGACAGCCAGGGGAAGCTGAGCCAGGGAGGCCAGGGGCGGCAGGGTACCCCAGGTCTGGGAACCGCGCGGCCGCCGCTGCCACCACATCAGGTAGCCCCAGACGCAGAGGGCTATAGTTGCCAGGGCCAGAAGAAAAAGTAGCAGCTGGTTAAGTAGCCCAAAGTGGGTGCCCATGTGCAGGTCAATCCCCCAGCGGGTTAGTTTGGCAGCCAGGGGGTAGCTGGCAAAGTCGGTGCGGTCAAGGGCGCTGTAGGTGTAGGGGTCTATGGCTACGGAATCGACCTGGGTTGGGTAGAAACGTTGGGTTTCTTGGACCACCCAGGCTGTGTTCAGGTCCTGGCTGGGGCGGATTTCTAGGTTCACCGAATCAATATTGACCGCCCGAGCGGCACTGAGAACCTTGCTGTACGAGGTTGCCGGCAGGGCGCTGGCCCCCTGGGGGCTGCTAGGGCTTGCGGGGCTGGCATGATCGGCGTGTTCAGCTGGGACTGAAGAATCTTCAGCCTGCCCGGCCAGGGAGGTATCTACT
>JAXDRN010000050.1:0-25901 GCA_034090985.1 Rothia sp. (in: high G+C Gram-positive bacteria) | reverse complement strand
CTGCCCTGAGCTAGGTTGCCTGAGAAGGGCGTGGGCCCTTAACTGCCCCTCATCCCTGTTCCAAATCAGCAAAGAGACTAGCCCAGAAAGGGCCAGGGCAATAGCGAGCATCTCTCCGAATTCCTCAGCATGGGTCAGGGCAAGGTAGAGAGGTATTTCTTCTCTTGTTTCAGCCTGACTGACCAGGCCAGAGAGGGTATCAAGAACCAAAGAAGAGCTGAGGAAGAGGACCCCGGCCAGGTAGAGGCGGTAGCGAATCAGCGGCGGTAGGGCCTGAAGGGTTGGCAGGGACAGGAAAGCCAGAAGGAAAGCTAGGGGAGCGCCAAGGTAGACCCAGGGCCAGGCGGGTGAGGTAACTGCCCAGCTGGCAGGAAGCTGGTGGCCTAGGTCCTTAACAATTTCGTGGAACATGGCTGTTTCGTCAGCTGAGGCGAAGAAGCCAATTAGGACTAGGGGCAGAAAGAGGCGGACCTGCCTGGTCAGTAAGCCGAGGGTAAGGGCTGTGAGGGCGAAGGTTAGCCAGAGGCTGGAGGTGTACCAGGCAACAAGGTTTCCTTCCCCGTTGATATCCAGCAGCCGCTGTAGCTGACCGGGGTAGAGCCAGCTGAGCTGGGGCTGGGTCTGGCTGATCAGGTGGCCAAGGACTGAGAGGCAGGTTAAGAGGGTGGCGCAGAGGGCCAGGGCTGGAAAGATGCGATAGGTCCGGAGCTTTTCTTGTCTCATGCTGGTCTGTTTTTTACTTCTCTACGGTCTTGGGACTCTGATTGAGGAAGGAAGGCCGGAAGGGGAGCCTGGGGGTGGGGGCCTATTCAAGTGTCCTATACCACTTTATCGCAGCTTGATGAGGGTTGGATGAATTACAGGTTAAGAGGGGGCTCCTTTTCGGCCCAGAACACATAGAATGGGGGTGTGGCTCAAGAAAAAATCATCCTCTATTACTGCTTTGCCCCTGTAACCGACCCCCAGGCCCTCATGCTCTGGCAGCGGGCCCTCTGTGAAAAACTGGGGCTGACCGGGCGAATCCTTATCTCTAAGCACGGTATCAATGGAACCCTGGGGGGCGATATTAACGCCCTGAAACAGTATGGCAAGACTACCCGCCAGTACCCCGGCTTTGAAAAGCTGGAACTCAAGTGGTCAGAGGGTGGGGCTAGCGACTTCCCCCGCCTTTCTGTCAAGGCCCGGGATGAAATCGTGGCCTTCGGGGCCCCTGATGAGCTCATTGTTGATCAGCAGGGAGTTGTAGGCGGCGGAATCCACCTGAAGCCTGAAGAGGTCAACAAGCTGGTTGAGGAACGCGGCGATGAGGTGGTCTTCTTTGATGGCCGTAACGCCTTTGAAGCTAAGATCGGTAAGTTTAAGAACGCCATTGTGCCTGATGTTCGCACCACCCACGACTTCATTAAAGAGATTGAGTCAGGCAAGTACGATGACCTGAAGGATAAGCCGGTCATTACCTACTGCACCGGCGGTATTCGCTGTGAAATCCTCTCTGCCCTGATGAAAAACCGCGGTTTCAAAGAGATCTACCAGATTGATGGCGGCATTGTTCGCTACGGCGAAAAGTACGGTGACTCTGGCCTCTGGGAGGGGTCCCTCTATATCTTTGACAAGCGCCAGCACATGAACTTCTCGCCTGACACGGTCACTATTGGCCAATGTGAGCACTGCGGCGCTAAGGCTAATACCTTCGTGAATCTAGACCGGGATGGGGTTCGTGACCTGGTGCTTCTCTGCCCCGACTGCCAGGCTAAGGCTCTTGAGGAGCGGGCAGCAGCAGCGCAGGCATGAGTGAGCAGCAAAGCCCGGCCTACGAAGCGACCCTGATTGAGTACGGTAGCTTTATGGTTGCCGGTTATACCGCTGAAGCTAGCGAAGAGAGCGACCTGAGTTCCTGGTGGGAGCGGCTCAACCAGCAACTTCAGCAGGGCGATAGCCAGCTAGTGGCCCAGCGTCTGGCTGCGGTTGAAAAACTGCAGAGGGTTGGGGTGCTGATGCCAGATGCTGAGGATGCAGGCTACACCTATACGGCAGGTTTCCTGCTGCCCGGTGGCATTAAGGACCTTGCTGCCCTAGGGCTGACCGGCCTGGTAGTGCCAGCTGCCCTGTACGCAACTGTTCTGGTGCAGGGGCCTATTCTGCCGGGCCTTCCCCCTGCCCATATCAGGGCCGGTTTTGACTACCTGTCCAAGAGCTTCATTCCGGCTAAGGGGCTAGAGGCAACCGGGGTCTGCCTAGAGGTCTACGGGCCGGGCCAGGTTACTGACCCGGACTATAAGGTCTACCTTTGGCAGGCTGTTACCCAGCCTCAAACCCCAGCAGGGGCCTAGGGGCGGCTTCTGCTAGCTAGGCTGGTCAAGCTAAAGTAGTAGGCGTGACCAATACTGATTTTTCCTGCCTAGCTGATGCTCCTCAGAGCCACGACCTTGCCGACCTTACCTGGTTAAAGACCGCCCTCAGGGGCCTGGGGTACACCTACGATGGGGTCAAGGACCTGCTGGGCCCTAGGGCCTTTGAGGCCCTGGGCCGGGACCAGATTCTGCCTGGCCTCTACCGGGTAGAGCAGGTGCTGGGCCAGGCTGATGCGGATCAGCAGCTGCCAGGCCAGGCCTTTAGCCAGACCCAGCAGAGTCTGGCCCGCCTGATTGCCTTCTTCCTGCTCGGTCAGTCCCTGCCCGCCCAGGAACTTGACCTGGCCCTGGGCCAGGGGGCCAGCAGCCGTCTAGAGAGACTGGGGCTGGCAGGCCCTGCCCCTGAAGGCTCAGACCCTCAAAACCCTAGCCCAGCTGGCCCCTGGCAGGCCCTGGTAGACCTACGCCCCTATAGCGCTGATGACGGCCTTGAAATCTATGTAGCCAGTGACCTGGGGGCCCACCAGCGGCCAGGAGTTCTACCTAAGGACCACGTTCTAGGCATTGGCCGGGCCTCTTTGACCCTGGCCCAGTTCATTGAACGCACCCCCCTTGATCGGGCCCTGGATCTAGGCTGCGGCTGCGGTATTCAGGTCTTTCACCTGCTGGCCCACGTCCGGCAGGTAACGGCTACCGATATCTCTGCCCGGGCCCTGGCCTTTACCCGCTTTAACCTTCTGCTGAACGCCCAGCAGCTAGGCCTAGATCCCCACAACCTAGAGGAGCGGGTCATCCTAGCCCAGGGCTCCCTGCTGGAGCCGGTTGCCGGTCAGCTCTTTGACCTGGTGGTTTCTAATCCTCCCTTCGTGATTACCCCTCGGCAGAAGGAGGAGAGGGCAGAAGACCAGTTCACCTACCGGGATGCTGGCCTGCCAGGTGACAGCCTCATTGCCTCCCTGGTCAGGGACCTGCCTGGTATCTTGAAGCCCGGGGGCCGGGCCCAGATGCTGGGCAACTGGGAAATTCAGCAGACTCAGGGCCCTGAGGCAGGCTGGCAGCAGCGGCCCCAGAGCTGGCTAGCGGATCAGACTGAAGCCTGGTTCATTCAGCGGGAGCAGGTTAGCCCTGAAGAATATGCTGAAACCTGGCTACAGGACGCTAGCGAAAATAGGGACCCAGAGCACTACCAGCAGGCCTATAGGGCCTACCTGCAGGACTTTGCCAGCCGTGGAGTTGAGGCCATTGGCTTTGGCATGATCTGGTTGCGCCGCCCTGCTGATCCCCAGGCGAGCGGGCTACTGCGTCGCTTTGAAGAAATCACCTATCCCCTAGGCCAGCCCCTGGCCCCGGCCCTCACTGCAGCTCTTGCCCACTATGACTGGGTGAACTCCCTAACAGACCAGCAGCTGATGGATCTGCACCTGATTCCGGCTGAGGACGTGACCGAAGAGCGGCACTTTACCCCTGGCTCTGAGCATCCGAGCGTGATTCTTCTGCGGGCCGGAGCTGGCCTGCGACGGACCATCCTTGAAAGTAGCGAAACAGCTGGTTTCGTCTCAGCCTGTGACGGCCAGCTGTCGGTAGGTCAGATTCTTGGGGCCCTCGCTGCCCTTCTAGACTGGCAGACTCCAGAGCCCCAGCAGCAGCTGGTCAGTAATATCCGGGAGCTTTTGGACAAGGGCTTCTTAGTCCCTGACCAGGCAGACTAGACTAAAGCTATGGAAGAGAACCCAATTAAAGTTATGTCCCCTGAGCGCTGCTGGGAGCTGCTCCAAGCCCACGAGTTTGGCCGTCTTGCCCTCGCTGTTGGGGGAGAGGTTGATATTTACCCGGTCAACTATGTGGCCTACCAGGGCAATATCTACTTTAGGACCGCTGCCGGCCAGAAACTCTCAGAGGTAGTTATTAGCCGTAAGGCCGCCTTTGAAATTGATGAGGTGAAGGACGGCTTTGCCCGCTCCGTTGTTATTCACGGTAACGCCCACTGGCTGACTGCTGATGGAGACCTAGCTGAGGTGGAGGCCTTGGGCCTTCGCACCTACGCCCCTACCTATAAGACGAACTGGGTGCGGGTAGAACCCGTAACGGTGAGCGGTAGGGAGTTCGAAATCGGCCAGGAACCTAGCTACGACCTTTAACCTCTAGTTTTTTCTGACAAGGTCACAGGCGACACAGGGGGAAATAAGCCCCTCCTGTGGGCTATTGTTGTGCTTACACTCGAAAACCAACCCCAAGGAGCCACCTGTGCCCACCCAGGCAACCCCCGAGCATGGCAGGTCACTGCTGATTGTGGAGTCCCCTTCAAAGGTGAAAACTATCAGCGGTTACCTGGGCGATGCCTTTATTGTTGAGTCCTCCATGGGCCATATCCGTGACCTTCCCCAGCCCTCTGAGCTGCCTGAGCAGCTGAAGAAGGGGCCGGTAGGCAAGTTCGCTGTCAACCTTGAAGAGGGCTTCGAACCCTACTATGTTGTCAATCCCGATAAGAAGAAGAAGGTCACCGAACTCAAGCGCCTGCTCAAAGAGTCCGATGCCCTTTACCTGGCAACCGATGGGGACCGGGAAGGGGAAGCTATCGCCTGGCACCTCTTGCAGGTGCTCAAGCCTAAGGTTCCGGTCTACCGGCTTACCTTCCCCGAAATCACCAAGGAGGCCATTAGCCGCGGTTTTCAGGATCTGAGGAGCATTGACCAGGACCTGGTAGATGCCCAGGAGACCCGCCGGGTCTTGGACAGGATCTACGGCTACGAGCTTTCACCTGTGCTCTGGCGTAAGGTTTCTCGGGGCCTATCAGCCGGTAGGGTCCAGTCAGTTGCCACCCGTCTGGTGGTTGAGCGCGAGCGCGAGCGCATGGCCTTCCGATCAGCCACCTACTGGGATTTGACCGGTGTCTTTAGCACTGAGGCTGCCGAATCCTTTACCGCCAGGCTTTCAGCTGTTGATGGTGCCCGCGTTGTCAGCGGCAAGGACTTTGCCGATGACGGTAGCCTCAAGCCTGCCTCGGCTGCTAAGGTTGCCCACCTGGATGAGGCTGCGGCCAGCTCTTTGGCGAGCGGGCTGGCTTCTGCGGCCTTTGCCGTCCGCTCTGTTGAGACTAAGCCCTATACCCGCCGCCCGGCTGCCCCTTTTACTACCTCAACCCTGCAGCAGGAGGCCGCCCGCAAGCTCCGTTTCTCTTCTCGCTCTACCATGCAGGTGGCCCAGCGTCTTTACGAGAACGGTTACATTACCTACATGCGTACTGACTCGGTGGCCCTCTCTGATCAGGCAACCCGGGCCGCCCGCAAGCAGGCCTCGGAGCTCTACGGCGCTGACTATGTACCAGCCTCCCCCCGGGTTTACACCTCTAAGTCTAAGAACGCCCAGGAGGCCCACGAGGCTATTCGCCCTGCTGGGGATTCCTTCCGCACTCCGGCTGAGGTTCGGGCTGCCCTGAGCATTGATGAGTTCCGCCTCTATGAGTTGATTTGGAAGCGTACCGTTGCCTCTCAGATGGCTGATGCTAAGGGTTCTACTGCTTCTGTTCGCCTGGGGGCTACTGCCGCCGATGGTCGCGATGCTGAGTTTGCAGCCTCTGGTACTGTCATTACCTTCCGGGGCTTTTTGGCTGCCTACGAAGAGGGCCAGGACGTTAAGCGGGGTGAAGAGAACAGCCAACCTAAGGAGGCTAAGGACGATAAGCGCCTGCCCAGTCTGGCTGAGGGGGATTCCCTGCGCGGTAGTGATATTGAAGCTGCCCGCCACGATACCTCACCTCCGCCCCGCTATACTGAGGCCTCTCTGGTGAAGGCTATGGATGAGCTGGGCATTGGCCGCCCTTCAACCTATGCGGCTGTTATTTCAACCATCATGGACCGGGGCTATGTGAATAACCGTTCTGGTTCTCTGGTGCCCTCGTGGATTGCTTTTTCTGTGATCCGCCTGCTAGAGGAGCATTTTGCCAGCTATGTGGACTATGAGTTCACTGCCCAGATGGAAGAGGACCTTGACCGGATTGCCCGGGGTGAAGAGGCCCGTGTTGAGTGGCTTTCCCATTTCTACTTTGGTGGGGAAGATAAGCGGGGGCTTAAGCCTATTGTTGATAATTTGGGTGAGATTGATGCCCGGGCTATCAACTCGGTTGAGGTTGCTCCCGGCGTTAATCTGCGGGTGGGTAAGTTTGGCCCCTACCTGGAAACCGGTGGGGAGGTTGACCTGGAAACCGGTGAAATTAAGGATCCGGTGCGTGCTAATGTGCCGGCTGACCTGGCTCCTGATGAGCTGACTGAGGAAAAGGTTGCTGAGCTCCTTGAGGCGGGTAAGAATGATGGCCGTGAACTTGGCATCGACCCGGCAACCGGCCGCACTATTGTGGCTAGGGATGGTCGTTTTGGGCCCTATGTGACTGAGCTTATTCCTGAGATGAGTGAGCAGGAGCTTGCTGCCTGGATGGAGGCCCAGCCCACTGAGTACTATAAGAACGGTAAGCCTAAGCCTAAGAAGAAGCCTAAGCCTGAAAAGCCGCGGACTGGTTCTCTCTTTAAGTCTATGGATTTGGCGACTGTGACCCTGGAGCAGGCCCTACAGCTGATGAGCCTGCCCCGGCTGGTGGGTACTGATGCTGATGGCCTTGAGATTACTGCCCAGAATGGCCGCTTTGGCCCCTACCTGAAGAGGGGGACTGATTCTAGGTCCTTGGAAACTGAGGATCAGATTTTCTCTATCAGCCTGGAGCAGGCTCTTGAGATTTATGCTCAGCCTAAGCAGCGTGGCCGCGGGGCGGCTAAGCCTCCCCTGGCGGAGCTGGGTGTTGATCCGGTCTCTGAGAAGAAGATTGTGGTTAAGGATGGCCGCTTTGGCCCCTATATTACTGATGGGGTTACTAACATTACGGTTCCGCGCAGTGAAAGTATTGAGTCTTTGACCCATACCCGGGCTGTTGAGCTGCTGGCTGAGAAGCGGGCCAAGGGGCCGGTGAAGCGGAAGACGGCCGCTAAGAAGCCGGCCGCTCAGAAGACCACGGCCAAGAAAACTACAGCCAAGAAAACCACGACCAGGAAGACGACTGCTACGAAGAGCAAGTAGCAGGAAGGCCTTCAGCTAGCAAGCCCCACCAGCTCCGAATAGGGGCAGGTGGGGCTCTTCTGTCCTTTAGACTGGTAGTCAGGAAAACTTTTTTCGTCACCGTTGAGGGGGACCCATGCGACTGGGCGTACTAGATATTGGTTCAAATACTGGCCACCTGCTCCTGATCGAGGGCCAGCTTGGTTCTAGGCCTGAGGCCTATACGGCCTCTCATAAGGAGCCCTTGCAGCTGGTTCGCTACATTGATGCAGAAGGCAATATTACCCCTGAGGGCCGTGACCGGCTGACTGCCTTTGTAAAGTCAGCGGTTCTCTACGCCCTGGAGCATGGGGCAGAAGATCTTTTGGCCTTTGCAACTAGCGCTATTCGGGAGTCAAAGAACGGCCCTGAGGTCTTGCAGCATGTGCAGAATCAGACCGGGGTGAATCTGACAGAGATTACCGGCGACCAGGAGGCCGCTATTACCTACCATGCTGTCCGCCACTGGCAGGGCTGGGGGGCTGGCCGGATTGTGAACTTTGATATTGGCGGTGGCTCCTTTGAGTTCTCAACCGGTCTTGATGCCTACCCTGATGATGCTGTCTCTGTGCCCCTGGGTGCTACCCGGCTGACCGGGGACTGGTTTAGCTCAGAAAGGCCCTCCCCTAAGGAGGTTAAGAGGCTGCGCAAGTATGTGCGTGAGGTCCTAGAGCCTGTTGCTGAGCAGCTTCTGGCCTACGGGCAGCCCAACCTGGTAGTGGGTACGTCAAAGACCTTCCGTTCCTTGGCTAGGATTTGTGGGGCTGCACCTTCTTCTGCTGGTCCTTTTGTTCTGCGGAGGATGGCCCTAGAGGACCTTCGCCTCTGGACCCGCCGGATGGAGGCGATGTCTCCCCAGGATCGGGTTCACCTGCCGGGGGTTTCTGCCCTGCGGGCTGAGCAGATTTTGGCCGGGGCCCTGGTGGCTGAGGCAGCCTTAGAGGTTTTTGGGGTAGAGACCATGCAGGTCAGTCCCTGGGCCCTGAGGGAGGGGCTGATCCTGCGGCGGATGAACTACCTGTCCCAGCAGGGGCCTGAGGCCATGATTAACCCTCAAGATCTTGTTGATGCGATGGAGGGCTAGGCTGTGTCTGCTGCTCAGGGCCAGCCTGACCGGCCCCAGATCCCTGTGGCTCTGTCAACCTCCTGCCTCTTTCCCCTAGGGGTTTCTGAGACCTTCTCTACGGCTGTGGATTTAGGCTATGACAGTGTTGAGGTGATGATTACTCACTCTGCCCTTTCCCAGGAGCCGTATGATCTGCTGAATCTGATTGAGAAGTATCAGCTTCCTATTTCTGCTATTCACGCCCCTACGCTTTTGCTGACCCAGCAGGTCTGGGGCCGGGCCTGGAATAAGATGCAGATGGCGGCCAAGATGGCTCAGGCGGTGGGCGCTGAGGTGGTAGTGGCCCACCCTCCCTTCCGCTGGCAGCGGCACTATGCCCGGAATTTCGTTGCAGGGGTGCGGGAGATTTCTGAGCTTGAGGGCATCAAGATTGCTGTTGAAAACATGTACCCCTGGTCCTATCGGGGCAGGGCAGTTGAAATGTACTCCCCCCACTGGGATCCTTCCCGCTTTGACTATGACTGGATTACCTGGGACTTTTCCCATGCGGCAGCTGCCGGGGCGGATTCCTTAGAGGCTATTGAGCGGATTGGCTCCCGCCTAGGGCATGTGCATTTGACGGATGGGTCTGGGGATAAGGTGATGGATGAGCATCTCTTACCCGGCCAGGGCAGTCAGCCAGTTGCCCAGACCTTGCAGTATATTGCGGCCAGTGACTTTAACGGGGTGGTCTGTGCTGAGGTCTCTACCCGCAAGGCTCAGGGGGCGGGGGAGCGCGATGAGATGCTCTACGAGACCTTGCAGTTTGCCCGCACCCACCTAGCCCGCTAACTGCTGGGGCTGGCTGCTGAGAGTTTTGTGCTGAAGGAAGAGGAGATCAACGTGACACGTGTTGCTTTTATTGGAACTGGTTCAATGAATGGGGCTCTGGCAGCTGGCCTGCTTGCTGCCGGGGCGGATCCTGCCTCGGTACGGGCCACTGTGGGGTCGAGGGCTAGCCTGGAGGGCTTAGAAGCTCGCCTGGGGGCGCCCGGCCTTAGCCTGTATGCCCTGGAGGATGACCCTCAGGCTAATCTGAAGGCCGTTGAGGGCGCTGATCTGGTGGTGCTGGGGGTCAAGCCCTATGCCATAGCTGAGGTGGCTGCTGGGCTGGCTCCGGCCCTGAGCCCAGGGACTGTGGTGATTTCTGTTGCAGCTGGTATTAGCATCAGGACCCTTGCTGGGGTTCTGCCTGAGGGTCAGCCGGTTATTCGCTGTATGCCTAACACCCCTGCCCAGCTGGGTAAGGGGGTTTTGGCCCTGGCCTTGGGCCCGGGTCTTAGCCAGGAGCAGCGGGAGGCTGCCTTTGCCCTGATGGGCTCTGTGGGCCGGGTGATTGAGGTGAGGGAAGATCAGATGGGGGCTGTGACGGCTGTTTCTGGTTCGGGGCCTGCCTATGCCTTCTTGCTGGCTGAGGCTATGGCTGCTGCTGGCCAGCAGCTGGGTCTTGAGGCTGAGCTGGCTAGGGAGTTAGCTGCAGCGACTGTCGCTGGGGCCGGTTTCTTACTTGATGCTGATCCTGATCCCCAGAAACTTCGCCTTGCGGTCACTAGCCCCCAGGGAACAACTGACCAGGCTATTAGGAGCCTGATGGACGGGGGCTTTTTTCAGCTTACGGCTACTGCTATGGAGGCCTGCCAGGAGCGTAGTTGGGAGCTAGAGCAGCAGCTGAACCCCTAGCCTGTGGGGTCTTTGGCCGGCCTGCCCAGCTGGTCTGCCGGCCGATCCGTCCCCAGCTGGGGGGATGGGTCTGCCGGTCGGCAGGCCGGGGGTCTGTCCCCACGATTGGGGACAGGTGTACTAGTATGCGGGCTACTCGGCAGGCTTAAGAAAAAGCGGGGCCCCCTTCCTGGAAGCATCTAGGAAGGGGGCCCCGGATAGTCTAAAGGCCAGTCCTAGGGAATTGGACTGGCCTTTAGCTCCCCTCTGATCCAGTAGGGATCTGGTTCAAGAGGGGGCTCACGTTCTGAAACGGGCGGATTTAGGGGGGCCGCCTGAGAAATGTTCAGAACCTGAGCTACTTGAACGGGTTCGCGGACCGTTCAGTAATCACTCGCACCTTTAGAGGTAGTTATAACTATATGCTAGTTTTTCGATTTGCGCACCTCCAAACCGAAAAAAATGGGAAAAATTTTCAGATTCCCTTCCGGCCCCTCAAGCCCCTAGGTCCTAAAGGCTTTAGTCAATGCTGACTTGTTTGCAAATACCTGCCCCATTTAAGGTCTGGCGGCAAAACGCTCAATCAGGTCCACCTGGCCTGAAACAATCAGTAAATCTCGGGATGAGACGCGGGTGCTTGGGGTGGCGTAGGTGATCTCTTCGCCCGGCGACTTGACCCCCACAATGGTCACTCCGTACTTGCCCCGCACATCAGATTCAGCCAGGGTAAAGCCGTGGGTCTCCTTCGGCGGGTACATCTTGACGATGGCGAAGTCATCATCAAATTCGATGAAGTCCAGCAGGCGGCCAGAAACCAGGTGGGCAGCCCGAATCCCAGCATCGGACTCTGGGTAAACAACCCGGTGTGCTCCAATACGGGAAAGAATCTTGCCGTGTGAGGGGGTGATGGCCTTAGCCCAGATCCTTTCAATCCCCAGATCTACTAAGTTGGCTGTGATAAGCACCGAGGCTTCTACCGAGGTTCCAACACCTACTACAGCGGCGGTAAAGTCCTGGGCTCCTAGCTGGCGCAGGGCGTTGATGTCGGTGGCGTCAGCCTCAATTACGTGGGTTAGGTCTCCTACCCACTTCTGGGCTAGGGCTGGGTCTTTCTCAACGGCAAGTACCTCCTTATTTTGGCGCACCAGCTGGGCGGCAGTAGCTGAACCAAAGCGGCCAAGGCCGATAACCAGCACCGGGGCGTTGTGGGAGGGGCGGGATGAATTTTTAGCCAATGATAGGCCTTTCTTCGGGGAACTTGTAGAGGCGGCGGCGGGAGCGCATGGCTAGGCCGGTAGCAACGGTAATGGTGCCAATGCGGCCAAGGAGCATCAGGAAGGAAAGGAGGTAGATCCCAGCCGGCGGCAGGGCAGCTGAGAGGCCGGTAGATAGCCCGCAGGTGGCATAGGCTGAAATCACCTCAAAGAGGGCCCTATCAAGGCTGGTGGGGTAAATCAGCAGGATCAGGACGGTGCCGATCAGAACCAGCCCGGAGCTCATCATAATCACAGAGATAGCGATTCTAAGAACAGCATCTGGGATGGTCCGGTTAAAGGCAACAACAAATTGGTCGCCGCGGGCTTCAGCCAAAATAGCTAAGAAGACAACGGTAATGGTGGTGATTTTTATTCCGCCGGCGGTAGAAGCTGACCCTCCACCAATAAACATGAGCAGGTCAGTCAGCAGCATAGTAACAGGGTGAATATGGGCCATATCAACCAGGTTGAAGCCCCCGGACCTGGTCATTATTGAGGCAAAGGCGGCGTTAAGTACTTTCTCGCTCCAGGACATTGCCCCAATGGTCTTTGGATTGGTCCATTCTAGGGCTGCCCAGGCAAATGAACCGAGGATAAAGAGGACCAGGGTGCCAATGATAGTTAGTTTGGCATTCAGGTTCCAGAAGCGGAAGCGGAGGTTATTTTTCAGGACCAGAATAACCGGGAAGCCCAGGGATCCGACCATGACCCCAATAGAGATGGGGACAAGGATCCACAGGTCATGGCCGTAGGGGACAATGCCATCAGAATGGGGGGTAAAGCCGGCATTGTTGAAGGAGGAAACAGCGTAAAAAATTCCGTGCCAGGTAGCCTGTCCCAGGCTCTCACCTAGGATCAGGAAGCGGGGGATGAGCAGGACTGCTATGAGCCCTTCAATGCTCATCGAGGTAAAGGCCACGGTGCGCAGGACGGAGCCAACCTCACCCAGGCGGCCAATGTTGAGCGACTCCTGGGCAATGATTTTTGACCTCAGGCCCAGTTTGCGGCCTACGGCCAGGGCCAGGATTGAGGTGAGGGTGAGAGTGCCCAGACCCCCAATCTGGGAGCCAAGAAGGATCAGCAGCTGGCCAAAGAAGCTCCATTGGTCTGCTGTTGAGACGGTGGTGAGGCCGGTGACGGTCACAGCGCTGGTAGCTGTAAAGAGGGCGTGGTGGAAGGCAACTGCCTGCTGGTCCTGTGAGGCAAGGGGGGTGTGGAGCAGGAGGGAGAGCAGAAGAATCAGCAGGACGAAGGCTACGATAGCGATCCGTGATGAAGATGAGGCAAAGAGTAGGTCAAAGAGCCTGCGGGCCTCTAGCCTCAGGAGCTTATAGACAGGTAGGGGAGGGGTCTTCCCTTGTTCTTGCTGGCCCATATCCTCTACCTCGCTTTCTTGCTGCTCAATCTAGCCTAGTCCGCGCGTCATACTTGCCGGGTATAGCGCTGGTGGGGGTTTTCTGTGTTTAATAGGAAATGTGACTTAACTTACCAAAGGAGGTAGTTTCTGTGAGTGTCACCGACAGTCTACAACCTACAGACGTAAGGGTTCTGTGGACCCCAGCTATGGCCAGTTACTATTTTGGTGATTACCACCCCATGCATCCCTCCCGGCTGGATGCAACCGTCCGTCTTGCCAAAGATCTTGGGGTTTTTGACCTTCCCCAGGTGCAGGTTGAAGCCCCAGAAGTTGCCAGTGTTCACCAGCTGATGCTAGCCCATGACTACCCCTATATTGACGCGGTTCAAAAAATTTCAGCTGACCCAAGCCTAGTCATTGCCAGCTGCGGCCTAGGAACTGAAGACACCCCCGGCTTTGAGGGGGTCCACGAGGCCTCAGCCCGCCTAGCCGGTGGAACCTTTCAGGCAGCCGAAGCGATCTTGAGCGGGCAGGTTAAGCATGCTGTGAACTTTGGGGGCGGAATGCACCATGCCTCTAGGGATAGGGCCAGCGGCTTTTGCATCTATAACGACTGCGCTGTGGGAATAGCCCACCTGCTGGAACAGGGGGTTCAGCGGGTGGCCTATATTGATGTTGATGCCCACCACGGGGATGGAACCCAAAGTATCTTCTGGGATGACCCGCGGGTGATGACCATATCCCTGCACGAGAGCGGCATGACCCTCTTCCCCGGAACCGGTTTTGCTAATGAGGTGGGCCCGGAAGGGGCGGCTGCTGGAACCTCTGTTAATATTGCCCTGCCTGAGAGCACCACTGATTCAGGCTGGCTGCGGGCCTTTGACGCTGTTGTTCCTAGCCTGCTGCGCCAGTTTGAGCCTGAGGTGATCTTGAGTCAGCATGGCTGTGACTCCCATATGGCAGATGATATGTCTCATTTGCAGCTGAGCATTGACGGGCAGAGGGAAATTGCTGCCCACATTAGCCTGCTTGCTGAAGAGATCTGTGAGGGCCGGTGGATTGCTACCGGCGGGGGTGGCTATGCCCTCTACCAGGTGGTTCCCCGTTCCTGGGCCCACCTGATCGCTCTTGCAGCCGGTCAGCCTCTTGATGTGCGAATGCCAACGCCTGAATCCTGGCAGCGCTACATGCTTGAAACCTATGGGACTAAGGTTCCCCGTCTGATGGGCGACCCGGTAGACCTCTGGTGGCATTCCTGGGAGGTTGGTTATGACCCGGCAAGCAGCGTTGATCGGACGATCATGGCCACCCGCAAGGAGGTCTTTCCCCTCTGGGGCTTGGACCCCTGGTATGACTAGGCCCTACGAGGAAGGGTAGGATAGGGAAGGTAAGTCGCTGTACAAGAGGGGAACTTCTGTTCCTTCCCTTGGCAGGGTAGGTCCAAGCCCTCCACAAGAAGCTGCCTTTTGCATGTTTTTGTGGGTATATATGTGTATATGATGTCATTATGAAAGACGACGTTTTTGCTGTGCTCGCTGACCCCACGCGGCGGCATATCCTCTCCTGCCTCTCTCGTGAGCGCCTTTCTGTAGGTGAGCTGGTTGAAGAGCTGGGCGTCAGTCAGCCTACTGTTTCTAAGCACCTGAGAGTTCTGCGCGAAGCCCAGCTGGTTCAGACAGAAGCTCAGGGGCAGAAGCGTTTTTATTCCCTGACCCCTGAACCCCTGCAGGGGGCAGCTGCCTGGCTGCAAACCCTTCAGGCCTGCCCAGCCCCTGGGGCTGAGGAGCCCCCATCTGATGAGGCTAGAGAGGAAGCTCCCACTCAGGACCTTCCTTCTGGGGAAGCTCCCACTGATAAAGCTACTGAAAACCTTCCCACTGATAGGGCCCAGGCCCCTGAGGCCACTGAAGAAGAGGACCAGCTACCCGAGGCAGCGGCCCAAGACCTGCTCCAGGACCTGACAGCTGGAATTAGCTTCACCCCCCTAGCTCCCTTTGCCCCTGTTCTGAAGCAGAACCCGACCCCAGGCCAGGACGACATCGCCCAGCTAGAACCTACCCAGAAACCCAGCCTGGCTGAAGGTAGCTCAGAGGATGAAGGGCCAGAGGAAGCCAGCCAGGATGAAGACCTGGCAGAAGGCGGGCCCCATACAGCAGAAGGCGGGCCCGATACAGCTAGCCTTCAGTCCCTCCTGGCAGCCCTTGGAGCCAGCTGGGCTGAAAGTTCAACCCCCAGCCCACAGAAGACAGGCAGCCTAGGGACGGCCCTGCTAGGGGAGAGGGCAGAGCAGCGCTCCCAAGCGCTGTCAGGCCAGGAGGCAGACCAGGACTCTGGCCCGGTTTCAAACCAGGACTCTGGCCAGGTTTCAGACCAGGTTTCAGACCAGGACTCTGGCCAGACCCTAGAGCAGCAGGCAGACCAGCAGCCCCTACCTGCCAGCCAGCTAGTCCAGGAAGAGCGGCCAGCTGCCCCCAGCCCCAGACCAACCCCTGAACCAGAAGCAGAAGAGCGAGGCCTACTGGCTAAGCTCACTCGCTGGGGTCGTCGAACCTCCCGCTAGCTAGCCCCTGCCCAGATAGACCAGAAAGCCAGGCCCCTATGGCACACCATCAGCAACTTCTTGACTGGATCGAGAACAACCTGATTAACCGCACCCTAGCCCTGGGTGACAACCTACCTGATGACCGTAAACTGACCCGTGAACTAGGCATCTCCCAGAACCAGGTAAGAGAGAGCCTAAAATACTACGAAGAAATCGGGATCCTAACCCTCTATGAAGGCCGTAAGAAAAGCATCATCGGCCAGCTGGTCAAAGAGCCAGCCGTCTCTGCCGCCCCGGCTGTAGGACTCTACCTAGCTAGCTCCCAGCAGCCAGTGCAGGACTTGCTCAACACCAGCCTGCTCCTTGAAGGCTACGCCCTAGCCCACGACAGGCAGGATCCAGTCCGCTACCAGCAGCTAGAGGAAATCCTAAGCCAGATGCAAGATGCGGCAACGAGTATCAACGACTTCCACGAACTTGAAGCTGACTTCCACATCCAGCTGGGCGGGCTCTCTGGCAACCCACTGATTCCCGCCCTCCTCGCCAGCCTGCGCCAGGCCCTACTTGAGGCCCGCTTTGACCTATCAAGCCGGGTTCCCCTCTGGAGCTCAACTGCAACCCGCCTGCGCCT
The DNA here is from genome assembly GCA_034090985.1 of Rothia sp. (in: high G+C Gram-positive bacteria). Lineage (GTDB taxonomy): Bacteria > Actinomycetota > Actinomycetes > Actinomycetales > Micrococcaceae > Rothia. Next base: position 9,918 of record JAXDRN010000050.1, on the reverse strand, counting down.
GGAATACCAGGCCATCTTAGATGCCGCCCGCTCCCAAGACCCAGCCCTAGCCCAGGCCCTGCTGCGGGCAAACCTGCTCGACCGCTTTGCCGACAGCGGCCAGGATCTTAGCCTAGACCAGCTAGAAGAGCAGGAGGCCAGCTCAGCAACCTTCAGCCTAGAACCCCTAGATGTAGAAACCGGGGACCTGTTGCCCAGCAGCTGGCAGGAGGCTATAGAGCCAGACCTCTTTGAAGCCCTGACCAGTATTCAACCCCTCAAACCCTCCCAGTAGGGCCCTGGCCCCGCCCAAGCTGGCCCAATGTGGCCGATACAACGAGAAAATGCTCTCAGATACTAGGCAAGTGGTCCCCTAGGGCCCCAAATACCTGTACTCTTGACATCAGAGCGTTTTTTCATTCCCAGGGCATGACTATGCCCTGGGTGTGCTTTGGAGCGTTTATACCGGTATAGCGCCCGGATAGCTACCGGCCTTCTGCCCCTGGGCAGCTGCTGCCGGCCGGGTATCGACCACTATTTAATAAGTGAGGTGAATCCAATGGGTTCAGTTATCAAGAAGCGCCGCAAGCGTATGTCTAAGAAGAAGCACCGCAAGCTCCTTCGCAAGACCCGCCACCAGCGCCGTAATAAGAAGTAAATTCTTAGCCGCAGGCCCCCAGCCCTCTCTAGGTTGGGGGCCTGCAGCCCTTTTCGGAAGCAAGAAGGGCTAAAGTGGTTCTATGCCTACCCCTGAGATTGAGCTACTGACCAAACCCGGCTGCCACCTCTGCCAGACTGCCCGCCAGACCCTTGAAGAGGTCCTTGCAGGCTACGGCCTTAGCTACCGGGAGACCAACATTGAAGATGACCCCGAGCTCTTGGCCCGCCACCAGCAGGAAATTCCCGTCCTGCTCGTAGACGGCCAGGTCAAAGACTTCTGGCAGATTAATCCCCGCCGTCTGGCTAAAATCATTGAGAAGAAACTCGCCAGCTAGGCAAGTCCTAGCAGTCCAGCCCTGAGAGACCAGAAACTATGAGCACACCACAGCAGGCAGCTATTACCGTTCACCTCATGCGCCACGGAGAAGTACACAACCCCGAACGAATCGTCTACGGCCGCCTCCCTAACTACCACCTATCCACAGCAGGGCAGGCCATGGTCCGCCTGACCGCCGAAGAATTCAGGCGCCGCCAAGAAGCCGGAGCCCGCCTGGTCTACCTTGCCGCCTCACCCCTCACCAGGACCCGCGAATCAGCCCAGCCCCTAGAAGAACTCCTGGGCCTCAAAGCCCACCTTGATGAGCGGGTCATTGAAGCAGGCAACCACTTTGAAGGCCTGCACGTAGACCGCAAGGAAGTCATGGGCAACCCAGCCCACTGGAAGCGGCTCCTGAACCCCCTGCGTCCCTCCTGGGGAGAACCCTACCGCCAGCAGGTTGACCGGATGGTCAACGCCATCAAGGACACCGCCTTCAAGGCCTACCAGCGGGGCGGGGACGGGGCAGAAGCAATTATTGTTTCCCACCAGCTGCCTATCTGGATCGCCAGGCTCTCAGCCCAAGGCTCCCTGCTGCCCCACGACCCGCGAACCCGCCAGTGCAACCTAGCCTCTATCACCAGCTTCAGCTTCGATAACATCTTCGCCCCCGGTCGGCCCCGCATCAGCTACCAGGAACCGGCAGCTGAACTGTACTCAGGTGTTATTCAGTTACCAGGCTCATAATAGTTTTGGGGCCCTTCTGCCCCTACACACCGTCCACCACCGCTGACCTGAAAGAACAAAGTCTCATGGAAAAGAGCCCAGCACCAGTTTTGAGCCGTAAACAGGCCCTAGGTCTGCTGGCCCTAGGCGGCACCGGCCTGCTCACCGCCTGCTCCTCTAGCTCAGATAGCCTAGCTGACCAGGCCAATGCTGCTGACGCAAAGGGCTACATTGCCGGTGACGGCTCAGTGACCGAATACCCCCAGGACCAGCGAGGCGAACCCATCGAATTTGAAGGAGACCTCTTTGACGGGGCCAGCCTTAAGGCCAGCGACCTGAGAGGCAAGCCCCTGCTGCTGAATTTCTGGTACGCAGGCTGCGCCCCCTGCCGGGCCGAAGCACCCCTGCTCAACGAACTTCACGCCAGCTTTGGCCAGCAGATCAACTTCTACGGGGTCAACGTCAGAGACGAACAGGGAACAGCGGCAGCCTTTGAAAAAAAGTTTGGCGTTCCCTACCCCTCCTTCAGGGATATCAACGGCAAGGTCCTGCTTGCCCTCAGCCGCTACGTGCCGGCCCAGGCTGTTCCTACCACCATTATTTGCGACAGCCAGGGCCGGGTAGCAGCAAGAATCCTAGGCCAGCTGGACCAGTCCGTTATTAACACCCTGCTTGAAGACCAGATCAGTGCCTAACTTCGGTCATATCGTACTTGACGGCTCCCTCTGGCTCTCCCTGCCCCTAGCCGCCCTCGCCGGCTTCGTCTCCTTCGCCTCGCCCTGTGTGCTGCCCCTGGTTCCCGGCTACCTAGGCTACGTTACCGGCCTTTCTGGCGGGCAACTTACCGACCGGCAGCGCCGCATCCGAATGCTCCTAGGCATTAGCCTGTTCATTGCCGGCTTCAGCCTGGTATTTGTTCTGCTCTCGGTCATCCTAGCCCAGCTGGGGGCAGCGCCCTGGATCAAGGGCCAGGCCTGGCTTAACCTGCTTCTAGGCGGCCTGATTATTCTGATGGGCCTGATCTTTATGGGCCACTTTGATATCTTTCAGCGGGACAGAAAAATTGAGGCTAAACCCCCAAGCGGCCTCTGGGGGGCACCGATCTTGGGCATTACCTTCGGCCTGGGCTGGGCCCCCTGCATAGGACCAACCTTCGCCGCCGTTCAAAGCCTGGTCTACAGCGGGGGAGCTGACCAACAGAAGGCTATTATCCTCACCCTAGCCTACTGCCTGGGCCTGGGCCTGCCCTTCCTGCTGGTGGCCCTAGGGGTAGCCCAGGGGGTCAATTCCCTAGGCTGGGCCCGCCGCCACCGCCTCCTTCTTCAAAGACTAGGGGGCGGTATGCTGATAGTCATTGGTATTTTGCTGGCCACCGGCCTTTGGACAGCCCTGACCTCTTGGGTTCAAGCAGCCCTGCCGGTCTACGAGCTACCCATCTAAGTAAACCTTCCCGGCAAAGCAACAGGTAGATAGAAAAGAAGCAGCAGAAAAACTATGGCCCAGAAACAGACAGCACCAGCCCTAGGAGCCCTTGAAATGCTCCGCTGGGCCTGGACCCAGCTTACCAAGATGAACACCGCCCTCTTCCTGCTGCTGCTGCTGGCGGTTGCCGCCGTGCCCGGGTCAGTCTTCCCCCAAAGAATCCAAGACCCAGCTAAGGTCAATGACTACATAGAAGCCAACCCCACCTGGGGCCCCATTGCCGATCAACTCCAGCTCTTTGACGTCTTCTCTTCAGCCTGGTTCGCAGCCATTTACATCCTGCTCTTTGTCTCCCTCATCGGCTGCGTCCTGCCCCGGGCTATCAAGCACGCCCGGGCCCTCAAGGCCCCACCGGCTAGAACCCCCAAAAACCTCTCCCGCCTGCCCCAGCACCGGAGCCTGACCATCCCCCTAGGGGCTACTGAAGACCAGCTCACCTACCAGCAGGCCCTTGAGGATGTAGCCAGCCTGCTCAAAAAACGCCGCTACCGGGTAGAAATCCGCCCAGAAGGGCAGGGCCAGGCAAGCGTGGGGGCAGAACGCGGCTACCTACGCGAACTCGGTAATATCCTCTTCCACCTGGCCCTGATCGGGGTGCTACTGGCGATGGGTATTGGCTCCCTCTTTGGCTACAGCGGCCAAAAAATTGTGGTCGAGGGCGAAACCTTCGTCAACTCACTGATGAGCTACGACTCCTTTAGCCCCGGCACCAACTACAATCCAGACTGGCTGACCCCCTACGGGGCAACCCTGAACTCCCTGACTGTAGAATACGACCGGCAAAAGGGCTCACCGACCTACGGGCAGGATACCGACTACGAGGCGGTCTTTAGCCTCACTACAGCCCAAGGCCAGGTAGAAGAAGAAACCCTGAAGGTCAATCAACCCATCTACTTTGAAGGCACCAGCATCTACCTGCTAGGTAACGGGTACGCTCCCATTATTCGGATCAGCAACGAAGACGGGTCAGTTGCCTACGAAGGGCCGGTGGTGGGTATCCCCTCAGGTAACAGCTACCTTTCCTCCCTGGTACTCAAGGTTCCCGACGCCCAGAAGGGGCAGCTAGGCTTTGTGGGCATGTTCCTGCCCACCGGCCAGGAAAACTTGGGCCAGGCCCCTACCTCTATTGACTCAGACCTCTACAACCCTATGCTGGTCCTTCAAAGCTACACAGGCGACCTGGGCCTGGACCAGGGCCTTCCCCAAAACGTCTACGTCCTTGACCTAGAAAAACTGACCGCCCTGAACTCCATGGCCCAGGGCAACGGCCTGATCCTTGACGCCCAGCGGACCAAGCTCAGCCTGCCCGATGGCTACGGAAGTATCGAATTCTTGGGTGTTAAACGCTACGCCGGCCTAGAAATCCGATCCGACCCCGGCCGCCCCCTGGCCATGATCTCCTACGCCCTGCTCTTTGTGGGGCTGATGACCTCCCTCTTTGTGGCCCGCCGCCGCCTCTGGGTGCGGGCCCAGGAGGGGCAGGAAGAGGGGCAGAAGGTCCTTCGCCTAGAAATTGGCCTGCTAGCCCGGGGAGAGGACCCCCGCCTGGCCCAAGAAGCTGATGTACTCATTGACCTGCTAGCCCAGAAGTGGGGGCTAGAATTTGATGAGGCCTAAACTTGCCCTGCAACCCTGGCCTGGCCTGCCGCTAGGCTCCAACCCCAACCAGCTTGAAACGAGTGATGAATGCCAGAACTAAGCGAGAGCCTAGCTCGCTGGAGCGAGCTACTGATGTACCTTGCAGCCATAACCTACATGGTGGCTTTTGTGGCCTTTACCTGGGATGTTGCTGCCCATTCAAGGATTACCCGCAGACTAGAAGGCCAGCAGCAGGAAGAGAGCCAGGAGGCTGAAGAGCTAGCCCTAGCTACCCAACCTCTTCAGGCCCGCAGCGCTCGCCTAGCAGCAAATGAGCAGGGCAGCGGCCAGCGGGGCATGGCCTACCGGAAGGAGGCCAGCCAGAAAATCTCAACCTATGTGGCTGACTCCCAGATGCGCTATGGCGAAGGGGCTAGGCGGCCTGCTGCCCGGGCCGCTGTAGCCCTGCTGGCCCTAGGCTGCCTGATTCACGCAGGGGGCGTGATCAGCCGGGGCCTGGCCGCCCACCGGGTGCCCTGGGGCAATATGTACGAGTTCTGCACCACCGGCGCCTTCCTGGTGACCCTGGTGTACCTGATCTTCCTGATTTTTAGGGACCTACGTTTTGTTGGCACCCTGGTATCAGGCCTGGCCCTGCTGATGATGACCGCAGCCACCATGGGCTTTGCTACCCCTGTTGGCCACCTGAAGCCGGCCCTGCAAAGCTACTGGCTGGTCATTCACGTTTCTATTGCGGTTTTGGCCTCAGCTGTCTTTACTATTACCTTCGCCCTGGCTGTCTTGCAGCTGGTTCAGACGAGCCGTGAAAAGCAGATCCTGGCTAATAGGCAGACCCGTCTGACCAATCTGGGCTTTATGCGGCTGATTCCTTCATCAACTGCCCTAGAGAACTTCTCCTTCCGCCTGAATGCGGTTGGCTTTGTGATGTGGACCTTCACCCTGGGGGCTGGGGCTATCTGGGCTGAAAAGGCCTGGGGCCGCTACTGGGGCTGGGATACTAAGGAAATCTGGACCTTCATTATCTGGGTCATCTATGCCGCCTACCTGCATGCCCGGGCCACCCAGGGCTGGTCAGGGCCTAGGAGTGCCTGGCTGTCTATTATCGGCTACCTCTGCCTGATCTTTAACTTCACTATTGTTAATATGTACTTCTCTGGCCTACACTCCTACTCTGGTCTCTAGGCTTGGCCTAGGCCCCTGTAGGACCTAGGTGACCCAGAGGACCTAGGGGAATAGGGCCCAGGTCTTACCCAGGTACTGAGGAGTCAAGAAGAAAACCCCCGCTAGCAGGAAGGCTAGCGGGGGTTTTCTTTCTGAGGGGCAGGGCAGGCTGCCCTAGGGCTACTGAGGGTCAGTAGGGCCAGCAGGGTCACTAGGATCAGTAGGCTCTGGGGAATCTGTAGAATCTGCCCGATTTTGAGGGGAATCAGCTGAGGAAGCAGAAGAGTCCCTCTGCTGGGCCTGGTCTGCTGGCTTCCCCTCCTTCTGCCGATCCTGGGCCTGCCTGCGGGCCTTGGCTTCTAGGAACTTGAGGAACTCTGGGTCGTCATCTGGGGCCCGCTGGGCCTGCTGCCCTTGAGCCTGGCGCCTTTGGTCCCTGGGGCGGCCCAGCCAGAACCAGAGAAGGCCACCTAGCAGGGGAAAGAGAAGAAGAAGGACTAACCAGACCGTCTTAGGTAGGGCCCGAATCCTAGAAGCATCTGAATTCAGAAGGTCAAGAATCGAGTAAATCCAGAAGCCTACCAGTAAGGCTGCCCCACCAATCAATACAATAGCTCTACCCATGCTCTTATTCTTCCATGCTTTCTAGCCTTAGAGCCACCTGCCTGGCCTTCATCCTAGAAGGGGCAGCTCCTTTCGGGCCGGGGGCAAGTGGGTGAAGAAGGAGCAGTCTAGGTAGAATAGGGGGGTGAATTTTTTCAAGTACAGCAGCCTTCGCCTAGCCTTTTCAGCCGCCGCCTTCTTCGCCTCCTACTACCTGGGGGTGGGCCTGATTCTTGCCATCATCTTCGGCGCCCTGATTGGTTTTGCGGTCTGCTACCTGGCCTTCCCCCGCCTGCACGACGCAGCTGCAGCAGACTTCAACCGCCTACTCAAGCCTAAGAAGAAGCAAAGCCTAGAAGAGGAAAATCAGGCCCTGGAAGATCAGCTCGATGAAGAGAACCGCCAGGCCCAGGGCCTTTAGTAGCCGGTAAAAACAGTAACCTGCTCAGCAAAGATCTCTAGGGGCTGCACTACAAGAGCTAGGGTAACCAGCAGAGAATAGACCAGGGCTAGAAGGCCTGCCTGCTTGAGGACCGGAATGAGCTGGGGCCCCTGGGCCCCTGAGAGCACCAGCAGGCAGGAGTGGAGCAGGGGCCCGATCAGTACAAAGACCAGGGCAAACCAGGGGTTGCTGGGAATCAGCAGCAGGGTAAGGCCCAGGCCCAGGGCCATCTCTAGAGCATAGGTAATCCGTGAGCCCCGGTCCCCTAGACGGACGGCTAGGGTCTTCTTGCCCACCAGCCGGTCGGTTGGGATATCCCGTACATTATTGGCCATCAGCAGGGCGCAGGAGAAGAGGCCCAGGCTCAGGGCAAAGACCCAGGAGGTTAGGGTCAGCTGAGCTGTTTGGGTAAACATGGTGCCCAGGGTGGCAACCAGGCCAAAGTAGATGAAGACAAAGAGGTCCCCTAAACCCATGTAACCGTAGGGGTGCTTACCGCCGGTGTAGCCCCAGGCAGCTAGCACAGCTGAGGCCCCAATCGCTAAAAACCACCACTGCTGGGCCAGGTAGATCAGGGCCAGGCCGCTGAGGCCAGCTAGGGCAAAGCAGATCAGGGCAGCTGCCTTGACCTGGCCCGGGCTAGCTGCCCCTGAGCCGACCAGCCGCAGGGGGCCTACCCGAACCTCATCGGTTCCCTTAACCCCATCAGAGTAGTCGTTGGCGTAGTTGACCCCCACCTGAAGGAAGAAGGCAACGAGAAAGGCCAGCAGGGCCCGCAGGGGCATGAATTCGCCCAGCTGGTAGGCGGCAGCCGAACCGGCAACGATAGGGGCAGCTGCTAGGGGGAGGGTCCGAAGGCGGGCCCCTTCAATCCACTGTGCAACTGTTGCCACGGTCTAGCTCCCTTGTTAGTTTGCTCTAAACATTGGCCTAAGGCTGGCCACAAATACACACCATTGTCTCACTTTTTGGGTTTCTCTGCCTCTTAGCAGGCCCCTGATTTAGCTGTGCTTTCCCTTCCATGCCTGGCTCAGCAGGGCCAGCAGGGCCTGCCGGTCTGGCTTGCCGGTGGGCAGGGTGGGCAGTTCCTCTAGGACCAGAAGGAGTTTAGGGGCTGAAGCTGGCCCCAGGTCTTCTGCAACCAGCTCAGTTAGTAGCTCGGTGAGCTCCTGGGTATCTGCCTGCTCAGGCCTGCTGAGGGTGATGGCGGCGCTGATGACCCTACCCCAGCGGGCATCTGCTACTCCAAGTACCAGGGCCTCTCGGACAGCTGGGTGGGCTTCTAGGCTTTGAGCTACCTGGGCTGCGCTGGTTTTGATGCCGCCTGAAATGATCACATCGTCTGACCTTCCTGCCAGGATCAGCTGGCCGCTGGCTGGGTCAAGGCGGCCTACATCGTCAGTCCGGTACCAGCGGGTTCCTTCCCTGTCTGTAAAGAAGTGGGATCCGGTGCGCTGGGGGTCTTCGGCGTAGCCGCTGGCAATGGTGGGCCCACCTAACCAGATAGGGGCGGGCGCTTGGGGGTCGCTGGGGTTGGCTTCTAGGTGGATTCTGACCTGCGGCAGGGGCTTGCCCTCGTAGACGCAGCCGCCGGCTGTTTCGGCCGAGCCGTAGGTGCGGACTACCGGCAGGGCAAGGGAGCGGGCTGCCCTGATCAGGTCAGCGCTGGCCGGGGCCCCGCCTAGTAGGATGCCAGAAAAGGAGCGCAGGGCCTCAAGGGTTTCAGCCCTTAGGCTGCCCTCTGGGGTTTCTAGCAGGCGGTGTAGCTGGGTGGGAACCAGGGAGACTAGCCGCTGCTGGGCTGAGAGTTTTTCAGTGGATGTGAGGAAATCCTGGGCTGTAAAGGGGGTGCCTTCGCTGACTGAAGCGGTGAGAACCGGTGTGGTGCCCGCCAGGGCAGACCGGGCTACTACCTGCGCCCCGGCAACGTACTGAAGGGGTAGGGCCAGCAGCCACTGGGCCTCGTGGGTGCCTGTGGCAGCTTCGGTGCCGCGGGCTGAGGCTAGCAGGGCAGATGCTGGTAGCACTGTCTGCTTGGGGGCCCCGGTGGAGCCGCTGGTTGAAACAAGGAGGGCCGGGCCGTCCTGGCCCTGATCGAGCCGGTCAAAGAGGGCGCTGAAGGTCCCTAGGGCTTCGGTGACCTGCTGCTGGGCTGGGTCGGTCAGCCGGCCTGCCCCCACTCGGACGGCGCTGCCCGGGGCGGGCAGGTCTGGAGCGGGCAGGGGAGTCAGGGAATCTAAGGTCATGGTTCTTCTTAGTCTACGCCTGCCTACTTAGGCTCTCTTCCTGTGCCGGGGTTGAAACGCGCGCGTAACCAACTTTCATGGCTAGCTTTTCTTCTTGGGGCGACCTGGCCCCGTGAACTGCTCGGTGAACCACTTTTCAATCGTGGCCCTTTCCCACAGGGATTCTTCTTTGCCGTTTTTGCCGATAGCCACGGCGTCCGGCTCCGGGAGGGTGTAGCGCGATACGGCGGCTGGGTCTTTGCTCCAAAGATGGGCGATACCGCTGCGCTTGAGAAGTTCACGGGGCATAGTCGTTAGCTGTCCTTTTTGCCTAGGTTGTAATATCGGTGAGCTAGGTAGCCTGCTGCTGCGGCTATCAGTAGTGGGGTGAGCTTTTGTGAGAGCACCGCGCTCAGTGCTGCGGTGGTGGCCGCAAGGGTAAACCAGTGTCCTGCGCGGGTGTAGTCATTGGCCTTTTGCATGGCTTGCTTCCTCTTCTAAACTGGTGGTGGAGGGTGGGGGTTTCGCACCCCCACCCCTTAAGGTTCAGCTATTTCTTTTTGCTGTTCCTCTTCTTGCTGGTGGCCTTATTTGCTTTGCGGGCTGTGAGGCCACCGGCAATGATTGCTATCGCTGAGACGGTTTGGAAGAATCCAGTGCCGAAGTTTTCCACAAGCATGGTGCAAAACTAGGGAGCAAAACTAAGTGGTGCAAAACTGGATGTG
>JAXDRN010000049.1:0-4004 GCA_034090985.1 Rothia sp. (in: high G+C Gram-positive bacteria) | reverse complement strand
AGAGAGGTTCTCTTCATCAATAGATGCATAACGAATTGGCTGTCGAGCTAAAGCAGATCCGTCACCAATCATGTGAGCCAGCAAAATGACCTGCTCGTCGCTCCAGTGCGTCCGGGCAGACGGCCCGTTAACATGGCGGGGCACGCCCAAACGATCGCCGACTGCAAGCTCACCCAGCCCCTTCCAACCTGTGTAAGTAAAGAAGGGGTGATTGGCGGTAGCGCGCAGAGTCTTACCCGAAGCTAGCGTTAAACGATAAACAGGTTTCACGCCCGTAGAAAAGACGTGGGTCAGGTGCCGCTCCACGAAACGCATATCGTCCCCCAAGGACCATACCGGGACGTCCTGAGCGCCCTGCTCAAAAAGCTCACCCATCGTTGTTTCAGCTCCCGTATCAGAGCGAAGCACACGAGTATCAGCAGTCAGACAGCCCGACTCGCGCAGGTCAGACACCTGCGGCTTCTTATCGGTGCGCTGCTCAGAGCCACGGTTGAGCTGGGAGAGGGCAATGAGTGGTACTTCTAACTCCTTAGCCATGAGCTTCAGGGAGCGGGAAAACTCAGAGACCTCCTGCTGGCGGGACTCAACCTTCTTACCCGAGCTCATCAGCTGCAGGTAGTCCAGCACAATCAGCTTAAGGTTATTCTTCTGCTTGAGCCGGCGGGCCTTGGCGCGAATCTCCATCAGGGTCATGTTGGGTGAGTCGTCAATAAAGAGGGGGGCTGAGTCCATCTTGCCCATGGCCGTAGCGATCTTAGCCCACTGGTCATCATCCAGCTTGCCCTTACGCAGGTCAGACAGGTTAATGCCGGCCTCAGCTGAGAGGATCTTCATGGCGATTTCGTTGCGGCCCATTTCCAGGGAGAAAAAGACCGTGGTCATATTGTGCTTAATGGCAGCTGACCGGGCGATGTCTAGGGCAAATGTCGATTTACCCATTGCCGGACGTGCCGCGATAACGATCATCTGCCCCGGCTGCAGGCCGGCAGTCAGTTCGTCAAATTCAATGAAGCCGGTAGGGACACCGTGAATCCCCCCAGCCCGGGACCCATTCAATTCGATTTCCTCTACCGTGCTGTTCATAGCTTCAGAGAGGGGAACGTAGTCTTCCTTGGTGTTATTGGCAGAGACACTATAAATTTCAGCCTGGGCGGCATTGACCAGGGCCTCAGCCTCGCCGTCGCCAGAATAACCCAGCTGCACAATCTTGGTGCCAGCCTCAACCAGCCGGCGGAGCATAGCCCGTTCGGCAACGATCTCAGCATAGAAACCTGCGTTAGCGGCTGTAGGAACACTGGCAATCAGAGAGTGCAGGTAGGCTGCTCCCCCGATCCGGTTCAGTTCTCCACGCTTGGTTAGCTCATCAGCTACCGTAATGGCATCCGCCGGTTCCCCGTGCCCGTAGAGGTGAATAATGGCCTCATAAATCATTTCGTGGGCAGGCTTGTAGAAGTCGGCCCCGCCGCCAATGACCTCAACAACATCGGCGATAGCGTCCTTGGAGAGCATCATGCCGCCCAGTACCGACTGCTCGGCGGTGTCGTCGTGCGGCGGTGTACGGACGAAGTCAGACTGGCTCTCAGACAAGGCGGCCCCCTCGGTAGTGAAGAATAAGGTGAGCTTCTATCATCTCACCTGCGAGCGCTCCCGGCGATATCGCTTCGCTGTGAGACTAGACGTTGGTGAGGTAGTAGTAGACGGCAAAGAGGGCATAGAGCAGTACCAGGGTGGGGGCGGTGGCTGCTGCGATAAGGCGGGGTAGGGAGGGGGCGCGGCGTAGGGCTGCCAGGAGGCAGAAGTAGCCGGGGACTAGGGCCACGATGGCAAGAAGGATATTGACGCTAAAGGGGTCGTAGCTGAGTTCTACCCAGTCCTTGGCGACGGGCACCCCTAGGAGGCCGAGGGGAACAGCGAGCAGGTGCGCTAGGGGGGCCAGGAGGAGGACGACACCGACGATAGTGAAGGTAGTAGCCGCTCCTGTGGGTTGGGGGGCGGTGGTGTGAAAACCGGTGAGGTGGGGTTGGGTGCTGTCTGACATTGTATGCTCCTGGGGGTTAGAAGGTAGCGCTCTGGGCAATGAGTGCCCCTACCCAGAAAATAAGAAGAGCGCTACCTATCAGTGAGATGGGCAGCCATAGGGAGGTGCGCAGCACCTGCCCGGCTTGGCCTTTGTAGACTGCGACCAAACCGAGGATAAGCCCTAGGTTGAAAACAATGATGCCGCCGCCGAAAGTAGCAGGGAGAAGGTTGAATAAAATCCAGGAGGGTTCGGAGTAGGTCAGTCCAGCGATAAAGGTAGCGAGGGCAAGCCCAATTCCACCCCAGATCAGTAGTCCTGCTGCTCGGTTGAGGGCGGGAGTGGCGGGGGTAGGGGAAAGAGTCATAGTTACCTCCTTTGGTGTTCACAGCGACAGTGATGTGATGGGTTTAACTATATCTCGGTAGTATGGATTCTAGCTAGAGTACTTAAGTACTAGAGATTGAGCTGGCCAGCGCCAGGAGGGGCTGGTCGTAGCCAGAGAAAGGACGCCGGTGGGCAGCACAAAGGGCAAGGGCAAGGATGCCAAGAAGCAGCTCAAGACCCTCAAGGCAGAGCTGAAGTACCTAAAGAAGGGGCAGAAGCGGCTACTTAAGCGGGTGCAGAAGCTAGAGAAGGCGCTCGCCGCCGGGCAGGGTTCGGCGCTCGCGACTACCCCTGTGCAGAACCCAGCCCGCACCCCAACTGCCGGGAGCAGCCGGGGCGGGGCGGGGGCGTCCTACCCCCAGCCGATGAGGTCGGGCAGGTACCGGGGCGGCTACGCCCACTACCGGGTGACTGAGGTGGGGAGACTGACCCCCACCGTCATGCGGGTGGTTGCTGAGCCTGCTGACGGTAAGCGGGTTGAGGCCCAGGGGCTGGTCGGTGAGTATGTTTACCTGCTAACCGGCAAGAAGGGGGAGGTGCTGCCTGCCCCGACCTTTGAGAAGGGTAAGGCCCGCTGGGGCCAGCCGACCACTACCGCCAAATACACGGTCAGGCGCTTTGATGAGCACACCGGGGCCCTGGAAATTAACATCATGCTGCACGAGCACGGGGCTGGAACTACCTGGGCCCGCACCGTTGCCGTGGGCGATAGCGCGCATTTTCTGGGTGCGAAGTCGGGGTACTCCATCAGCGACGACTACGACTTTTACCTGCTGGCCGGTGACGAGAGTGGCCTGCCCGGTATGGCCCGCTGGATTGAGAGTCTGCCCGCGAGCGCCCGGGGCGCGGCCTTTATTGAGGTACCCGGGGAGGCCTCGCAGCAGGTGATTGCTGCTCCTGAGCATTTTGAGGTGGTCTGGGTGGATTCTGCCCGGCGCGGGGCTCTGGCTGAGGCCGTGATGGGCTACCCCCTGCCGGAGGGGTCAGTGTGCACCTGGCTGGCGGGCGAGTCCGGGTCTATCCACCCCGTGCGTATCTGGGCGCGGCGGGAGCTGGGCGTGCCCAAGGGGCACGGCTATGCCAAGGGGTATTGGAAGAAAAAGTAGTCCTCGCGCCGTAGTAGGGGAAGGGTCTAGCGCAGGTGGGCGGTGGCGATGCTGGCCGCTAGTTCGTGGAGGTAAGGACGCGGGTTGGCCAGGGATTCTTCCAGGGTGGCGGCGGTATCGCCCACCACCGAGTAGACGGCCGTAAAACCGGCGGCGAGGGCCTGCTCGGGGGAAAGGTCGCTGATTCCGCAGACGGCGATAACCGGCAGGTTGCGGGCGGAGGCTTCTGCCGCAACCCCTGCCGGACCCTTGCCCTGGAGGGTTTGCTCGTCGAATTTTCCCTCGCCGGTGATCACAAGATCAGCGCCGTCGAGGGCCCGGTGGAAGCCGGTAAGCTCAAAACAGACCTCAACGCCGGGGCGCATGGTGGCCCCGAGGATTGACAGGCAGGCAAAGCCCAGACCACCGGCAGCACCCGCGCCGGGAGCGGTAGCGAATGTTCCACGTGAAACATTGAGGGCTTCTTCTACCGCATCGGCTAGTTTTTGCAGGTT